>NZ_JBHVOL010000005.1:491855-537566 GCF_042887925.1 Kitasatospora sp. NPDC057904
TGCCCCCAACACGCTTTCCAAGCGTGCGCCCTAGGCCTCTAGGCGAATCCTCCGTGGGAGAGCTTAGTACATGTTTTGGGGTGCTCGCGACCAGCTATCCCGAGGTGGGGAGGTGGGGGTGGCCTGTGGATCGTCGGGGCTGGGATCCGGTAGTGTTGGGGGCAGCCCCTCGTGTGGCGTTATCTCTCTGAACCCCCCCAGGGCCGGAAGGCAGCAAGGGTAGGAGGGCTCTGGCGGGTGCACGGGGGGTCTTTGCGTTCCCGGAGGGCCTTCCAAGGGGCTGCGGGTGGGACGAGGGGTGCCGCGTTTGTCGGTCCGTCCCGATATCGTCGGGGGTGTGTCCCTAGCCCTGTACCGCCGCTACCGCCCCGAGACCTTCGCGGAGGTCATCGGGCAGGAGCACGTGACCGCTCCGCTCCAGCAGGCCCTGCGCAACAACAGGGTCAACCACGCGTACCTGTTCAGCGGGCCGCGCGGCTGTGGGAAGACGACGAGCGCACGCATCCTGGCCCGCTGTCTGAACTGTGAGCAGGGGCCCACGCCGACGCCCTGCGGCGAGTGCCAGTCCTGCCGGGACCTCGCCACGGGCGGGCCCGGGTCGATCGACGTGATCGAGATCGACGCCGCGTCGCACGGTGGTGTGGACGACGCGCGCGAGCTGCGCGAGCGGGCGTTCTTCGCGCCGGTGCACAGCCGGTACAAGATCTTCATCCTGGACGAGGCTCACATGGTGACCTCGGCCGGGTTCAACGCGCTGCTCAAGGTGGTGGAGGAGCCGCCGGAGCACCTCAAGTTCATCTTCGCGACCACCGAGCCGGAGAAGGTCATCGGGACGATCCGGTCCCGGACGCACCACTACCCGTTCCGGCTGGTCCCGCCCGGCACGCTGCGCGACTACCTGGCCGAGGTCTGCGGCCGGGAGGGCATCCAGGTCGAGGACGCGGTGTTCCCGCTCGTCGTCCGGGCCGGCGCCGGGTCCGTGCGCGACTCGATGTCGGTCATGGACCAGCTGCTGGCCGGCGCCACCGAGGGCGGCGTGACGTACCAGATGGCGACGGCGCTGCTCGGGTACACGGACTCGGCGCTGCTGGACGAGGTGGTGGACGCCTTCGCCGCGCAGGACGGCGCGACGGTGTTCCAGGTGATCGACCGGGTGGTCGAGGGCGGGCACGACCCGCGCCGGTTCGTCACGGACCTGCTGGAGCGACTGCGTGACCTCGTGATCCTCGCCACCGTGCCGGAGGCGGGTGAGAAGGGGCTGATCGACGCCCCCGCCGACCGCGTCGCCGTGATGCAGGCCCAGGCGGACGCCTTCGGGGCGGCCGAGCTCAGCCGGGCCGCCGACATCGTCAACACCGGGCTGACCGAGATGCGCGGCAACGCGGCCCCCCGGCTCCAGCTGGAGCTGATCTGCGCCCGCGTGATGCTGCCCGGCGCCTACAGCGACGAGCTGTCGCTCCAGGCACGGCTCGACAAGCTGGAGCGGCGGGCGGCGGCGGGCGGTTTCGCCGGGCCGATGGCGGTGCCGGGCACGGCCGCGCCCGTGATGGCCGCCCCCGCGGTGGCAGCATCGGTGGCAGCACCGGTGGTGGCGCCGCCCGCAGCGGACGTCCCGGCTCCGGCTCCTGCACCTGTCCAGGCGGCCCCGGTCGCAGCCCCGGCCCCCGCCCCCGCAGCCCCTCCGGCGCCCGCCGCCCCCGCGCCGGGCGCGTGGCCGATCCCGCGCAGCTTCCCGCCCGCCGGCGGCGCCCCCGCAGCCCCGGCCCCCGGGCCGGCCCCGGCCGCGCCCGTGGCGGCGCAGCCCGAGCCCCAGGCGGCCCCGCCCGCCCCCGTGCCCGCGCCCGCACCCGTCGCGCAGCCGCCGGCCGCCGCGCAGCCGTCCGGCGCCGCCCAGCAGGGCGCCGCGCAGGTCCGGCAGCTGTGGCCGCAGATCCTGGAGGCGGTGAAGAACCGCCGCCGCTTCACCTGGATCCTGCTCAGCCAGAACGGCCAGGTGGCCGGTTTCGACGGCAGCGTGCTCCAGGTGTCGTTCGTCAACGCGGGCGCCCGCGACAGCTTCGTCGGCAGCAACAGCGACGACGTCCTGCGCCAGGCGCTCGGCGACGCGCTGGGCGTGGACTGGCGGATCGAGTGCATCGTCGACCCGTCCGGCGGAGCGGGCGGGGGAGCCGGTGGCGGCACCGGTGGCGGCTTCGGCGGCGGGGCCCCCGCCCCGGGCGCCACCACCAGCGGCTGGGGCGCCCCGGCGCGTCCGGCCGCGGCCGCGCCCCCGGTGCAGCCCGCCGCCCCGGCGCCGCCCGTCCGGCCGCAGCCCCAGGCGCAGGCCCAGGTTCCGGCCCCGGCGCCGGTCCAGGCGGCGCCCGTCCAGAGCCCGCCGCCCGCCGCCGGGCCCCCGGCGCCGCACGTGGCCCCGGAGGACGACATCCCGGAGGAGGACGACCCGGACCTCAACGAGGAGGCCTTCTCCGGCCAGGACCTGATCATCCGCGAACTGGGTGCCACGGTCCTGGAGGAGATCCACCACCGCGGCAACTGAGCAGCACGTAGGCTCGGCGGAGACGACGACGGGTGACGAGCGAGGACCACGCCGTGGACGACGGCGGACGAGCCGCGCGAGCCCGTGCACAGGTGCGACAGCAAGGAGTGAGCCGTGTTCCCCGGTGGAGGCCAGCCCAACATGCAGCAACTGCTGAAGCAGGCGCAGAAGATGCAGCAGGACCTCGCCAAGGCGCAGCAGGAGCTGGCCGAGGCGAAGGTGAACGGTTCGGCCGGCGGCGGTCTGGTCGAGGCCACGGTGACGGGTGCCGGTGAGCTGGTGGCGCTGACCATCGCCCCGGCGGCCGTCGACCCGGAGGACACCGAGACCCTGGCCGACCTGGTCCTGGCGGCGGTCCGGGACGCGAACCAGGCCGCGCAGAAGATGCAGGCCGAGCGCATGGGCCCGCTGACCCAGGGCCTGGGTGGCGGCATGCCCGGTCTGCCGTTCTAGGCGGTACCGGGCGGGCTCCGGACCGGCCGGTCACTGTGGGAGTCCGGCCGGTAGGTCCGTGTGATTTATGTGGGAGTCGGGCGTCGGGCGGTGTGTCCGGCGCCCGATTCGTTGGATGATGGCACCGGAGCACCACCGACCGAGCACCGGCCGGACCACCGACCGACCACCGGCCGGAGCATCGACCGACCACCGGCCGGAGCATCGACCGAGCACCGGCCGGAGCACCACCGACCACCCGAGGGAAGGCGCGACGTTGTACGAGGGCGTGGTTCAGGACCTGATCGACGAACTGGGCAGGCTGCCCGGCGTCGGGCCCAAGAGCGCGCAGCGGATCGCCTTCCACGTCCTGCAGGCCGACCCGGTGGACGTCCGCCGCCTCGCGCACGCGCTGCTGGAGGTCAAGGACAAGGTCCGCTTCTGCGCGGTCTGCGGGAACGTCGCGGAGGCCGAGCAGTGCCGGGTCTGCCTGGACCCGCGCCGCGACCTGGCCGTCATCTGCGTGGTGGAGGAGCCCAAGGACGTCGTCGCCATCGAGCGCACCCGCGAGTTCCGCGGCCGCTACCACGTGCTGGGCGGCGCGATCAGCCCCATCGAGGGCGTCGGCCCGGACGACCTGCGGATCCGCGAGCTGCTGTCGCGCCTCGCGGACGGCACGGTCACCGAGCTGATCCTGGCCACCGACCCCAACCTGGAGGGGGAGGCGACCGCCACCTACCTGGCCCGGCTGTGCAAGCCGATGGGCCTGAAGGTGACCCGTCTGGCGAGCGGTCTGCCCGTCGGCGGGGATCTGGAGTACGCGGACGAGGTCACCCTCGGCCGCGCCTTCGAAGGGAGACGACTGCTCGATGTCTGACCGGACGATCAACCAGCAGCCCCACGCCCCCCACCAGCCGTCCCACGGCGAGGCGCACGGGCAGCCGCACGGCGACCCGCACGGGGACCGGCGGAACCACGCCCCGCACACCCACGGACACGGTTCGGAGCCGGACGACTTCGCGGTGCAGATCGCGGATTCGGTGGAGAGCTTCGTGCTCGCCGTCACCGAGGTCGCCAAGGGCGACGAGCCGGGCAGTGCCGTCTCCCTGCTCCTCCTGGAGGTCTCGCAGCTGCTGCTGGCCGGCGGCCGGCTGGGCGCGATCGAGGACGTCGTCCCGGACGACCGCTTCGAGCCGGACGCGGGGCCGGAGCCGGACGGCGAGCTGCTGCGCGAGCGGCTGGCGGCGCTGCTCGCGCCGATCGACGTCTACCACGAGGTCTTCGACCCGTACGGTCCGCCGGAGAAGCCGAACGCGTTCCGGATCTCGGACGACCTGGCCGGCGTGGTCGGCGAGCTCCAGCACGGGCTGACGCACTACCGCGAGGGCCGGGTCAGCGAGGCGCTGTGGTGGTGGCAGTTCTCGTACCTCTCCAACTGGGGCACGACCTGCTCGGCGGTGCTGCGGGCGCTGCAGTCGCTGATCGCCCACGTCCGGCTGGACAGCCCGATCGGTGCGGTGCCGGACGGCGCCGACACGGACGACGACGGGCTCACCGACGAGCAGCTGGAGCAGCAGGCCGGCGACCTCATGGCGGCCGAGCTCGGCCTCGGGCGCTAGGAGCAGCGCTGGCAGCGGCGCCAGGAGCGGCTCCGGGGCGGCAGGTGGGGCCGGGGTCGGCATCGGCCCCGCGAGTGTGACGAAGGCCTCACCGCCCGGCCCCGGAAAGAAATCCGGCCGTGCCGCCGTCCGTTCGTCCGGCGAATCTTCGGGGCCGCGCCGGATGGCCCGCAGACCTGCCGGTGCCCGCCCCGCACCGCTGCCCACGTGCTGAAACGTGCGTCTCATCATATGGATGGCACCGGTCGCGGCACCCCTGCTCGGTAGACTGACGCGGACCGCAGATCCCCCTTCCCCGGGGGTGCGGGGGCCCACCCGCCCCCGGAAACGACACAAGTCGAGGAGCGCACGTGGGCCTTGTCGTGCAGAAGTACGGCGGCTCATCCGTTGCGGATGCCGAGGGCATCAAGCGCGTGGCCCGTCGAATCGTTGACGCCAAGAAGGCCGGCCATGAGGTCGTCGTCGTGGTGTCCGCGATGGGCGACACGACGGACGAGCTCATCGAACTCGCGGAGCAGGTGTCACCTCTCCCCGCCGGCCGCGAGTTCGACATGCTGCTGACCGCTGGAGAGCGCATCTCCATGGCCCTGCTGGCCATGGCGATCAAATCCCTGGGGCACGAGGCCCAGTCCTTCACGGGCAGCCAGGCCGGTGTCATCACGGACTCCGTCCACAACAAGGCGCGCATCATCGACGTGACGCCGGGTCGCATCCGCACCGCCCTCGACGAGGGCAACATCGCGATCGTGGCCGGCTTCCAGGGCGTTTCGCAGTCCAGCAAGGACATCACGACGCTGGGCCGGGGCGGTTCGGACACCACCGCGGTCGCGCTCGCCGCCGCGCTCAAGGCCGAGGTCTGCGAGATCTACACCGACGTGGACGGCGTGTTCACCGCCGACCCGCGCGTCGTGAAGAAGGCCCGCAAGATCGACTGGATCGCGTACGAGGACATGCTGGAGCTGGCCTCGTCCGGTTCCAAGGTGCTGCTCGACCGCTGCGTGGAGTACGCCCGGCGCTACAACATCCCGATTCACGTACGCTCGTCCTTCTCGGGTCTCCCCGGGACGATCGTCAGCAACGACAACCCGAACAAGCCCGAAGGGGGCGAGATGGAGCAGGCCATCATCTCCGGAGTCGCCCACGACACTTCCGAGGCCAAGGTCACGGTCGTCGGCGTGCCCGACAAGCCGGGCGAGGCCGCGCGCATCTTCCGCGCCATCGCGGACGCCGAGGTCAACATCGACATGGTGGTGCAGAACGTCTCCGCCGCGTCGACCGGGCTGACCGACATCTCCTTCACCCTGCCCAAGACCGAGGGCCAGAAGGCCATCGACGCGCTCGGCCGGGTCAAGGAGGGCATCGGCTTCGAGTCGCTGCGCTACGACGACGCGATCGGCAAGATCTCCCTGGTCGGCGCGGGCATGCGCTCCAACCCGGGCGTCACCGCGACGTTCTTCGAGGCGCTGTCCGCCGCCGGCGTCAACATCGAGCTGATCTCCACCTCGGAGATCCGCATCTCGGTCGTGACCCGCGCCGACGACGTGCCGGAGGCCGTCCGCGCCGTGCACAGCGCCTTCGGGCTGGACAGCGACACGGACGAGGCCGTCGTCTACGGAGGCACCGGGCGATGAGCCGGGAGCCGAGCGGGAGCACCGGGCGATGACCCGGCGGCCGAACCTCGCCGTCGTCGGCGCCACCGGCGCGGTCGGCGAGGTGCTGCTCGGCCTGCTCTCGCTCCGTCAGGACGTCTGGGGCGAGGTACGACTCGTCGCCTCCCCGCGCTCGGCCGGCCGCAAGCCGGTCGTGCGCGGGGAGTCCGTCGAGGTCGTCGCGCTGACGGAGGAGGCCTTCGACGGGATCGACGTGGCGGTGTTCGCCGTGCCCGACGAGGTCTCCGCCCGCTGGGCGCCGATCGCCGCCGCCAAGGGCGTCGTCGTGGTCGACGACTCCGCCGCGTTCCGCACCGCCGACGAGGTCCCGCTGGTCGTCCCCGAGGTGAACGCCGCCGCGCTGCGGATCCGCCCGCGCGGCATCGTCGCCAGCCCCGCCAGCACCACCCTCGCGATGATCGCGGCCATCGGGGCGCTGCACGCCGAGTACGGGCTCGTCGAACTCGTCGTCGCCTCCTACCAGGCCGCCTCCGGCGAGGGCCGCGACGGCGAGGCCGCCCTGCGCGAGCAGACCGCGCTCGTCGGCGGTCTCGACGCCGGCCGCCAGGAGATCGGCCGGCAGACCGGCGACCTGCGCGCGGTGATCGCCGACCACGGGCCGTTCGCCGCTCCGCTCGCGTTCAACGCGGTGCCCTGGACGGGCAGTCTGCGGGACGGCGGCTGGTCCTCCGAGGAGGTCGGGATCCGCGACGAGTCGCGCAAGATCCTCAACCTGCCCGCCCTGCGGGTCTCCGCGACCTGCGTGCGCATCCCCGTCGTCCGGACCCACGCGCTCGCCGTCCACGCGCTGTTCGAGCGGGAGGTGACGCAGGAGCACGCGCAGGAGATCCTCCGCGGGGCGCCCGGCGTCGTCCTCTACGACGACCCGGCGGCGGGGGAGTTCCCGACGCCGAACGACGTGGTCGGGACGGACCCGGTGTGGGTCGGACGGGTGCGCCGCGCGCTCGACCAGCCGGCCGCGCTGGACCTCTTCCTGTGCGGCGACAACCTGCGCAAGGGGGCGGCGCTCAACCTGCTCCAGATCGCCGAGCTCGTGGCGGGCGAGCTCCGGCCCGCGTAGCCGACCTGCGTGGCCGACCTGCCCGGTCGACCCGGCCGGTACGACCCTCCGGGGGCGGTTGCGGCCCCAGGAGCGGGCGTCCTGACGGCCGGTCCGGCCCGATCAGTGTGCCCGATCCGTGTGTCCGATGTGAGGCGGGACCGTCCGATATGGGATCGTCCTCCCCACAATCTGTCCGGAAACCCTCTCGAATTCCCTGGAGGCCACTTCCGCGGATGCGGAAGAATGTCCCCCGGGCTGGGCAACCATGACAGGGGATCGAGTGTCCAACGGGCGTGGCGAACGTGATGGTGGGGGCAGGGGCGGGCATCTCGGCGAGTGCCGCGGTGACCTTCCCGCCGCGCGCCCATTGGCCTGCGAGTAGGCCGGAAGAAAGCCAGATGACCGCGGTCGCACCCGGTACGGCGGACTCCGGCGCCGGTGCCGACGCCGGTACCAGCGAGGACCTGCTCACCGAGACCTACCAGGCCCACTACCGCTCCCTGCTGCGGCTCGCCGCGCTGCTCCTGGACGACCTCTCGACCTGTGAGGACGTCGTCCAGGAGGCGTTCATCCGGGTGCACGCCGCCCGGCGCCGGGTGCGCGAGCCCGAGAAGACCCTGGCCTACCTGCGGCAGACGGTCGTCAACCTGTCCCGCTCCACGCTGCGCCGCCGGATCCTCGGCCTGCGGCTGCTGCCGAAACCGATGCCTGACATGGCCAGTGCAGAAGAAGGCGCCTACGATGCGCTGGAGCGTGACCAGTTGAAAGCCGCGCTCCGAGGCCTGCAACGCCGTCAGCGGGAGGTTCTGGTGCTGCGTTACTTCGTGGACATGACGGAGGCGCAGGTCGCCGAGACCCTGGGCATCTCGCTCGGATCGGTGAAGGCGTACGGCTCGCGCGGACTCGCCGCCCTGCGCACGCAGATGGAGGCCGGCCATGGGTGACGGCGCGGGAAAGGCCCACGGCGGGGGGCTCACTCCGGATCCCGCGGCGGACGTCGCGTCGGACCCCACCCCCGGTCTCCCGACGGACCCGACCGCGGACCTCACCGCCGGTCCCGCGGCGGACCCGACCGCGGACCTCACCGCCGATCCCGCGGCGGACCTGACCGCGGACCTCACGACCGATCTCTCGACGGACCCGACCGCGGACCTCACGACCGACGAACTGGCCGTCCGTGACCTGATGCACCGGGCGGTCGCCGGCATCCAGCCCGGCCCCGGCGGCCTGCCCCGCATCCGCACCGCCGTGCCCCGCCGCCGGGCCGCCCGCCGCGGCGCCCTGACCGGGGCCCTCGCGCTGGCCGCCGCCGTCGCGATCGCCCTGCCCGCCCTGCACACCGCCGACCACCTCGGCCTCTCCGGCGGCCCCGGCTCGCCGCACGCCGACGGCCCCGCCACCGGCGTCCCCGCCGGGACGACGGCCGACGGCTCCGGCCCGTTCGGCGCGTCCCCGCACCCCGGCCCGGCCCCCGGCACCGTCGGACAGCCGTCCGGCACCGCGAGCAGTTCGCCCAGCCCCGGCGCGAGCAGCGCCCGCGC
Organism: Kitasatospora sp. NPDC057904; assembly: GCF_042887925.1. Taxonomy (NCBI): domain Bacteria; kingdom Bacillati; phylum Actinomycetota; class Actinomycetes; order Kitasatosporales; family Streptomycetaceae; genus Kitasatospora; species Kitasatospora sp. NPDC057904. The sequence continues at coordinate 500,696 of NZ_JBHVOL010000005.1, forward strand.
CGACGCCGGGACGACCGCCCCCGCCGCGGCCACCAGCAGCGGGGACGGCCCGATCGTCCCGCTCTGCACCCGCGGCGACCTCGGCCAGGGCTCGGGCCAGGCCGGGCCCGCCGACGCCGCCGGGCGGATCTACGGGTGGTTCGCCGTGACCAACGTCTCCGGGCACGCCTGCCGGCTCGGCGGGCCGGGCGCGGTCTCCGTGACGGGGGTCACCGGGACGGACCGCAGCCGGATCCGGGTGACCGACCACACCGCGGGCGACCCGGCCACCGGCCTGCCGCCCGCCGACACGGACCCGCCGCTGCTCGCCCCGCAGGCCGGCTACCGGGTGCCGTTCGCCTGGATCCCCGACCCGGTCTGCCCGACGACCGGCCAGGGCGGTGCCACGGCGGCGCCGACCGGCGCGACCGGTCCCGGCCCGATCTCGCTCACCACCCAGGCGCCCGCGGCCTCCGGCGCCCCCGCGTCCGGCGCGTCGGCCGCGCCCTCGTCGAACCCGCAGGCGAGCCCGTCGCCCAGCACGGGCCCGACCACCGCGCCCACCCCCACGGGCAGCCCGACCCCGAACCCGACCGTCTCCAACCCGCCGTCCGCCACCATCGCGCACACCCCGGCGCCGGGCAGCCCGTCGGCCGCCGCCGTCCTCCTGCCGGGGGCGTGCGCGGGGACGGTGTACCGCGGCGGCCTGCAGGCGGTGGGCGGGCCGGCGTCGCAGCCGTCGGGGACGCCGTCGGCCGGGTAGCCGAAGACCGGGAGCGGGGCCGGGAGCGGTCCGGCGCCCGGTGTCCCGCAGCGGTGTCGGGCCCCCTGTGGTCGGACGGCGTGTGAAGAGTGGTTACCGTGGGGGGTGTGTACCGGTTCCTCCTCACTCCGCGCTGGCTCGGCGGCACCGTGCTGGCCCTGGTGGCCATCGCGGTGTGCCTCTGGCTGGGCTCCTGGCAGCTCGGCCGGTTCGAGGACCGGTTCTCCTCGCACAAGGCGGCCGGCCAGGCGCTCGCCGCCACGAGTGAGACCAGGCCGATCGACGCCCTGCTGACCCCGGCCAGCCCGCAGGTCACCACGGACACCGTCGGCAAGCCCGTCACGGTGAGCGGCAGTTACGACAGCGCGCACCAACTCCTCGTGCCCAACCGCACGGTGGACGGCAAGCAGGGCTACTACGTGCTCACCCCGCTCCGCACCGCCGACGGCCACGCCGTCGCCGTCGTGCGCGGCTGGGCCCCCGGGACGCCCTCCGACGCGTCGTCCGCGGCGGCACCGCCGCCCGGCGGGGAGGTGACCGTCACCGGCCGGCTCCAGGCCGGCGAGGCGATCGGCAGCAACGGCGCCGTCGCGGGCGGTCTGCCGGCCGGCCAGCTCGGCACGATCAACCGGGCGGCGCTGCTCAACGTGCTGTCGTACGACGGCTGGTACGACGGCTGGGTCGCCGCCGACACCGCTCCGGCCGGGCTGACCGAGGTGCCGACGGTCCAGCCGCAGGGCGGCGACGGGCTGACGCTCCGCGCGTTCCAGAACCTGGGCTACACCCTGGAGTGGTTCGTCTTCGCGGGCTTCGTGGTCTTCATGTGGTACCGCCTGCTGCGCCGTGAGGCGGAGGCCGAGCAGGACCGGGCCCTCGGACTGGACCCGGTCCTCGACTGACGGTTCCGCCTCAGGCGGCCGTCAGCGCGACGGCTTGCCCGCCGCGGTGGGCGTCGCGGTGGGCGGCGTTGTGGGCGGCGCGACCGGTCGCGACGGCGCCGCCGGGGACGCGGGAGGCAGCGGGGAGGGCGCCTCGGACGGGGTAGCCCACGGGGTCGCACGCGGGGTGAAGGTCGACGTGCCGGACGGTGCCGGGGCCGGCGTCGGGCCGTTGTGGCACCGGCTGTGAGTGCCGTACACGGCCTCCGACTCGTGGTGGTCGATGTGGTGGTGCACCGACCGACCGCCCTTGGGGGCCTTGGGCCCCTTCGAGCCGCTCGACCCGCTCGCACCGCCGGATCCGCCGCCGGACCCCTTGGACCCGCTCCCGGCGGAGCCCTTCGACCCGTTGCCCGACGTCGTCGGGTAGGCCGCCTGCACCACCGCGGCCCCGACCGGCGCGCTCGCCGGGGTGGCCCCGGCGGTGGCCGAGGCCTTGGGTGTTCCCGTAACGACCTTTGTGCCCGTAACGGCAGGTGCGCCCGTAACGGCAGGTGTTCCCGTAACGACCGGAGTGGCCGTGGCGACCGGTGTGGTCGTCGCGATCGGCGTGGCCGTCGCGGTGACCGAGGGCCCGGTCGGCCCTGCGGGGGGCGGGCAGCCCGCGTGGTCGCGGTGCCCGCCGGAGCAGCCGGTGAGCACGAGCGCACCGGCCACCCCCACCCCCGCCAGCGTCAGCCGACGCCTCACACCGACCCCCCGCCCAGGTGGCGCCGGACGAAGTCGATCTCCAGCCGCAGCTGCCTGATCCGCTCCTCCACCACGAGCGACCCGTGCCCGGCGTCGTACCGGTAGACCTCGTGCGGCTTGCCGAGCTCCGCCAGTCGCTCGACGTAGTTCTCGATCTGCCGGATCGGGCAGCGCGGGTCGTTGACCCCGGCGCTGATGTAGACCGGCACCCGCACCCGCTCGACGTACGTGAGCGGCGAGGACGCGGTGAAGCGCTCCGGGACCTCCTCCGGCGTGCCGCCGAAGAGCGTGCGGTCGAGCGACTTGAGCGCCTCCATCTCGTCGGCGTACGCGGTGTGGTAGTCCGCGACCGGCACGGCGGCGACGCCCAGCGCCCAGAGTTCCGGCTGCACGCCGATGCCGAGCAGGGTCAGGTACCCGCCCCAGCTGCCGCCGGTGAGCACCAGCCGCCCCGGGTCGGCGAGACCGCTGGTGACCGCCCACTCCCGGACGGCCGCGATGTCCTCCAGCTCGATCAGGCCGACGCGCTCGCGCAGGGCGTCCGTCCAGGCCTGGCCGTAGCCGGTGGAGCCGCGGTAGTTGACCCGGACCACCGCGAAGCCGTGGTCGAGCCAGGCCGCCGGGCCGGCGGCGAAGGAGTCGCTGTCGTGGTGCGTCGGGCCGCCGTGGATCTCGAACACGGTCGGGAACGGGCCCTCGCCGGCCCCCACGGGCCGCTGCACGAGCGCGTGGACGCGCCCGCCGGGGCCGTCCACCCACACGTCCTCGACCGGGATCGAGCCGGGCGGCACCGGGCCAGGCGCCCGCAGGACGACCGTCCCCGCGGTGGAGCGGACGGCGGACGGCTCGGCGGCGGAGGACCAGAGGTACTCGACGGTGCCGTCCGGGCGGGCGGTGGCGCCGCCGACGGTGCCGCGCGGCGTGTCGAGGCGGGTCAGCCGGCCGTCGGCGAGCGCGTACGAGAACAGCTCGCTGCGGGCCTCGTACTCGTGCTCGACGAGCAGCGCCTCGGCGCCGGGCCGCCACTGCGCGGAGACGTCGCCGGGCAGTTCGCGGCCCTGCTCGTCGCGCAGCGGGAGGGCGGTCTCGGCGCCGGTGGCGACGTCCCAGATCATCGGCTCCCAGCGGCCGGTGCGCTGGTGGGCGACGAGCAGCCGGGTGTCGCCCTCGACCGGGGCGAAGCCGAGGCAGGCGACGCCGCGCGGCTCGTCCCGGCCGGTCACCTCGTCGAGCTCGGCGACGGTCTCGACGTCCGCGCCCCCGGTGCCGCCGGGGAGCAGGCGCACGACCCGGATCGCCGAGTGCATCGCGTCGCCGTGCTCGGTGTGGTCGATCGCGAGCAGGGTGCCGTCGTGGCTGAGGTCGCCGACGCCGCCGTACTCCTCGTGCCGGTAGATCTCGACGGCCTCGGCGGCGCCGGGGCGGCGCAGGTGCAGGGTGGTGCCGTGCTCGTCGGTCGAGCGGCCGACGACCACGGTGCCGTCGCGGCCGAGGGCCAGGCCGGCCGAGTAGGAGGGCTCCAGGCCGGGCACGGCCGCCTCGTCGGGGCCGCCGGCGAACGGCTGGCGGCGCCAGACGCCGAACTCGTCGCCGTCGTGGTCGTCGAACCACCACACCGAACCGCCGTCGGGGGACAGCTCGGCGTCGGTGGTGCCGTTCGGGCGGTCGGTGACCCGACGGTGGGTGCCGGTGGCGCGGTCCCAGGCGTAGACCTCGTAGGTGCCGGTCGCGTTGGACACGTACAGCGCCCGGTCGGGGGCGTCCTCGGCCCAGTCCGGCAGGGACACCCGGGCCGCGCGGAACCGCTGCTCCCACGCCGGGACGGCGCTCTTATCCTCGCTCATCCGACCATCCAACCCGATGGGGGGGACGAAGCGGAACGGGCGGGTGGGTTTCGGACCCTCCGGGGGGTGGCGCGCCCCCGCCGGGGGCGTGCGCGGGGCCGGTCCTCGTGCCGACGACCGATTCCGTGCGCTCCGGCTCGCGTGCTCACGCCTTCGGTGCCGACGCCCGGTTCCGTGCTCACGCCTTCGGTGGCGACGCCCGGTTCCGTGCGCTCCGGCTGTGGCGCTGACGCCCGGTTCCGTGCCCCCACGTCGCGCGGGGGACACGGAACCGGCAGCCGCCACGGCGGCTCAGGCGCCCGGGACGCGGTCCAGGAAGCCGGCCACCGAGGCGATCCGCCCGTCCGGACCGGCCGTCAGCACGTCGAAGCCGATCACGATCGGCTCGGCGCCGGCCGGGCCGAGGTTCCAGGTGAACCGGGCGATGTCGTGGTGCGCGTCCACCGGCCCGAGGGTGAACTCCAGCCCCGGGAACTGGGCCTGGGCGGCGCCGATCAGCGCGTCGATCGAGTCCCGGCCGGCCACCGCGGCCAGCGGGTCGGTGTAGCGGCCGTCCTCGGCCCACACCTCGTCGATCAGCTTGCGGCGGGCGGCCGGGTCGGTCTCGTTCCAGACCGCGAGGTAGCGCTCGGCGAGCTGCTGCAGGGCGGCGGTGGTGATCTCGGTCATCGTCTTCTCCCGTGTCCCGGTGGGGTGTTGGGCGGGTCGTTCCCGCTGCTCACAAAGGTAGGGACGGGCGGGCGCGGGCGAATCCGTCACGTATGGGTAAGGGGGTGCGTACGTTCGCCGGTCACCGTCCGGCGGGGGTGGGTAGGGTCGGAGCCATGCTGTACGGGAGGGAACGCGAGCAGGCCGTCGTGGACGGGCTGTTGGACGGGGCGCGGGAGGGCCGCAGCGGCGTGCTGCTGCTGGCCGGGGAGGCCGGGATCGGCAAGACCGCCCTGCTGGACCACGCGGTCGCGGCGGCCGGGGACGGCTTCCGGGTGATCCGGGCGGCCGGTGTCGAGCACGAGGCCGAACTGCCCTACGCCGGGCTGAGCCTGCTGCTCGCGCCCGGCCTCGACCGGCTGTCCGCCCTGCCCGGACCGCAACGCCTCGCGCTGGAGACGGTGTTCGGCCTCACCGCCGCTCCGGGCTCCACCGGCCGCCTGCTCACCGGGCTCGCCACGCTCGGGCTGCTCGCCGAACTCGCCGCCGACCGGCCGCTGCTGTGCGTCGTCGACGACGTCCAGTGGCTGGACCGCGCCTCCTGGGACGCCCTGCTGCTCGCCGCCCGCCGCCTCCAGGCCGAAGGCGTCGCGCTCCTGCTCGCCGCCCGGTCGGACGGCAGCACCGCGGAGGCCCGACTCGGCCTGCCCGAACTGACGCTGGCGCCACTCCCCGAGGACGACGCCACCCGGCTGCTCACCCACCGCGCCGGCCCCGACCTGCCCGCCCCCGTCCGCCGCCGGCTGCTCGCCGAGGCCGCCGGAAACCCCCTCGCCCTCACCGAACTCCCCGTCACCGGACCGGAGACGGCCGCACCGGGCAGCCTTCCGCTCACCAGCCGGCTGCTCATCGCCTTCCACGGCCAGGTCACCGGCCTGCCCGCCGCCACCCAGACGCTGCTCCTCGTCGCGGCCATCGAGGAGAACGGCGAACTCGACGTCGTCCTGCCCGCCGCCGAGACCCTCGGCGCCTGCGCCGAACACCTCGCCCCCGCCGAGGAGTCGGGCCTGGTGACGGTCGCCCCCGATCGCCGGCTCGCGTTCCGCCACCCGCTCCTGCGCGCCGCCGTCCTCCAACGCGCGCCGCACCTCCAGCGCCTGGCCGCACACCGGGCCGTCGGCGCGGCCCTGCCCGACGGCGACCGCCGCACCTGGCACCTCGCCCTCGCCGCCACCGCCCCCGACGCCGACCTCGCCGACGCGCTCGAACGCACCGCCGTCCGCGCCGGGACCCGCGGCGCCCACGGCGGCGCCGCCGCGGCCTACGAACGCGCCGCCCGGCTCACCCCCGACCGCGACGCCGCCACCCGCCGCCTCGTCCTCGCCGCCGAAGCCGCCACCGAGGAAGGCCGGCTGGAGCACGCGGAGGCGCTCGCCGACCAGGCGGCCGCCCGCACCGACAGCGTCCTCGCGCACGCGCTGCTCGACCACGTCCGGGCCACCGCGCACTTCTGGCGCGGCTCCTACCCGACCGCCCACCGCCTGCTGCTCGACGCCGCCGGCACCGCCGTCGAACCGCCGCACGCCGCCCGGATGCTGCTCCAGGCCTTCCACGCCGCCTGGTACGCGGGCGAGGAGCCGGTGGCCGCCGTCCTCGACCGCCTCGCCGCCCTCCCGCTCGCCGACGACGACCCGCTCACCCCGCTCGCCCGCCACCTGACGGCCGCCGTCCTCCCGGCCCTCGGCCGGCCCGCCGGGCCGCTGCCCACCGCCCGCGCCACCGCCGACGCCGCCCGCGCGGCCGGCGCCGACACCCCGGCCGACCTCGTCCAGCTGTGCGGCGCCACCCTCGTCCTCGGCCGGGACGACGAGACCGCCGAACTCGCCGCCGAACTCGTCGCCGAAGCCCGCGCCAAGGGCGCCGTCGGCGTGCTGCCCACACTGGGGTTCTTCCTCGCCGAGGCCGAACTCTTCCACGGCCGCCACCGCGACGCCGAGGTCACCGCGACCGAGGCCCTCGACCTCGCCCGCGACACCGGCCAGCACCAGTGGGTCAGCCAACTCGCCGCCCTGCTCGCCTACCTGGCCGCCCTCGCCGGCACCACCGACACCTGCACCCGCCTCGCCGCCGAAGCCCTCGCCACCACCGGACCGCAGACCGCCGCCCCCGCCTCCGGCGAACCCTGGGCCCACTGGGCGCTCGCCCTCGACGACCTCGGCCACGGCCGGGCCGGCGACGCCGCCGACCGCCTGCACACCCTCACCACCGGCCGCTACCGGCACCACGTCAGCGCCACCCGCGCCGTCCCCGACCTCGTCGAGGCCGCCGTCCGCCTCGGCACCCCCGACCGCGCCGCCGAGCCGTACGAACGCTTCGCCCGCTGGAGCGCCGCCGCCGGCCGTCCCTGGACCGAGGCCCTGCGCCTGCGCTGCCAGGCCCTCCTCGGCCCCGACGAACTCGCCGAATCGGCCTACCGCGCCGCCCTCGACCTGCACGAGGGCACCCACCGCCCCTTCGAACAGGCCCGCACCGCCCTCCTCTACGGCGAGTGGCTGCGCCGCGCCCGCCGCCGCACCGACGCCCGCCCCCACCTGCGCGCCGCCCTCGAAACCTTCGAACGCCTCGCCGCCCACCCCTGGGCCACCCGCGCCCGCACCGAACTCACCGCCACCGGCACCACCGCCCCCACCCCGACGGCCCCCGACTCCCCCCTGGCGGCCCTCACCCCGCAGGAACTCCAGATAGCCCGCCTGGCAGCTCGCGGCCTCACCAACCGCGACATCGCCGCCCAACTCTTCCTGAGCCCCCGCACGGTCGGCCACCACCTCTACAAGGCCTACCCCAAACTGGGCATCACCTCCCGAACCGCCCTCGCCGACCTGCTCTGACGCCCCGCCCGACACGGCTCGGACCGCCCCGCCGCGCTCAGGGGGGAATCCCGATGGAACGCGCGGCCGAGCAGGGTGGATACTGCTCTGCGCGCCGGTCTGTGATCACTTCCGCGCGGTCCCGGACCGGGACCCCGCCGGCGCTGTTTCGCGTTACCCGAAAGTCCTGGAACGCCCTGGGGGATGGACATGTCCATAAGACGTCACATCGGCATCGCCGCGGCTCTGGTGAGCTCCGCGATCGCCGGAACCACGCTGTCGGTGGGCGCCGCACACGCCGACGCGACCACGCTCTACGTGAACAACAGCCCGACCGCGCACTGCTCGGACGCCGGCACGGGCGCCCAGGCCCAGCCGTACTGCACCGTGCAGGCCGCCGCCGACGCCGCCCAGCCCGGCCAGACCGTCCAGATCGCCGAGGGCGCCGGCACCTACGCCGAGCAGGTCACCGTCACCCACTCGGGCACCCCCGGCCACCCGATCACCTTCCAGGGCCTGCCGGACACCGACAAGCTCCCCACCGCCCAGGTCGGCGTCGTCGGGGGGCACGGCTTCTCGCTCTCCAAGGTCCACGACGTCACCATCCAGGGCCTGGCGTTCAACACCGCCCAGGAGGCCGTGCTCGTCGCCGACTCGGACCGGATCGTCGTCGACGGGAACACGCTGCTCGGAGCCGGCTCGGCCAAGGCTGCCGGCATCCGCCTCACCGGCGCCACCACGGCGAGCACCGTCAGCCGCAACCGCATCGGCGCCAGCGGCGGCGCGGGCATCGCCGTCGACCCGGGCGTCACCGGCACGGTCGTCACCACCAACGCCCTGACCAGCAACATCGGCGGCGGCATCGTCGTCACCGACGCCCCCGGCACCGTCGTGACGAGCAACACCGTCGCGGAGAACTGCGGCACCGGCGTCTCGCTGACCGGCGCGTCGAGCGGCGCGGTGATCGAGAACAACATCATCACCGCCACCGGCCCGACGACCATCCGCTGCCCCCAGGCCGGCCCGGTCGAGTTCGTCGTCTCGGCCGGCTCGGTCACCGGCACCAAGGCCGACTACAACGTCGTCCACCCCGGCACCGGTGTCAACGCGGGCAGCCAGGCCTACTCCTGGGCCGGCACCGTCTACACCTCGCCCGCCGCCTTCACCGCGGCCACCGGCCAGGGCGCGCACGACGTCGACACCGACCCGGGCTTCAACCTCGGCGGCAACTCCAACGACGACGTCACCCCGCAGCGCGACACCAACGCGCTGGACTCCGCCGACGCCGGCGCACCCGGCGAGCTGACCACCGACCTGCTGGGCAACCAGCGCGTCGACGACCCGCTGGTCGACAACACCGGCACCGGCACGGCGACGTACTACGACCGCGGCGCCATCGAGCGCCAGAACCCGTTCGCGGTCGGCCTCAGCTGGGACTGGAACAACCGGATCCCGGCCGGGCACCCGCTGGACAAGGCGTTCCTCGGCATCGTCTACTCGCCGTGGTCCAAGGCCACCGCGACGATCGACTTCGGCGACGGGACCGGCCCCCAGCCCTTCACCCCCTCGCAGGTGGTCCACACCTACCCCGGCCCCGGCACCTACCGCGCCGTGCTCAGCGCGACCGACGGCCTCGGCAACACCAAGACCTCCACCACCAACATCACCGTCGACCCGGTCGGCCCGCTGTCCGCGCCGACGATCTCGGCGGTCCAGAACAGCAACTACGGCCCGACGCACGTCGAGCTCTACGCCACCGTCACGAGCCCCTGGCCACTGGTCAGCACCACCGTCGACTTCGGGGACGGCAGCGGCACGGTCGTGCGCAACGGGAGCGCCAACGGTATTCCGCACGAGTACCCCCACGTCGGGACCTACACCGCCACCGCCACCTTCGTCGACGACCACGGACGCTCGCTGACCTACTCGCAGCAGGTCCGGGTCGACGGTTGGACCCGCTCGGGCACCCCGGTGACGGGCCGTTGGGACGGCCGCGCGAGCACCCACGTTGGCGTCTTCTACAGCGGCATGTGGTCGCTGGCCACCACCAACGACAACAGCGGCCGGGTCAACACCGTGTACTTCGGCCAGTCCGGCGACGTCCCGGTGACCGGCTCCTGGGACGGTGGGCACGACCAGCTCGGCATCTACCGCGACGGCGTCTTCGCGCTGCGCCACGACGACACCAGCGTCACCACGGTGTCCTTCGGCGCGCCGGGTGACGTTCCGGTCCCCGCGCTCTGGGACGGCAACGGCCACGCCCAGCTGGCCGTCTACCGGCCCAGCACCAACACCTTCGCGGTCCGCCACGACGACGGCAGCGTCAGCACGGCGACCCTCGGCCAGCAGGGCGACCTCCCGATCGTCGGCGACTGGGACGGCGTCGGCCACGCCCAGCTCGGCATCGCCCGCCCCGACCGGCAGTGGGGCGGCACCAACACCTTCGCCCTGCGCCACGACGACGGCACCATCACCACCGCCACCTACGGCGCGGTGGGCGACTTCCCGGTGACCGGCGACTGGCAGGGCCGCGGCCGCACCACCTTCGGCATCTACCGCCCGCAGGCGGCGACCTTCAGCCTGAGCAACGCCTACGCGGGTGTCTCCGACTCGGTGTTCGCCATCATCACCACGTTCTGACCCGCGACACCCCCCGAGTACACACGCAGGCCCGGTCTCCCCTCAGGGACACCGGGCCTGCGCCATTCCACCCGGGCGGACCTGAGCCGCCGTCACGCGGAAACGCCAGAGGGCCTACCGGATTTCTCCGATAGGCCCTCTGGACTGGGTCGGGGTGGCGGGATTTGAACCCACGGCCTCTTCGTCCCGAACGAAGCGCGCTACCAAGCTGCGCCACACCCCGGTCTTTCTGTTTGTCGCTCCGTCTCCTTCGCGACGAGTAGAACTCTACCGGACGCTCGCCGAGACACGAAATCCGATTCCCGGCGGGCGTCCGGGGCGGGTCAGCGGGCGGCCGGGGTGAGGGTGAGGAGGGTGGCCTCGGGGGGGCAGGCGAAGCGGACGGGGGTGTAGCGGTTGGTGCCGCAGCCGGCGGAGACGTGGAGGTAGGAGCGGCGGCCGCCGGCGGTGTGGGTGGAGAGGCCCTTGACCCGCTTGGCGTCGAGGTCGCAGTTGGTGACCAGGGCGCCGTAGAAGGGGATGCAGAGCTGGCCGCCGTGGGTGTGGCCGGCGAGGATCAGCGGGTAGCGGTCGGCCGTGAAGGCGTCCAGGACGCGCAGGTAGGGCGCGTGGACGACGGCGAGGGAGAGGTCGGCGTCGGCGGACGGGCCGCCCGTGACCTCGCTGTAGCGGTCGCGGCGGATGTGCGGGTCGTCGAGGCCGGTGAACTCGAGGTCGAGGCCGCCGAGGGTGAGGCGGCCGCGGGTGTTGGTCAGGTCGAGCCAGCCGGCCGCGTCGAAGCCGTCGCGGAGCTTCTCCCAGGGGTTGTGGACGGCGCCGACGATGCCGCGGTTGCCGGTGCCGTCGGGGTTGTTCATGCCGTGGATGCCGCTGCGCAGCGCCTGGAGGTAGCGGGCCGGGTTCTTGCGGGCCGGGCCGTAGTAGTCGTTGGAGCCGAAGACGTACACGCCGGGGAACTCCATCAGCGGCCCGAGCGCGTCGAGGGTGGCGGGGACGCCGAGCGGGTCGGAGAGGTTGTCGCCGGTGTTCACGACGAGGTCGGGGCGCAGGCCCGCGAGGCTCTTCAGCCACCGCTGCTTCTTGCCCTGGCCGCTCACCATGTGGATGTCGGAGACCTGCAGTACCCGGAGGGGGCGGGCGCCCCGGGGCAGGACGGGGACCTCGACCCGGCGCAGCCGGAAGGAACGGACCTCGTACCCGGCGGAGTAGGCGAGGCAGGCGGCGCCGGTGGCGGCGATTCCGAGGGGGACGGAGTACAGCGGTCGCATCGTTCCATGCTCTCAGACGGCGGATCAGCTGGTGAACGTCCGTCCGCCCGGATGGGATGCGGGTAGGGGGGCGGATGGGGAAGGGGGTGGGAGGCGGACGGGGAAGCGGGCCGGGGCGCGGGCACCCCGGCTACTCCGGTTCCCGCCGGGCCCGCAGCGCCCGGACCTTGTTGCGGTTGCCGCAGCGTTCCATGGAGCACCAGCGCCGCCGCCCCGGCCGGGAGGTGTCGACGAAGATCAGGTAGCAGTTGTGCGCGCCGCACTCGCGGATGCGGTCCGCGTGCGGGCCCGTGAGCAGGGCTATCGCGTCCCGGGCGACGGTGGAGGCCAACTGGTCGCCGTCGGCGGGCAGGGGGGGCGCCGCGGTGCCGTCGGGGGCGATCCTGGGGACGAGCGGGGGGTGTTCGGCGGCTCGGTTGAGGACGGCGTAGTCGGCGGCGGCGCCGCGTTCGCCGCGGGCCCTGGCCGCGGTGAGCCGCCAGAGGGCGTCGCGCAGGGTGCGGGCGGCGGTGAGCTGGGCGTCGGTGATCCGGACGGCGTCCGCGGGCAGGCGCAGCCGCGAGGCGGGCAGCCAGGCGGTGAGGTCGTCGGGTCGGTGCAGGACCTCCCAGCGGGCGTGGCTGCCGGGGCCACCGGTGGTGAGCAGTTCGAGGCAGAGCGCGCCGGGGTCGAAGTGGAAGCCGGTGCCGCTCGGTGCGGTCAGCAGCAGCCCGGGGACGACGGTCGGCCGGGCCTCGGCACCTTCGGTCATGTAACCACTCTAATGGGTTACCGGACCGGTCCGCAGGGCCTGTCCGTGGCCCGTGACCGTTAATGCCGGGCACCCGAACGCCGCAGGTGGGAGACTCGGGGCCATGACGACGCTCAAGGCGCAGCTGCAGGAGGACCTCACGGCTGCCATCAAGGACCGGGACGAGCTGCGCTCGTCCACCATCCGGCTCACGCTCTCCGCGCTCACCGCGGAGGAGGTGGCGGGCAAGACGAAGCGCGAGCTGTCCGACGCCGAGGTGCTCAAGGTGGTCACCCGCGAGGCGAAGAAGCGCCGCGAGGCCGCCGAGGCGTTCGACGCCGCGGGCCGGACCGACCAGGCCGCCCGGGAGCGGCAGGAGGGCGAACTGCTCGCCTCCTACCTGCCCAAGCAGCTCTCGGACGACGAGCTCACCGCCATCGTGGCCGCCGCGGTCGCGGAGAGCGGGGCCACCGGTCCGCAGGGCATGGGCGCCGTGATGAAGCTGGTGCGCCCGAAGGTGGACGGTCTGGCCGAGGGTGGCCGCGTCGCCGCCGCGGTGAAGGCCGCGCTGGCCGGCTGAGTCCCGGTCCGGGCACCGCGGCAGAAGCCGCGCAGCAACGAACGCGGAGGGCGCCCCCCGAGATCACTCGGGGGGCGCCCTCCGCGTTCGTTGTCGGCCGGGCGGCCGGCTCAGCCGGTGCCGCCGTTACCGCCGCCGCCGTGCTTGCCGCCGTTTCCGTTCCCGCCGATGAAGCCCGGCGGGAAGGTGAAGCCGCCGCCGATCATCCCGCCGGCGTTGGTGCCGCCGCCGGGGTTGCCGCCGGGGTTGGCCGGGGGCGGCGGGTTGGCACCGGGCTGGGTGTTCGGGTCGCCGGCCGGCGGGCTGGCGGGCGCGGTCGCGTTCGGGTCCGGCTTGGGCTGCGGGTCCGGGATGTTGATCGTCTGGATGGGCTCCAGGGGCGTGCCCTTGAGTGCCTGGTTCATCGCCATCTGCCAGATCGGGCCGGGGCCGTCGGCGCCGAACACCTCGGTGAAGTGCTTGCCGCCGATGGTGATGTCCTTCATCTTCACGCCGCCGGCCGGGCCGCCGAGCCAGACCGAGGTGGCGAGCGACGGGGTGTAGCCGCTGAACCAGGCGGCCTTCTTCTCGTCGGTGGTACCGGTCTTGCCGGCGATCTTGCGACCGTCGTCGAGGCCGAGGGCGGCGGCCGTGCCCTTCTCGGTCACGTTGAGCAGGATGGTGTTGAGCGCGTCCGCGGTGTTCTCGGAGAAGGCCTGGCTGCACTGGGACTGCGGGACCTTGATGTCCTTGCCGTCGACCGTGCTGATCTTGTTGATCGCGATCGGGGTGCAGTACTTGCCGCGGGCGGCGAAGGTGGCGTACACGTTCGCCATGGTCAGCGGGCTGAGTTCGAGCGAGCCGAGGACCATCGAGGGGACCTCCTTGAACTCGCCGCCCTGGGCCGACTGGGAGATGCCCAGCTTGTTGGCCATCTGCTTGATCGCGCAGAGGCCGGTCTGCTGCTCCATCTCGACGAAGTAGGTGTTCACCGAGAGGGCCATGGCCTGCTTGAGCTCGTACGGGCCGACCTCGCCCGTCGACTCGTTCTTCACCGTGGCCTTGCCCTGCCCGGGCTGGGGGACGTTCTTCCAGGTGCCCGAGCAGGTCGACATGCTCGGGTACTCGATCTTGTTCTCGGACGGGAACGCCTGGGTGGGCGACATGCCCGACTCCAGGGCCGCCGCGGCGAGGATCGGCTTGAAGGTCGAACCGGTCTGGAAGCCGTTGCCGCCGCCCATCGCCGCGTCGACGTTCAGGTTCACCACGGTCTGGTTCTTGTTCGGGTCCAGGCCGTACGGGCGGGTCTGGGCCATGGCGAGGATCTTGCCGCTGCCCGGCTCCATCATGGTCGCGGCGGCCGACACCGAGTCGGTCACGTTGACCTTCTTGGTGACGGCGTTCTGCGCGGCGGCCTGCTTGTCCGGGTCGAGCGTCGTGTAGATGTTCAGGCCGCCGGTGTCCCACAGCTTCTTGCGGTCCGCCGTGGACTTGCCGAAGGTCGGGTCCTGCTTGATCACGTGGCGCACGTAGTCGCAGAAGAAGCCCATGCCGGCCTGGGCGGTGATGCAGCCGTTCTGCGGGTCCTTGTACTTCAGACCCAGCGGGGAGGCCTTCGCCTCCTTGGCCTGGTCCGGGGTGATGTGCTTGTTCTCGAGCATCTTGTCGATGACGACGTTGCGGCGCTTGACCGTGTTGTCCGGGTAGCGCACCGGGTCGTACGACGACGGGTTCTGCACCATGCCGGCGAGGGTGGCCGCCTCGGCGATGGTGAGGTCCTTGTTGCTCTTGCTGAAGTAGCGCTGCGACGCCGCCTCGACCCCGTAGGCCTGGTGGCCGTAGAAGGTGATGTTGAGGTAGTTGGTGAGGATCTGGTCCTTCGTCAGGTCCTCTTCCAGCTTGATCGCGTACTTGAGCTCCTGGATCTTGCGGCCCAGGGTCTTGCGCTGCGCCTCCAGGACGGCGGCCTGGTCGTCGCCGGCCTTCTCGACGTTGACGTTCTTCACGTACTGCTGGGTGAGCGTCGAGGCGCCCTGCGAGGCCGTGCCGCTCTCGGCGTTCTTGCTGACGGCCCGGAGGATGCCCTTGAGGTCGACGGCGCCGTGCTCGTAGAAGCGGGCGTCCTCGATGTCGACCTGTGCGTGCCGCATGAAGGGCGACATCTGGTCGGCGGTGAGGACGGTGCGGTCGCGCTCGTAGACCTTGGCGATCAGGCCGCCCTTGGCATCGAAGATCTGCGTCGCCTGGGTGAGCGGCGGCGTCTTGAAATCGTCGGGGATGTTCTCGAAGCTCTCCGCCGTGTCCTTGGCGGTGAGGCCGAGCGCGCCGACGGCGGGCAGCGCGAGGCCCGCCAGCAGGACTCCGGAGAGCACGCTGACGCCCAGGAACTTCACTCCGTGTCCCGCGAAGTCCAGCGGTGACCCGCGGCGCTCGCCGCGCGGAGCTCCGGTGTTGCCTGGGGGCTGGGGGGCCTGGGGGCGCTTCGGTGCCATGGGGAGAACCCTACGTCGCCGAATCCCCTCCATAGGGGCAGGTGTTCGCCTAGGCTTGTCACAAGCTTGCGACAGCTTCGGTGCGTCAGCATGACTCACTCGTGTGAGTGGGAAGACTTGCCCGAATTGCCGCTTTCCTGGCGGATTTCGAGGCCGCTGCGGGCTGCTGCACCCGGGTGAACGGTAGCGCTCCGTGATGACGCGCGCGGCCAGAGTTGCCGTGTCGCGCTTGGCAAGGCTTGCGACCTGCGATCACTCCAACGAGTGAGCTGACCGATACCCATAGTCCAATCGGGTCATTCGAGATTGAGCCCGAAGGGGCTGTTGCAAGCTGTCGTTCTTCCGTAACGTCCTCAACTGGCAACGGTGAATATGCCGTTGCCGCCGTGGGGGAGCCTCGAAACATCGGGAGAGGACGGCGCCGGCATGGGCTGGGTTGACGACTGGAGTGCGCAGGCCGCCTGCCGCACGAGTGATCCGGACGAACTGTTCGTCCAGGGGGCGGCGCAGAACCGCGCGAAGGCGGTGTGCAGCGGGTGCCCCGTCCGTACGGAGTGCCTCGCGGACGCGCTGGACAACCGCGTGGAGTTCGGGGTCTGGGGCGGGATGACGGAGCGCGAGCGCCGGGCGCTGCTGCGCCGCCGTCCGACGGTGATCTCCTGGCGCAGGCTGCTGGAGACGGCCCGGACGGAGTACGAGGAGTCCCTGGCCACCGGGGTGATACTGACGGACTACGCCCAGGCGGGCTGACCCGGCACGCGATCACTCGCCGGGCCGCCCCACCGGCCCGGGCCGACACCAGGTGCGACACGCCGCACCCGTGCGACGCCCCACGGCTCCGCACCGTTCGCGGAGCAACGCGACACAACGCAAGGCAACGCCGGACAAGGCAACGCCACACAGCGCGAGGCAACACCGGACAACGCCACGCAAGGCAACGCGCGCCCGCTCGACGCTGACGCCCCGCTCGACGCCGCGCCGCTCAGGACCGCCGGCCCCGCCGCGCTCCCTACGCCCCGCCGCTCAGCCTGTCCCCGATGGCCCGCAGCCCGTCCAGGTCGTGCACGTCGCCCGGCAGCGCGGGGACCTCCACGATCGGCACGTCCGGGTACACCGACACGAAGCGGTCCCTGGTCCGGCGCTCCCTCGCCATGATCTGCATCCGTTCGGCGTGCAGCCGCAGCAGTCCGGCCGCGAGCAGTTCCGCCTCGGGCGACGCGTGCTCCGAACCGTTCTCCTCCAGCGCCTCGGCGGCCGCGAGCGCCCGTTCCGCCGTGAGCTGCGGGGCCCCGGAACCGTGCACCCGGTTGAGCACCAGTCCGGCCAGCGGCATCCGGTCCGCGGCCAGCCGGTCGACGAAGTAGGCGGCCTCGCGCAGCGCGTCCCGCTCCGGCGCGGCGACCACCAGGAAGGCCGTGCCCGGCGCCTTGAGCAGCTGGTACGTGCGGTCGGCCCGCTCGCGGAAGCCGCCGAACATCGAGTCCATCGCGCTGACGAAGGTCTGCACGTCGGTGAGGAGCTGGGCGCCGAAGATCTTGCCCAGGGTGCCGGTGAGCAGGCCCATGCCGACGTTGAGGAACTTCATCGCGCTGCGGCCGCCGACCTTGGCCGGGGCGGTCAGGATCCGGATCACCCTGCCGTCGAGGAAGGACCCGAGCCGGTTGGGCGCGTCCAGGAAGTCCAGCGCCGAGCGGGAGGGCGGGGTGTCGACGACGATCAGGTCCCACTCCTCGGCCGCGCGCAGCTGGCCGAGCTTCTCCATGGCCATGTACTCCTGCGTGCCCGCGAAGCCGGCCGACAGGGACTGGTAGAACGGGTTCTCCATGATCGCCTTGGCCCGTTCGGGTTCGGCGTGGGCGAGCACGACCTCGTCGAAGGTCCGCTTCATGTCGAGCATCATGGCCTGGAGCTCCCCCTCGCCGCCCACCCCCTTGACCACGCGAGGGGTGTTGTCGAGCTCGGTCAGGCCCATGGACTGGGCGAGGCGGCGGGCCGGATCGATCGTCAGGACGACGACCTTGCGCCCGCGTTCGGCGGCGCGCAGCCCGATCGCCGCGGCGGTGGTGGTCTTGCCGACCCCGCCGGAGCCGCAGCAGACGATGATCCTCGTCTTCGGGTCGTCGATCAGCCCGTCCACCGCGAGCAGGCTGCCCGTGCCGCGCACACCGTTCGTCGTCGTGCTCACGCCGCCCCCTGCCGCTTGAGTTCGCCCGCCAGCCGGTACAGCCCGCCGAGGTCCACGCCCTCGCCGAGCAGCGGGAGTTCGTAGGTGGGGAGCTTCAGGTGCTGGAGGTCGGCGCGCTGCGCGCGCTCCAGCTCGACCCGTTCGGCGTGCTCGCGGGCCTGCTCCAGGAGCGGGTCGAGCAGCGGGTCGACGGCGGCCCGGACGGTCTCCGGCTTGCGCGAGCGCCCGCCGAGCCCGGCCTCGCCGAGGGCCAGGGCGACCTCCTCCCGGTGGTCCCCGTCCGCCGCGGCGACCGCGGCCGCGTCCAGCAGCGGAGGCCGGACCATGTTGATCATCACGCCGCCGATCGGGAGCCCCGACTCGCGCAGCTCGGCGAAGCCGTCGACCGTTTCCTGCACCGGCATCTCCTCCAGCAGGGTGACCAGGTGCACCGCGGTCTCCGGCGACTTCAGCACCCGCATCACGGCCTGCGCCTGGGTGTGTATCGGCCCGATCCTGGCCAGGCCGGCCACCTCGGAGTTGACGTTCAGGAAGCGGGTGATGCGGCCGGTCGGCGGGGCGTCCATCACGATCGCGTCGTAGCTGCGGCGGCCGTCCGGGCCCTTGCGGCGGGAGGCCTCGCAGGCCTTGCCGGTGAGCAGGACGTCCCGGACGCCGGGTGCGATGGTGGTCGCGAAGTCGACGAAGCCGACCTTCTGCAGGGCCTTGCCGGCCCGGCCGAGCTTGTAGAACATCTCCAGGTACTCGAGCAGGGCCTGCTCGGTGTCGATGGCCAGCGCGAAGACCTCGCCGCTGCCGCCCGGGGCACCGCTGCCGCCCCGGCCGCCGGATCCGCCCGGGCCACCGGACCCGCCCGGCGGGTCCGTGTCGTCCGCGACGGCCGGCAGGCCGAGCTGCCGCCGGGAGACCGAGGCGATCCGGCGCTCCTCGTACGGCAGCGCGGCGATCCCGAACAGTTCGGCGATGCCCTGCCGGCCCTCCACCTCGACCAGCAGCACCCGGCCGCCCTCGGCGGCCAGGGCCAGCGCCAGCGCGGCGGCCAGGGTGGTCTTCCCGGTGCCGCCCTTGCCGCTGACCACGTGCAGCCGGACGCCCTCCCAGTCGGGGTCGCGCCGGGCCGCCTGGCCGGGGGTGCGTGCCACGCTCCGTCTCCGTCCGTCTCCGAGGGCCGTGGGCCGCTCCGTCGGCCGGCCCGCTCTCCGGTTGCCCTCTCGCGAGAGTAACCAGGGAGCGGGCCGGATGCCCGGAGCACCGGGGGGACCGGGCCTGAATCATGCCCGGTTTGTGGGCCACCTCACACGCCGGTCCGTCAGCGGGGCCGATCGCCGCGGCCGCTCGTCTAGAGTCTGGCCATGACCAAGTGGGAATACATGACGGCGCCGCTGCTGGTGCACGCCACCAAGCAGATCCTGGACAACTTCGGCTCGGACGGCTGGGAGCTGGTCCAGGTCGTGCAGGGTCCCAACCCGGAGACCCTGGTGGCCTACTTCAAGCGGGAGAAGAACGCATGAGCAAGGTCGAGTCGAAGCTCGCCGAGCTGGGTCTGAGCCTGCCGCCGGTGGCCGCCCCGGTCGCCGCGTACGTCCCGGCCCTGCGCGCGGGCGAGTTCGTGTTCACCTCCGGCCAGCTGCCGGTCGTCGACGGCAAGCTGCCGACCACCGGCAAGGTCGGCGCCGAGGTGTCCCCGGAGGAGGCCAAGGAGCTCGCGCAGACCTGCGCGCTGAACGCCCTGGCCGCCATCAAGTCGGTGATCGGTGACCTCGACCTGATCGAGCGCGTCGTCAAGGTCGTCGGCTTCGTCGCCTCCGCCCCCGACTTCACCGGCCAGCCTGCCGTGATCAACGGCGCCAGCGAGCTGCTCGGCAAGGTGCTCGGCGAGGCCGGCGTGCACGCCCGCAGCGCGGTCGGCGTCGCGGTGCTGCCGCTGGACGCCCCGGTCGAGGTCGAGCTCCAGGTGCGGGTCAAGAGCGCCTGACCGCTCCGGTCGTGATCACGAAGGCGGGGTCGGGCCTGTCCAACCCCGCCTTCGTGCGCTTAGCATCCGGGCATGGACCATCGAGCCACGACGCTCCCGATGCCGCCCGGCTGGCCTGCCCGGATCCGGGCGGTCGACTCCGGCGCGGCGACCCCGCCGGCGGCGAAGCCCGCCGCGACGGTGGTGCTGCTGCGCGACGCTGCCACCGGGCCCGAGGCCTACCTGCTGCGCCGCCGCACCTCGATGGCCTTCGCTGCCGGCATGTACGCCTACCCGGGTGGCGGGGTGGACCCGCGGGACGCCGAGGCCGAGCTCGCCTGGGCCGGGCCCGGCCCCGAGGAGTGGGCGCGGCGCCTCGGCGTGGACGCCCGGACGGCGCAGGCGGTGGTCTGCGCGGCCGTCCGCGAGACCTTCGAGGAGGCCGGCGTGCTGCTGGCCGGCCCGGACGCGCGGAGCATCGCCGAGCCGCGCGACTGGAGCGCCGAGCGGGCCGCGCTGGAGGCCCACGAGCTGTCCTTCGCCGACTTCCTCCGCGCGCACGGCCTGGTGCTGCGCAGCGACCTGCTGGGCGGCTGGGCCCGCTGGATCACCCCGGAGTTCGAGGAGCGCCGGTACGACACCTGGTTCTTCGTCGCCGCCCTGCCGTCCGGCCAGCGGGCCGCGCTGGAGGTCGGCGAGGCGGACCGGGTGGCCTGGATGGCGCCCGCCGAGGCGGTCCGCGGCTACGACGAGGGCCGGTTCGGCATGCTGCCGCCGACCGTCACGGTGCTGCGCGAGCTGTCGTCGGTGCGGAGCGCCGCCGAGGCGCTGGCCGCGGCCGGGCAGCGCGCACTTGACCCGGTGCTGGGCCGGGCCGAGGTCCGCGGCGACCGCATGACCGTTCGATGGCCTGGGTATGACGAGCTGACCATCGACGGCGACTTCCCCGAAGCCTGAGCCCGGCCCGCGAGCCCTTCGCGGACCCTTCGCAGGCCCCCTCCGCAGACCCGAGCACCACCGCAGGGACTCCACCACCGCAGAGAGAGGACCGACGCCCGATGACCCACAACGACGTGGCTCGCCGGACGGCACCCGAGATGCCCGCCCGCCGCCTGACCCCGCGCACCGCCGCCTGCGACCAGCCGGTCCCGTTCATCGAGGTGGCCCAGCGGGCCCTCGTCCGGGCGCTGCCGCTGCGCGCCCTGCACCGCGACGGCGAGGGCGGCCGGTGAGCGGACTCCTCCCGGGTGACCCCGCCGCCGAGGTCGGCGGCGAGGCCACCCCGCGGGCGCTCTGCGTGCTGGCGCCGAACCCGTCGCCGATGACGCTGGACGGCACCAACACCTGGCTGCTCTCCGAGCCCGGCTCGGACCTCGCGGCGGTGATCGACCCGGGCCCGCTGCACGAGGGCCACCTGCGCCGGGTGATCGACCTCGCGGAACAGCAGGGCAAGCGCGTGGCGCTCACCCTGCTCACCCACGGCCACGCCGACCACTCCGAGGGCGCGGCCCGCTTCGCCGAGCTCACCGGCAGCAAGGTCCTGGCGCTGGACCCGGCGCACCGGCTCGGCTCCGAGGGCCTGGTCGGCGGGCAGCGCCTGGACGTGGGCGGCCTGGACCTGCGGGTGGTCGGCACCCCCGGGCACACCTCGGACTCGCTGACCTTCCACCTGCCCGCCGACGGCGCGATCCTCACCGGCGACACCGTCCTCGGCCGCGGTACCACGATGGTCGCCCACCCGGACGGCCGCCTGGGCGACTACCTGGACTCGCTGCGCCGCCTGCACACGATGGCCTCCGAGCACGGTGTGCGGACCGTCCTGCCCGGTCACGGGCCGGTGCTCGCGGACGCCCTGGGCGCCGTCGACTACTACCTCGCCCACCGGGCCACCCGGCTCGCCCAGGTGGAGACGGCGGTCGAGGCGGGCTGCCGGACCGCGGCCGAGGTGGTGGCCCGGGTGTACGCGGACGTGGACCGCGCGCTGTGGCCCGCCGCCGAGCTGTCGGTGCGGGCGCAGATGGAGTACCTGGAGGAGCACGGGCTGATCCCGTACCTCGACTGACCGGCGGGAACGCCGAAGGGCCCGGCCTCCTCGACGGAGGGCGGGCCCTTCGGCACGCCGGGGCGCCCCGGGAAGCCGGGCGGGTCAGCGCGAGCGGCGCGACAGCCGCTCGACGTCCATCAGGACGACGGCACGGGCCTCCAGCTTCAGCCAGCCGCGGCCGGCGAAGTCGGCGAGCGCCTTGTTGACCGTCTCGCGGGAGGCGCCGACCAGCTGGGCGAGCTCCTCCTGGGTGAGGTCGTGGGCGACGTGGATGCCCTCCTCGGACTGCACGCCGAAGCGGCGGGAGAGGTCGAGCAGGGCCTTCGCGACGCGACCGGGCACGTCGGAGAAGACCAGGTCGGACATCACGTCGTTGGTCCGGCGCAGGCGGCGGGCGATGGCCCGCAGCAGCGCGATGGACACCTCGGGGCGGGCGTGCAGCCAGGGCTGGAGGTCGCCGTGGCCGAGGCCGAGCAGCTTGACCTCGGTCAGTGCGCTGGCGGTGGCGGTGCGCGGTCCCGGGTCGAACAGCGACAGCTCGCCGATCATCTCGCTGGGGCCGAGGACGGCGAGCATGTTCTCGCGTCCGTCCGGCGAGGCGCGGTGGAGCTTGACCTTGCCCTCGGCGACGACGTACAGCCGGTCGCCCGGGTCGCCCTCGTGGAACAGCGACTCACCACGGGCGAGGGTGACCTCGGTCATGGAAGCGCGCAGCTCGCCGGCCTGTTCGTCGTCGAGTGCCGCGAAGAGTGCGGCGCGCCGCAGAACGTCGTCCACGTGCTTCCTCCTTCTCGGCCGGTCGGCGGGTGGGCCGTCCGGCGCAAGTTCCGTTCTGTGCTCTGCATCACCAAGCATGGCGCATGTCGCTCCGATCATATGAGGAGGGGGTGCACCGAGGTGTCCTTCGCGGGGCCATTCGTACGGTTCGGTCCCCGTGTCCGTGCGGTGGGCGCCGGTCGGCGCGGCGACGCGCCGAACCGGGGTCGCCCAGCCCCTCCCCCGAGCGGGCCCGACGACCCCGGTGGTCCGGGTGGGCGCCGGTCAGGCGGCCGGCGGCGGCAGGGCGCGCAGCCGGCTGACCGGCGACAGGGCCAGCGGGACGAGCATCAGCGCCGAGCCGACGGCGATCGCGACGAGGCCCCGGCGCAGCCCGAGGGCCCCGCCGATGACGCCGCCGAGCAGTCCGCCCAGCGAGCCGCCGCCGAACAGCAGGGTGCGGAAGGCCGCGTTCATCCGGCCCATCAGCGGCTGCGGGGTCAGGGTCTGGCGCAGGCTGACCATCACCACGCCAGCCACGGCGAGGCCCAGGTAGCCGATGAAGAACGAGCCGACGAACAGGGCCGTGCGCACCGGCTTCGGGCCGTCCGCGAACGCGACCAGCAGCGGGCTCGCGAAGATCGCCGCCATCGACACCGCGTAGACGGGTCCGAGCCGGAACCGCCTGACGACCCGCCCGGAGACGGCCGCGCCGACCAGTCCGCCGACCGAGGAGGCGGAGAACACGACGCCGATCCAGGTGGGCGTCAGTCCCTGGTCGCGCACCGCGTACAGGACGAACACCGTCCATACCGAGACCATCGAGAAGTTGCAGAACGGACCGAGCAGCGCCAGCGGTCGCAGGACGCGGTCGCCGAACACCCAGCGCAGGCCCTCGGCCAGCTCCCGCCCGAGGTGGCGGCCCGCCGCGGGCGGCTCGGGGCGCGGTTCGGGCGTGCGGATCCACAGCAGCGTGAGCAGCGAGACCAGGTAGGAGAAGGCGTCCGCGACCAGTGCGACCGGCGCGGTCAGGGCGCCGATCAGCAGTCCGGCCAGGCCGGGCCCGGCCACGTCCGCGGTGGAGGCGGTGACGCCGAGCTTCTGGTTGGCCTCGACGTAGTGCTCCGGGTCCTTCACCAGGGTCGGGACGAAGGACATCCAGCCGACGTCGAACAGGACGGAGAAGACGCCGATCGCGCAGGCGAGCGCCAGCAGCACCGGCAGCGTCAGGCGGTGGGTCGCGGCCAGCAGCGGGACCAGTCCGACGAGCACCATCCGGGCGCCGTTGGCCAGCAGCATGGCGCGCCTGCGCGGCATCCGGTCGACCAGGACGCCGAAGACCAGCGCGAGGCCGAGGTAGGGCACCAGTTGCAGGAAGCGCAGCAGGCCGACCTGCTCGGGCGTGGCGTCGAAGGCGATGACGGCGGTGAGCGGCAGGGCGAGCGTGGTGACCTGGCTGCCGAGGAGCGAGAGGGTCTCGCCGGACCAGAACTTGAGGAAGTCCCGGTTGTGCCGCAGCCGGGCGGTCGGCGGCCGTTCGGCCGGACGGGTCTGCGGGCCGGGTCCGATCGCGGTGGCGGTCATCCGGTGGTACTCCCCCCGAGTCGATTCTTATGGTTGATGGCTGATCAACCGTGAGAATCATGGCAGTCGGACTTGATGGTTGCAAGGGGTGGATACCATTAGGTCCATGGCTTCCGACACCGCTCAGGAACACCCGGCCCCGTCCTCCCGGGGCCTGCCGCTCGCCGTCGCGTTCGCGAACACGCTGGTCGCCGTCCGCGGGAAGGTCCGGGACACCGTCGGGACGCCGGAGGAACTCGCCGGCTGGCTCGGGTCCGAGGCCGACGCCCCCGGGCTGTCCGTCGACGAGGCGGACCTGGCCGCGTTCCGGGCGCTGCGCGACGCGGTCCGCGCCGTCCTGCACGCGCACGCCGAGGGGGAGCCGGTGCCCGCCGCCGAGGTCGGGCGGATCAACGAGGCGTCCGCCGCCGCCCCGCGCTGGCCCGTCCTGACGGCCGCCGGAACCGGGATCGCCGTCGTCCAGCGGACCGGCCGCGACGGGTTCCCCGCCGCCCTCGCGGCGCTCGCCCACGGCACCGCCGACCTGCTGGGCGGTCCGCTCGCCGCCGAGCTGCGGGCCTGTCACGGGCCGGGCTGCGTCCAGTTCTTCGTCAAGGACCACCCGCGCCGCGAGTGGTGCGGGCCCGCCTGCGGCAACCGCGCCCGTGCCGCCCGCCACTACCACCGGCAGCGCGAGCAGCCGGTCTGACCTCCGGGGAAACCCGACGCCCCAAGGAAACCAGGCCTTCGGGGAACCCGGCCCCGGGGAAAAGCAGTACGCCCCGGAGGACGGTTCCTCGGGGCGCACGGGGTGCCGGGGGAGTGTCAGGCGGTGAAGCCGACCTCGCCCAGGGCCTTCTCGATCTTGGCGCGGTGGGCCGCCTCCCACTCGTCCAGCGTCTCGGCGGCCTCCTTGGCCAGCTTCGCCCGGGCCGCCGCCAGCGTCTCCTCGCGCCGGGCGGCCGGCACCACCACGACGCCCTCCTCGTCCGCCACGACGACGTCGCCGGCCGCCACCAGCACGCCGCCGCACCAGACCTCGCCGCCGTGCGAGCCGAGTGCCCGCTTCGCCCCCGGGATCGGGATCACCCCGCGGGCGAACACCGGGAAGCCCGCCTCGCGCACCTCGCCGAGGTCGCGGATCAGGCCGTCGGCCACGAACGCGGCCACGCCCCGGCGCTGCGCGACCGCGCAGACGTTGCCGCCGGCGAGGGCGTGGTCGAGGTCGCCCGACTCGACGACGATGACGTCGCCGGGCGCGGCCCGGTAGATCGCCGCGTGCAGCATCAGGTTGTCGCCGGGCGGGCACTGCACGGTGAACGCCGGTCCGGCCACCCGGGGCATGCCGGCCCACAGCGGGCGGACGCCGATGTCCATCACCTGGGCGCGGCCGAGCAGGTCGGCCAGGGTGGTGGTGGGAATGTCCGCGAACTGGTCCATCTGTGCCCCCGTCGTTCTCGACTGTTCGGTCGGTGCTCTCGGCGCATTATCGGACAGGCCGTGGCGGTGGCTCCGGGTGGCGGGGTATCCGGGCGGCAGGTGTCGGGGCGGCAGGTGTGCGGGTGGTCGGCCCGTCAGACGGTCGCCTCGTCAGACGGTCGGCTCGTCAGTCGGTCGGCTCGTCAGTCGGTCGGGCGGGCGAAGAACTCGGCCAGCACCGGCGCCAGGACGTCGGCGGCCACCTCGTGCGTCTGGTCCGCCAGCGTCCGGTACTCGGCGCCCGGCACGGCGGCCGCGACCTCGCGGGCCGGCGCGCGCAGCAGTTCCGGGCTGGCCCCGCCGTCCAGCACGAGCGCCGGGACGGCCACCCCGGCGAGGACCTCGGCCGGAACCGACCCGCCCGCCGCCGTGCCCACCGCGGCGGCGTCGTACGCCAGCGTCGGTGCGACCGCCTCGAAGGCCGGCCACATCGGCGCGCCGCGCATCTGGTCCACCATCTCGGCCGGCATGCCGACGAAGGCCATGAACCGGGCGGCGGCGTCGCCGCGGCGCCCGTCCGCGAGCGCCTCGGTCAGGTCGGTCACGTACGCGTCGAACCGCTCGCGCTGCCCGTCCCCGGTGCTGAACGGCGGCTCGTAGACGGCGATCCGGCTGATCGCGACCCCGCGCGCGGCGGCCCGCAGCGCGAGCGCCCCGCCGGAGGAGACGCCGATCACGTGGGCCGTGCCGCCGGTGGCCGCGATGACGGCCGCGAGGTCCTCGATCTCGCGCTCGACGGCGAACGGCGCGGTGTCCGCGCTGCCGCCGCGCCCGCGCCGGTCATAGGTGTAGACGGTGTGGTGCGCGGCCAGTTGCTCGGCGACCGCGGCACCGGGCCCGAACGCCCGGTGGCAGAGGGCGCCGTCGACGAAGACGACGGCCGGGCCGGAGCCGGTGACGGTGTAGGCGATCTCGGTGCCGTCGGTGGAGGCAACGGTGCGGGAGGCGGTGGCGTTCACGGTGGGTCCCTTCGGGGCGTCGCTCGGGGTGAGTCGCTTTCGTAGGGGTAGACCGGGCGCGGGCGCGGAACTCATCGCTCTCCGGCGGATATTCCTTCGGGTCTTTTTTCGACGGTTCCACCGGATGCCGACGGTGCCGCGGCCGGACGCGCCCGAGCTCTGTCCACAGCCTGTGGACGGAGCTCGGACCGGTTGGTCCGTGTGCACCAGGAGGGTCGGCCGTCCCCTTGGTGACAGCGATCGACAGCTCGCCGCCGCCCGGCCCTTCACCGTGCCGATCATGCTTCTGACCATGACAGATGTCATTCCGGACCAGTGCCGCTCGACACTGACGGGCCCTCAGCGTCCCTCCGTAGTGTTCAGGCCATGGAGATCACGAAGAACGCCCCGACCGCCGCCCGCCGCACCGAGTGGAGCCTCGCCCTGCTGGGCGGCCTCAAGCACGGCGGCGAGTTCACGGCCCGCGAGCGCACCGTGCACGTCGCCGCGGTCGGCGGGGCCAAGCTCGACCACACCGACGCCGAACTCCCGGCCGGCCCGACCCACCTGGTCAAGGCGGCCGTGGTCGGCGGCGCGGAGCTGGCCTACCCCGAGGGCGCCTCGGCCGAGGTGGACGCCTTCTCGGTCCTCGGCGGCGTCGACCTGACCGTCCCGGTGGGCACCACGGTCGAGGTCCGCGGGTTCTCGCTGCTCGGCGGCCGCAGCCAGGGCGTGGTGGGCGAGCCCGGCGGCGCGGTCGTCAAGGTGCGCTCCTACTCGCTGGTCGGCGGCGTCAAGGTTCGCCAGGGCAGCTGACCCCCGCCCCGCTCGCCCCGCCCGGCCCGGTGCGGCCGGTGACGGCCAATGCGGCGCACGGGTTCGGCCGTCCGGCGTAGCCTTCGTCCATGGCAGAGAGCAAGGTCCGGAAGGCGGCGGCACCGAAGGCGAAGCCCGCGGTGAGGCCGAGGAAGCCCGAGTCCCGGCTGGCGATGGTGCGGCGGGCGCGCAGGATCAACCGGGAGCTCGCGGAGCTGTACCCGTACGCGCACCCGGAGCTGGACTTCGAGAACCCGTTCCAGCTGCTGGTGGCCACCGTGCTGTCGGCGCAGACGACGGACCTGCGGGTGAACCAGACGACGCCCGCGCTGTTCGCCCGCTACCCCGCCCCGGAGGACATGGCGGCGGCGAACCCGGAGGAGCTGGAGGAGATCATCCGCCCGACCGGGTTCTTCCGGAACAAGGCGAAGTCGCTGATCGGCCTGTCGGTCGCGCTGCGCGACGACTTCGGCGGCGAGGTCCCGGGCCGCCTGGAGGACCTGGTGACCCTGCCCGGCGTCGGCCGCAAGACCGCCAACGTCGTCCTCGGCAACGCCTTCGGCGTCCCGGGGATCACCGTCGACACCCACTTCGGCCGCCTGGCGAGGCGGTTCGGCTGGACCACCGAGGATGACCCGGTGAAGGTCGAGCTGGCCGTCGGCGAGATCTTCCCCAAGTCCGAGTGGACGATGCTCTCGCACCGCGTGGTCTTCCACGGCCGCCGGATCTGCCACTCCCAGAAGCCCGCCTGCGGGGCCTGCCCGATCGCGCCGCTCTGCCCGTCGTACGGCGAGGGCGAGACGGACCCGGAGAAGGCCGCGAAGCTCCTCAAGTACGAGATGGGCGGCCGACCCGGCCAGCGGCTGAAGCCCCCGGGGGACTTCCCCGGCGAGGCCGCCGCGCGCGCCGACGCCGCCTCCCACCAGGGGCACGTCGCGGACCTGGCGGTGGGCGAGTGAGCGCGCCCGGGCCCGCGGTGCGGGAGATCGAGCGGGACGGCCTGCCGCGGTGGCTGGAGCCCGTCCGGGACGCGGCCGAGCGCGTGCTGCCCGAGCAGCTGAGCCGCTTCCTGCCGCCGGTGGAGGACGCCCGCACGGCCGCGGTGCTGATGCTCTTCGGGGACGGCGGGCAGGGCCCCGACCTGCTGCTGATCGAGCGGGCCCGCTCGCTGCGCTCGCACGCCGGGCAGCCGTCCTTCCCGGGCGGCGCGCTCGACCCGGAGGACGGCGATCCGGACGGTCCCGGACCGATCGCGGCGGCGCTGCGGGAGGCCTGGGAGGAGACCGGCCTGGACCCGGCCGGCGTGCAGGTGTTCGCCGCGCTGCCCGCCCTCTACATCCCGGTGAGCCGCTTCGTGGTGACCCCGGTCCTCGGCTGGTGGCGCGAGGAGTCGCCGGTGCGCCCGGTGGACGCGGGGGAGACCGGCGCCGTGTTCCGGGTGACGATCGCCGAGCTCGCGGACCCGGCGAACCGGGTCCGGCTGCGGCACCCGTCCGGGCACCTGGGCCCGGCGTTCGCGGTGGCCGGCCGGCTGGTCTGGGGCTTCACGGCCGGGGTGATCGACCGGGTGCTGCACCACAGCGGCCTGGAGCGGCCCTGGGACCCGTCCCGGATCGTCGACCTCTCGGACGACGCGCTGGCCCTGGTCCAGGGCGACACCGAAAGCTCGCGCGCGCTGCTGGGCCGCGAGGCCGGGACCTCGTGAGGGGCCGTCCGCACGGCCGTGCCGCCGGCCGTGGGAGGGTGTCCGGGTGAACGTCCTGGATGTGCTGCTGATCCTCGCCGCCGTCGGTTTCGCCGTGTCGGGCTACCGGCAGGGCTTCGTGGTGGGCGTGCTGTCCGTCGTCGGCTTCCTCGGCGGCGGCCTGGTCGCGGTGCAGCTGCTGCCGCTGCTGCTCGACCACCTGAGCCCCGGCACGACGGCCTCGGTGGTGGCCGTCGTCGTCGTGATCGTGTTCGCCGCGATAGGCCAGGCGGTCACCACGCACTTCGGCTGGAAGCTGCGCGGCCACATCGACCGGCGTCCGGCGCGGGTGCTGGACGCGGCCGGCGGGGCCGTCGTCAACGTGATCTCGATGCTGCTGGTGGCCTGGCTGATCGGTTCCGCGCTCGCCGGAACGTCCCTGCCGACGGTCTCCAAGCAGGTCCGCTCCTCGGCGATCCTCGGCGGCGTCCAGGACGCGCTGCCCGGTGACGCGCCGAACTGGTTCTCTGACTTCTCCAAGGTGCTCGCCCGCAACGGCTTCCCCCAGGTCTTCAACCCCTTCGAGCACGAGCCGATCACCCAGGTCGACACACCCGACCCCGCGCTGGCCGCCAGCCCGGCGGTCGCGAAGGCCAGGCAGAGCCTGGTCAAGGTGGTCGGCACCGCCACCTCCTGCGGCAAGACCCTGGAGGGCAGCGGCTTCGTCTTCGCGCCGCACCGGGTGATGACCAACGCCCACGTGGTCGGCGGCGTCGACGAGCCGACCGTGCAGATCGGCGGCGTCGGACAGCTCTACGACGCGACGGTGGTCCGCTACGACTGGCAGCGCGACATCGCGGTCCTCGACGTGCCCAAGCTCAACGCGCCCCCGCTGACCTTCGCGGGGGAGGCCAGGACCAACGACAGCGCGATCGTGGCCGGCTTCCCCGAGAACGGCGCCTTCAACGTCCAGCCCGCCCGCATCCGCGGCCGCATCCAGGCCAACGGCCCGGACATCTACCACCGCGGCCAGGTCGTGCGCGACGTCTACTCCGTCCGCTCGCTGGTCCGCCAGGGCAACAGCGGTGGACCGCTGCTCACCCCGGACGGGCAGGTGTACGGCGTGGTGTTCGCCAAGTCGCTGGACAGCGCGGACACCGGGTACGTGCTCACGGCGGCCGAGGTGAAGGATGACGCCGAGAAGGGCGGCTCCGCCTCGGGGCGGGTGGACACCCAGGGCTGCGCGCTCTGACCCGGCCCGGGCCGGCCCGCCGCCGTGGGCCGCCCGGTCGCCGTCGGCGGGCCCGTCGTCGTGGGCCCGTCGTCGTGGGTGGGCTCGCCGCGGTCGGTCGGCCCGTTGGCCCCCGGTCGGCGCGCCGGTGCGGCGGGGTCGGATATCCGTCGGACCGTCAGTCCGCCCTGGTAGCCTCGGCCGCGCTCACCCGTTCGGCTCAATCCGGCGCCGGTGCCGGAGTGAGGTCGACGGGAGGTCGTGGTAGTCCGATGATGGGTCACTCGCACGCGGTCAGCGGGGCGATGCTGTACGCGGCCTCGGCGCCGTTCCTGCCCCCGCTGCTGCTGCACACCACGCTCCAGCCGGCGGACATACTGATGGGCACGGTGCTGTGCGCGGGCGCGGCCCTGCTGCCCGACCTCGACCACCACGACGGCTCGATCGCCAACTTCCTCGGCCCGCTCTCCAAAGCGCTCTGCCGCTTCGTGGCCTGGGCCTCCGGCGGTCACCGGCACGCCACCCACTCGCTGCTGTTCGTCGCGCTGATGGGCGGCGGCACCTGGGCGGGCGTCACCTTCCTGGGCCGCAACTTCACCCTCGCGGTGACGTTCTTCCTGCTGGCGCTCGCGATCCGGGCGCTGCGGCTCTGCCCGCCCGGCGACGGCCCGGAGGCGTGGATCACCGTCGTCGGCCTGGCCGCGCTCGGCACCTTCGGGATGAACACCTGGATGCCGAACGCCCCCGGCTGGCTGCCGTACGCGGTCGGCCTGGGCACGCTGGCGCACCTGCTGGGCGACTGCCTGACGAAGAAGGGCGCGCCGCTGCTCTGGCCGCACAAGGAGCGCTACGAGATCGTGCTGATCAAGCGCAGCGGCAACAACGTCGAGACCAAGGTGCTGGTGCCGATCATGGCGGGTGCGACCTTCGTCCTGCTCTGGTTCACGGCGCTGTCGCCGACGATCGTGAACTGACGCGTGAACTGACGCGTGAACGGACGCCTGAACGGACGCGTGGGACCGGTGCGACGACCGTGAGCAGGCTCGTACTGCCCGGGTGAACCGGGCGGCACGTCGTTGACGACCGCGGCGCGGGACCTCAGGTCTCGCGCCGCAGCCGTGCGCCCACCCAGCGGGCGCGCCGGCCGAGAATGTGCGGGATGCCGAGCTGTCGCTGCGCCGCTCGCTGACGGCGGTCCGTGCCGTCGTAGCCGAGGTCGTCCGCCCAGTCGGTGCGGGGGGCGGACCGGTGCGGGCTGTTCTGGCGTCGGCCGCGCGATGCGCCGCCGCGATCGGGCATCCAGGTCATACCGGAATGGATGCCCCTGGGCCGGTCGGGGTAACCGTCCGGACGCCATCGAAAGTGGCCTATGCGTTTGTCATATGAGCGCAACATCAAGGGAGTTGAGGTGGGCGGGGGTGACGGTCCTGCCCGGAGTGCTCACTCCTTGTGCAGACCGACCCAGTCCAGCAGCTCGGCCGTGAACTCCGCCGGCGCCTCCTCGTGCGGGAAGTGCCCGACGCCCGGCATCAGCCGCCACCGGTACGGCGCCGCCACGTACTCGCCGCCGCCGAGCGCGGTGTGCGACAGCAGCACCGGGTCCGCCGCCCCCTGGACGTGCAGCGTGGGCGCGGCGATCGGCTTCTTCATCCGGCGGGCGAACTGGATGCCGTCCGGACGGGCCATCGACCGCAGCAGCCAGCGGTACGGCTCGATCGAGCAGTGCGCGGTGCTGGGGATCCGGATCGCCTGCCGGTACGCGTGCACCGCGCCCTCGTCCAGCTTGTCCGGCCCGGTCCACTCGTCCAGGTAGCGGGCGACCAGCGCGGCGTCGTCCGCAACCAGGCGGCGCTCCGGTATCCACGGCCGCTGGAAGCCCAGCACGTGCTCGAAGGCGGCGATCTGCTTGCGGTCGGTGAGCAGTGCCCGGCGCAGGTCCCGCGGGTGCGCGGCGGACACCACGGTGAGGCTCTGGATCACCGACGGGCGCATCACCGCCGCCACCCAGGCCAGCGTGCCGCCGGAGGCGTGCCCGACCAGGTGGGCCCGGCGCTCGCCGAGCGAACGGATCACCCCGGTGATGTCCAGGGCGAGGTTGCCCGGGTCGTACCCGCGGGGGGTGCGGTCGCTGCCGCCGATGCCGCGCAGGTCGAGCGCGACCGCCCGGTAGCCGGCCTCGGCGAGCGCGGTCAGCTGGTGGCGCCAGGCCCACCAGTACTCCGGCCAGCCGTGCACCAGCAGCACCAGCGGGCCCTCGCCCAGCTCGGCGATGTGGAACCGGGCGCCGTTGGCGGCGAGGTCGCGGTGCGTCCACGGGCCGTCCTGCCGGATGCTCCAGGCCTCGGCCGCGGAGCTGCCGGGCGCCTCGGCCCCGGCGTCGCCCGGGGCCTTTCCGGCGCTCTCGCCGACGCCGTCCGCAGCCTTCGCGGCGGCCTTCGCGGCGGCCTCCCGGCCGGGCTCCCGGACGGGGCCGGAGTCGGCGGGCGGCTGCGCGGGCACGGGCTTCTGGTCAAGCGGCATACCGAGAGCGTGTCACATCCGTGCGCCGGACACGCGCCCGGCACTCGCAGTCGGTGCGCCCGGCGGGGCCCCGTCCTTACGGGATGCGGCCCAGCGCCCGGTCGATCTCCTCCTTGGTGGCCGGCCGCGGCCGGGCGTTCTTCAGCACGTCGGCGGTCTTCTGCGCACCCTCGATGGTGCGGACCGGCTTCTCGATCTTCTTGAAGGAACGCCAGGCCAGCATGCCGAGCAGCACCGCGAGCAGCAGGTAGGCGCCGGCCACGATCAGGAACGACCAGCCGAGCGACAGGCCCAGCGCGTGGATGCCGAAGGCCGCCGCGGCGCTCAGCATCGGGACGGCGGCCAGCGCCACCACGCCGGCGACCGTCAGCGACACGCCGCCGGAGACGCCGCGCTTGACGTCCGCCCGCAGCTCGGCCTTGGCGAGCGCGATCTCGTCGTGGACCAGCGCGGACAGGTCGGCGGTGGCCGCCGCGAACAGCTGCCCCACCGAACGCTCGCCCTCGTAGGGCGCCCGGCCGTTGCTGGACGGGTCTGCGGCTCCTGCGGGCATCAGCGGTTCTCCTCTGCGGCTGTGCGGCGTGACGCCGCCGCGCGGTGCGGTCCCGGGGGCCGGAGGGGGCCCGGGGGGCGTCAGTGGACTGTCGACAGCTCAGAATCATGCCCCTACCGGCCAGTCGCACACCACTCCGGGGCCCCGCCGGGGGGACGTGTCCCGGCGCCCGAGGCCCCGGGGGGCCCGTGGCGGGCCCCTGTGGCGCCGCAGGGGCCCTGTGGGTGTCGGGGGGCGCCGGACGGGCGCCGGAGCGGGCCACGGGGCCCTGAGCGACCCTCAGCAGCCGTCCGGCGCTCCGGGGTGGTGCCGGTGGTCGGGATGGGTGGAACCGGCGGCCGGCTTCAGCGGGCCGCGCCCGGACCGGCGGCCGGACCGGCGCTCGGCCGGTCGTTGCCGGGGTGCGGTCGGTCGTGGCCGGGGCCCGGTCGGTCGCCGCCGGGGTGGGGCCGGTCGTTGCCGGGGTGCGGTTGCTCGCTGCCGGGGCGCGGCGCGAGCTCGGCCACCCGGGCCTGCCAGGCCGGGTCGTCCGGCTGGTAGACGTCCGGGACGCCGTCGCCGTCCGTGTCCCGGTCCTCCTCCTCGCACAGCGCGCGGTAGTGCCGGTTGCGGAGCTTGAGCAGCACGGTGGCGACTACCGCGCACAGCAGCGAGCCCACCAGGACGGCCGTCTTCGAACGGTCGGCGAGCGCCAGGTCCCCGGGGAAGGCCAGCTCGCTGATCAGCAGCGAGACGGTGAAGCCGATCCCCGCGAGCACCGCGACCGCGAACATGTCGGCCCACTTGAGCTGCGGGTTCAGCTCCGCCCGGGTGAACCGGGCGACGAGCCAGGTGCCCCCGAAGATGCCCACCGTCTTGCCGACCAGCAGCCCGAGGACGATGCCGAGCGGCGTGGCCTGGGTGAACACCTCGCGCAGCGCCGGGCCGGAGATCGTCACCCCGGCGGCGAACAGCGCGAACACCGGGACGGCCAGCCCGGCCGACAGCGGCCGGACCAGGTGCTCGATGTGCTCGCCGGGGGAGTGCTCCTCGTCGCCCTCGCGGTGGCAGCGCAGCATCAGGCCCATGGCGACGCCCGCGACCGTGGCGTGCACGCCGCTCTCGTGCATCAGCGCCCAGATGACGAAGGCCAGCGGCACGAACAGGTACCAGCCGTGCACCCCGCGCCGGTGCAGGAACCAGAACAGCGCCAGGCCGACGAAGGCCAGACCGAGCGCCCAGAACTTGATGCCGGAGCTGTAGAAGACCGCGATGATCAGGATCGCGATCAGGTCGTCCACGACGGCCAGGGTGAGCAGGAAGGCGCGCAGCGCCGAGGGCAGGTGGCTGCCGACCACGGCCAGGACGCCGAGGGCGAAGGCGATGTCGGTGGCGGTCGGGATCGCCCAGCCGCCCGGGTGCCCGCCGCTGCCCGAGTTGATCAGGGCGAACAGGGCCGCGGGCAGCGCGACACCGCAGACCGCGGCTATGACGGGCAGTACGGCGGCGCTCGGACTGCGCAGCTCGCCCGCGACGAACTCGCGCTTGAGCTCGATCCCGGCGACGAAGAAGAAGATCGTCAGCAGGCCGTCCTTGGCCCAGTCGCCGAGCGTCAGGTCCAGGTGCAGCGGGGCGGACGGGCCGACGGTGTGGTCGAGGACGCTCTCGTACGCGCCCGGCCAGACGTTGGCCCAGACCAGCGCGACCACGGCGGCGACCAGCAGCAGGATGCCGCCGACCGTCTCGGTGCGCAGTGCCTCGGTGATGTAGGCGCGCTCGGGCAGGGGCAGCCGGCCTGGGAACTGCCGGCGGCGGGTCGTCGGCTCGTGGACGGGCGGCTGTCGGGTCACGCTCGGACCTCCTGCGGGCTGGGAACGGCAAACGGATGCACACGTGGTGCAAAGTGCCGACCAGACTTCCCGGCGCGCCCTGTGACGCCCGGATTCCTGTTCGAGGACCTTGATGCGTCCTTAGCAGTCTAACGGGAACGTCCGAGTGACATCCGGATTGTCCTACCTAAGGACTTAAGCCCTGGTGCTGTGTTCTGCACCCTCGCGGAGCACCGGCGCCGCACCCGAATGGCCCCGGCCGCGTGCAGACGAGTGAACGCGTTCCTATCGTCGGATGCAGGCGCCGCCCGATCCGGGCCCAGGCGTCATCCCCCGTCAAACCCCTTGCGCCGCTTCGGAGGCACCCCATGCCCAGACCGCCCCTCTTACCCGGTGAGACCGTCGTGTCCGCCGCTCTGCCCGCCGGCCCCGCCGGCCTCTCGGGCTCATCCGACCCCTCCGGCCCTGGTGGCACCTCGGGCCCCTCGGGCCGCTCTGGCTCCGACGAGCCCGAGCTCCCCACCGACCTCGACCACCTGCTCCGCCCGCTGTTCCACGCGGCCGGTCCCGGCGGGGGAGTCGCCGTCGCGGTGATCCGCGGTGACGAACGGACGGTCGCCTGCCGGGGACGCTCCGACCGTTCCGGCCGGCGCCCGGTCCGGGCCGACACCCGGTTCGAACTCGGTTCCGTGACGAAGACGTTCACCGGACTGCTGCTCGCCGAGATGGCCGCCCGGGGCGAGGTCCGGTACGACGACCCGATCGACCGTTACCTGCCCGCCGACGCCGCCCCCGGCTATCCGCACGAGCGGCCGATCACCCTGCTCCACCTGGCCACCCACACCTCGGGCCTGCCCCGGCTGCCGGTCGGCCTGCTGCCCGCGATGGCACCCCGGTGGTTCACCAGCCCGTACGACACGTTCGGCCCGGCCCACCTGCTCAGGGCCCTGCCGCGGACCCCCGTTCGGGGCACCCCCGGCACGCACGTGCGCTACTCGAGCCTCGGCTGCGGACTGCTCGGACTGCTGCTGGCCAACGCGGCCGGACAGCGCTACGACGACCTCCTGGCCGCCCGGGTCTGCGGACCGCTCGGCCTGGTCGACACCTCCAGCGGCCCCGGCCGGGAGGAGGTCGCCGGGTACCGGCGCGGGCGCCGGGTGCCGTCCTTCCGGCTGCCGGCCCTGCCGGGCGCGGCCGCACTGCGCTCGACCGGCGACGACATGCTCCGCTACCTCCAGGCGCACCTGTCGCTGGACGCCGTTCCGCTCCCGGAACGGGCCGACGCGGCGGTGCTGCGGACGGCGCTCGGCGAGGTCCGCCGGCCGCGGGCGGGCCGGCGCCGGGGTGGTACCACCCGGATCTGCCTGGGCTGGAACCAGCGCTCGGTGCCCGCGGGGGCGGACCCGGACGAGGACGACGGCGAGGAACTCGTGTTCCACGCCGGCTCCACCCGGGGCTTCACCGCCTTCGCAGGCTTCAGCCCGCGTGCGCAGGTGGGGCTGGCGGTGATGGCCAGGGCACGGTCGCTGCGCAGCCGCGGCTTCGTCCAGAGCGCGTACGAGACCCTGCGGACCCTGACCGCGCAGCGGCGCGGCCCGGTGGCGGGAGTCCTGTGAGCTGTGACGGACCGTCCGTACGACGACGGGGCCCCGGGCGGTCATCACCGCCCGGGGCCCCGCCCGTTGCCTCACTCGGGTGTCAGCACTCCGAGATCAGCACTCCGATGTCAGTACCCGGGTGTCAGTACCCGGCTGTCAGCGTCCTCAGCCGTTGCCGCCGGCGGGCGGGAGCTGGGCCTGGATCTGGCTCATGACGGTGCTGTCGGCGAGGGTGGTGGTGTCGCCGACTTCGCGGCCTTCGGCGATGTCGCGCAGGAGGCGGCGCATGATCTTGCCGGAGCGGGTTTTGGGGAGTTCGCCGAC
>NZ_JBHVOL010000006.1:0-466100 GCF_042887925.1 Kitasatospora sp. NPDC057904
AGGGGGATCCCGGCGCGGCACCGGAGCGACGAAGGCCTCGGCCGCTCCCGCGGAGGACTGACCACCAAGATCCATCTGGCCTGCGAGGGCGGCCGGCGCCCGCTGGCCCTGCTCGTCACACCGGGCCAGACCGGCGACTCCACACAGTTCGAGGCCGTCATGGAACGGATCAGGGTCCCGCGACCGGGCGGCGGCCGGCCGCGCACCAGGCCGGACCACGTCACCGCGGACAAGGCCTACAGCGCGCGCCGCATCCGCGTCTACCTGCGCCGACGCGCAATCAGCCACACCATCCCCGAGCCCCGCGACCAGCGGGCCAACCGCCTGCGGCGAGGCAGCCGGGGCGGCCGGCCCACCGGATTCGACAAGGAGACCTACAAGAGGCGCAACGAAGTCGAGCGCACAATCCACCGCCTCAAGGGCTTCCGAGCGGTCGCCACCCGGTACGACAAGCGCGCCTACGTCTTCCACGGCACCGTCACCGTCGCATCAATCCGACTCTGGCTCCGACGATGATCCGCCGTACAGAACCTAGCCCGGCGGGGCGGCAGCTCCCGCTGGCGCGCCGGGGCTGCCCGTTCAGGCGGCTTCCGTGCCGGGGGTCGGCCAGCCCGGGGTGTTCGGGAGGCCGTGGTCGCGCAGTGGGCCGACCTGCCAGCCCTTGGCGGCGCAGTGGTCGAGGAGGGTGGGCAGGGCGCCGAGGGCGGACTGCCAGGCGGCGGGGGCGGAGGTGCAGTCGGAGTCGTGCAGGAGGATCGTGCCTCCGCCGTGCAGGTCGGCGGTGACCGTGCGGTGGACCGAGTCGGCGGTGGCGCGGCTCGTCCAGTCCTCGCCCCAGCTCGTCCACAGCACGGGGGTGAGCCTGAGCCTGCGTGCGGACAGGTGGGCGGCGGTGGTCATGACGCCGTACGGGGGCCGGAACCACTGCGGTGCCCGGCCGGTGAGGTCGGCGATCGTGTCGCGGGCGCGGCGCAGGTCCTGGTACGTGGCGCGGGGGCCGCGCAGCAGCAGCGGGCGGTGGGCCCAGCCGTGCACGGCGATCTCGTGGCCGGCGTCGGCGATCTCCTGCACCAGGCCCGGGGACTTGTCGGCCATCGAGCCGAGGAGGAAGAACGTGGCCTGCACGTCGTATTTCTGAAGGATCGTCAGGAAGTGCGGCGTGGAGAACGGGTCGGGGCCGTCGTCGAAGGTGAGGGCGACGTGGTCGGGGCGGCCGGTCCCGGCGAGGCGGGGCATCAGGCGGTTGCGCAGCGGTCCGAAGGTGGAGATGACGGGGGCCGCCTGGATGGCGGTGAGCGCGGCTGCGGCGGTGCCGATGCGCAGGAGCGTGCGGGGCTTCATCGAGTACGGCCTCAGGAAAGGGTGGTGAGCGCGCCGAGGCGCGGGAGCCGGTGTGGGGTGGTGGCCAGGCGGTGCAGGGTGGCGGAGAGGTCCGCCGGGTGGGCGTCGCCGCATTCGACCAGGACGACCTGGCCGGGCCGCACGGCGGGAGTGGTGGAGCTGCCGCAGGCGATCCGGGCGTCGGGGACCACCACGTGCTCGTGGTGGTAGGCGGCCAGGCCGAGGTCGAGGGCGTCCAGGTCGGTGCCGGAGAGGAAGAACCTGGCGGCCGCGCCGGTGGCCGAGCGCAGGGCGGTGGCACCGGCTTCGACGGAGTCGCGGCGGGTGACGATCCCGGTCGCGTACGGCGGGCCGTAGCCGGCGTTGACCACGGTGAGTCCGGCGCTCGCGAGGCGGCGCACCTCGCCGGGGTCGGCGGCGGCCTCGGCCGCGTCGATGGAGACGGCCGCCTTCTCGGCCACCAGGGTGCGCAGTGTCGCGTCGTCGAGGCGACCGTTGTGCGGCGGGTGGACGACGAGGTAGGCCCGGCCGGTGTGGTCGGGGTCGACGGTGTCGAATCCCCCGTAGGCGACGGCGAGTTGGGTGCCGCCGGTGGCCAGCCAGGCGGTCGCGGCGAGGGCTGCGGCCGCGATGCCGAGCTTGCGGACGGGGCGGCGCGGAGCGGGTGCGGTCGCCCGGCCCGGATGACGCCGCTGCGCCGGGATCGCGGGGGCCAGGGGGATCGCGGGGGAGGTCGTGGTGGCACCGGAGCGCTCGGCGGCGTACTGCTCGGCGACGGCCGCGATGGCGTTCGCGGGGCCGGTCGCCTCGCGGTGCAGGGCCAGCCCGGCCTCGCGGTACCGGCGCCGGGTGATGCCGTCGACCATGGCGGCGAGGACGGGCTTGAGGTCGGCCGGGTCCTCGATCCAGGGGGCGAGGCCGGCCTCGTCCAGGGCGGCGGCGTTGGTCTGGCCGTGGCCGGGTATGCAGCGGTAGCTGACGGCCGGCAGGCCGCAGGCGAAGGCCTCCAGGGAGGTCAGGCCGCCGGCGTTCTGCACCAGCACGTCGCAGGCGTGCATCAGGCCGGGCATGTCGTCGACCCAGCCGAAGGCGTGGTCGATGCCGTCCGCCCGCAGCCGCGCCGCCAGGGGGCCGTTCTTCCCGCACACCACCACCGGCACGGCCGCGCCGGTGTCACGGATCTCGGCCGCCACCTTCGCCACCTCGCCGACTCCCCAGGAGCCGGCCACCAGCAGCGCCAGCGGCGCGTCCGCCGGGAGGCCGAACCGGGCCCGGGCGGCGCTGCGCTGGGCGTCGGTGGCCAGGGTGAACCGGGGATCGACCACCGGGCCGGAGACCACCACCCGCTCGGCGCCGTGCTCGCGGGCCTGCCCGGCCGGGACGGGATGCGCCGCCAGGTGCAGATCGGCACCGGGAGCCACCCACAGGGGATGCACGGAGAAGTCCGTCAGGTAGACGGCGGCGGGCACCGCCAGGCGTCCCCGGCGGCGCAGGGTGCCGAGCACCTGCCCGGCGAGCGGGTACGTCGCCACCACCGCGAGGGTGTCCGGCGGTAGCCGGCGCAGGAGCCGCCGGTGGCTGCTGCGCTGCATCAGCCGGATCATGAGGCCCGGACGCCCGGCGTTCTCGGTGGCCGAATAGATCCGTTGGTAGGCGGAGGGGGCGATGGTCAGCAGCAGCCGGTAGCTGTCCGAGACCAGTCGCCCGAAGCCGGCGGGTATCAGGTCCAGGAAGTCGTGGCGGTCGACCGAGAAGCCCAAATGAGAGAGCCGAAGGGCGAGTTGGGCCGCAGCCCCGTCGTGCCCTGCGCCCACGCTCGCGGAGACGATCACGACGCGCCCGGTGGTGGAACCGGGCGGGCAGGAGGGGGCGGCGTGGTGCGCCGGTGCCTCCCGGAGGTCTGGGGGTTGCGACACGGTCGGCCGATCTTCTCGCGCTGGCGGGGTAGGGGGCGGGGTGAGGCGGGGTGACCTCCGGCGCCTGGTGCCGCCGTCGGGGCTTGCGGGAACCGCGCGTCGGGATGCGGCGCACGGAACGCCGATGCCCACGGGCCGTCCCGGACCGGCCGGGCGGCGGTGGCCGTCGTTCAACCGGCGCTCACTCTACAGCTTTTGGCACGACTGTCTACAGGGCTGTAGAAGCTTGTCGGGTACCTGCTGGAAGCTTGTCGAGTACCTGCTCGCCCGCCGCTCGCCCGCCCGCTGTCCGCCCGCCGCTCGCCCGTGGAATCCCGCTCGGCGGCAGTGCTTGCCCTGGTGATCGACCGGTGTGCCATGATCCCGTGGTTCGCACGGGGCCGGGGACCACGCGGCCCGGCACGGTAACGGGGGATTCATGACGATTCATCGACTGACGAAGCAGGTCGCGGCGCTCGGCATCGCGATCACGGCACTCGCGGGTTGCAGCAGTGGTCCGATCGGTGCCGGCCCGGGAGGCGCAGCACCGCACCCGACAACGCTCGTCGCCGTCTCCCCGAGCCCGTCGCCCTTCCCGTCCCCCACGGGGCCGGCGATCCACGGTGACACGATCAAGGCCCAGGTCGTCAGTGTCGGGACCAGCGCCGCACTCCCCGGAGTCGCGGCCCCCGCGGGGAAGACCGCCCTGCTGGTCCGGCTCAAGGTCACCTCGGACCCCGAGGGCCGTACCGCCAGGTCGCCCATGTTCATGGCCTGGGCCATCAGGTACCCCGCCTGCGAGAGCATCCCCGGGACGGGCTGCTGGAACGTCGACGGGGAGTCGCACTTCCTGACCGAGGCCGATGCCCGTGCCGGACACACCTTCGGCGCGGTGTGGCCGGGACGCCCCCTCGAAGCCGACACGGCCTACTTCGCATACATCTGGAAGTTCGTGCCCGAGGGCGACGACCTGCACGAGGCCAAGCTGTGCACCTTCGCCGGGACCGGGGAGTGCATCCCCCTCGGCCCGGTCACGGCGCTGGCCCCGCAGGACGTCCGCTCCCTCGACCTCGCCCAGTACTGACGGTCTCCACGAGAAGGCGGCGGATCGTCGGCGGTGAGACGGCGAACACCGCTGCGCCCCGCCCCTCCTCCTGCGGTCCCCTGTGCTCCCGACCCCGGATCGTGCGCCCGTCAGGGCAGTTCGTCGGCGATGGCGGCGACGAACGCGGCGAGCTCGGCCCGCGCGACGGGGTCCGGTACGGCCTGCGGCAGGATCGCGTGGGCCAGCCGGATGTGTTCCCGGATCCGCCCCTCCAGCCAGGCGCGGCCCCGGCACTCCTCGATGAGGCCGGCGACGTGCCGGAGCTGGTCGAGGGTGGGCACGGCGGTGTCGTCGTAGAAGGCGGCGAGCTGGTCGCGGGCCGGTCCGTCGGACCGGAGGGCGACCGCGACGAAGGCCCGGGACTTGCGTCGCCGCAGGTCGGCCAGCGGGTCCTCGAGGGTGTCGCGGGAGGTGCCCCAGACGCCCTCCCAGTCGTCGAAGAAGGCCATGGCCATGCCGGCGTGGTAGCCGAACCGTTCGGCCGCGACCAGCTCCTCCTCGCCGGCGCCGCGCACCAGGGCGCCGGCGAGGCACACCCCGGCGGTGGGGAGGGCGATGGTGCTCTCCAGCAGTTCCAGCGAGAGCTCCAGGCTCATCCGGGACGAGCCCTCCGACTCCAGGTCGCGGATCTGCCCCGAGCAGCACTCCCGGATGGCGCGGGCGGCGCGCCGGATCAGCTCGGTGGAGACCCGGTCGCCCTCCTCGGCGAGGAGCTCGAACGCGAGGCAGTGCAGGGCGACCCCGACCTGGATCGCGGCCGGCACGCCGAAGGCCGTCCAGAGGGTCGGCCGGCCCTTGCGGACCATCTCCTGGTCGATGACGTCGTCGTGGACGGTCCCGGCGGCCGACATCAGGGTGCCGGCGACGGCGGCCGTCCGGACGGCCTCCCACGCCTGCGGGCCGCTGCCCGCGCACAGCAGGGCGACCAGCGCCGGCCGCCGACGAAAGCCGACCGGTGTCGTCGGGCGGCCCTCGGCGTCGACCCACCCGAAGTGGTACTCCGTCATCCGCCGGACGGGTTCGTCGAGCCGGGCCGTCGCTGCGCGCAGCGCGGGCTCCATGAAGGCGATGACGTCCCGGGTGATCTGCGGTGAGGTGCGAACGGTCTGCACGGAGGTCTCCGACGTTCTCTGGAGGGCTGATGAAGATCTTGGTGCGATCCGGCCTGCCGCGGTCAGGCGGCAGTCCGGACCTGCCAGGGCATCGGAGGGTTCGGCGTCCTGCCCGGCGACCAGCGCGAGGAACCGGCCGCGTTCGCGGCCTTCTCGCCCAGTGGCTGC
The DNA here is from genome assembly GCF_042887925.1 of Kitasatospora sp. NPDC057904. Classification (NCBI taxonomy): domain Bacteria; kingdom Bacillati; phylum Actinomycetota; class Actinomycetes; order Kitasatosporales; family Streptomycetaceae; genus Kitasatospora; species Kitasatospora sp. NPDC057904. The sequence goes on from NZ_JBHVOL010000006.1 coordinate 5,622, forward strand.
TCGGGCAGGTGCCCGAGCAGCCGCAGCGCGTCATCGGCCTCGGCGTCGAGCCGAAACCCGTGTCGGCGAGGATGTCAAGGGATCCGTGCCAGTAGCGCCACCGTCACACCGGGAACGCGTTCCGCGCCGTAGGGCTTGTACTTTGTGCGCAGCGCATCCGCCTGGTCCTTCGGGATGGCGTCCAGGGGGTCCGGTCTGTTGCCCGGGACTACCAGCCAGATGCGGCTCTCGTCCCGCAGGCACTCGGCCGGCTTCGGGCAGTACGTCGGGAACAGCTCGTTGTTGTCGGCGGCCGAGGCCTTCAGGAAGACCTCTCGCATCTTCAGGTCGTGCGGAAGGTAGTAGCGGACCCCTTGGTCGAGCATCCACGCAGGCCCGTCCCGGTTGAAGACCACTGCCTCCCCCGGGCGGTGGTACTTCATGATGGTCCGCGCCGCCGCCACGTAATCCGTCGGTACGTCGTCATGGTGTGCGTACGGCTCCCTCAGCTTGTGCTGCTCGGGGAGTACGAGCAGAGCAATCGCGGCGATGGCTGCCGCGGCCGTTGCGCAGGACGGCGCCGCCGTGGCCAGTCCTGCCCCCGCCAGCACGGCCCAGGCCGGCAGGGTGATCAGCAGGTACTGGAAGCGGAAGTAGGAGATGTCCCCTTGGGATGCCACCCACACGACCAGTGGGGGCAGCACGGCCAGGGCGACGCACAGCACGAAGGCATCGCGGCGCTCCTTCGGCGCCACCACGGCCAGCGTGATCACCGCTCCTGCACACAGTGCCGAGGCGAACAGCTTCGGCCAGATGTCGACCAGACCCCACGCGTCCGGCCGGGGGACGTACCAGAGCTGCCGTCCCACCTGCGACCTGCCCGACAGTGCCAGCGGGACCACACAGGCCGCACCGGCCACCACCGCGAGGCCGAAGCCCCACAGCGCCCCGCGCTCGTACCGGCTTCGTACGGCCATGGCGAGCAGGTGCCCCAGCAGGACGGTCAGCGCCACGAGATGCAGCAGTCCGACACCCACCAGACTGAGTGAATACGCCGCCCAGCGTCCCCACCTGTGCGGCGCCTCCCAGGCCCGGAGCAGCAGAAACATCGCCAAAGCGGTGGCCAGGACCACCAGGGCGTAACTGCGGGCCTCGTGGGCGTACCGGCTCACGGCGGGGATCAGGGCGAACAGGAGTCCGCCGTACATCCCGGCCTGTCGGTCGAACAGCCGATGTCCGATCAGTGCCACCAGAACGGCTGTCCCGACCATGGCCAGTGCCGAGGGCAGGCGCAGGGCCGGCACGGAGTCGCCGAAGATCGCCATCCACCCGTGCATCAGGATGTAGTACGTGCCGTGGACCGCGTCGACGTTGTGCAGGGTGGCCAGAATCTGCCCGAGGTCGCGCCTGGCAACGTCCCAGGTGACCAGTTCGTCGGTCACCAGCTGCGGGCCGCTGATCCGGAACACGGCCACGGCGAGGGCGACCAGCGCCGGCCACAGCCACAGGCCGGCCGACCGTCTGGCGCGAGGTGGCCGGGCCTCGGTCGGATGGGTCACCTGGCCCGGACCAGGACGGGTGAGAATAGACATGGCACAGGCCTACCGCCCGCCGCGCGGCCCCCGCCCCAGCCGCCGGGCGATGGTCTCGGCTTTTCGCCCGTTCGGGGCTCCGGTCTTCCCCCGACTGGTCTATGCCACCGGCACCTGAGGTCCTGCAGGACGGGCCCGTGCCCGTGCCAGCGCGGTCGGGCCCCGCCCCGGGCGGGGGACCGGCGGTCGCGTAGCCTGGGCGGCCTCGTTCCTGCTACGGAAGACGGTGGGTCGCGCCATGCACGGCGACGGCGGGTTGTGGTTCCTTCTGGTGATGGGCGTCGGTGTGTGGGGCTTCTCCCTCACGAGCGCCGTTCGGCAGGTGCGCGCCCAGAGGGGGACCCGGGTCGTCGGCATGCTCCTCCAGTGCTTCCGCGAGCGCACGAACAAGGGAGGACCTCGCTGGAAGGGCGTCGTCCGGTTCCAGGCGCCGGAGGGCGGGGTGCACCGGCAGGAGGTGTACCTGTCGCGGCCCGGGGGACCGGGCAGCGAGGTGATCGTCTGCTACCCGCCCGGACGGCCGCAGCAGGCCCGGGAGGCCGGTGGCCGGCTGGGCTGGCAGTTCCCGATCATGGGGTTGCTGGTGGGAACCTGCTTCGTCGCCGCTGCGCTGCTCATCCTCTCCGGCACGCTCCACACGTCTCCGGTACCCCCGCGCTGACGCGACGCCGGCCGCGCGGTGCCCCCGTGACCGGCAGGAGTCAGCAGATCCTTCCGGGCCGGGCGGCGGTGGCCTTGAGCAGATCCCGCAGCAGGCCGAAGTCGATGTCCTCCGGTTTGCGGAACCGCAGACAACCCTTGCCCATGTCCTGCCCGGCCAGCCGCTCCTCGAACGCCTCGCGGACGTCACTGCGCATGAGGTAGAAGGAGAAGTACTGCTTCTGGCGGGCGAACGCGACTTCGCAGGCGCCGTCCCGCTCGTACGCGGGCATCCCGTACGCCATGACCTCGTCGAAGCCCGCCAATTCCTCGCGGCACAGCTGCCGCACCTCGGCCAGGACGGCCCGGTGCTCCTCGGGAACCTCGATCAGGTAGCCGTCGACGTCGACGGCCTTGCTCTGCACCATTCCGGGAGGTTATGCCGGATTCGAGGTCCTCATCAACAGGGCGAGACGGCCCCGGGGCGGCCCGGGACACGGTCGCGCGATGTCGGCGTCAGCCGGGGCCGCTACTGTGCCGGTCATGTCGGACGAGATACGGAACGGCGGCCCGCTCATCAGGGGCCTGCCGGCGCGGGACGCGGTCGCCGGAGGGCGCCGGATCCTGGGGCGGGCGCGGGAGACCGAGGCGCTGCTGGCGGTGCTGGACGGCCTGGGGTCGGCCGGCGGGCGGGCGATCGCGCTGGTGGGGGACCCGGGCATCGGCAAGAGCACATTGATGTTCGCGGCGGCCGCGCACGCCAGGGCCGCGGGGGTCCGGGTGGCTGCGGCCCAGGGGCAGTACGAGATCGCGGCCGCGCTCCCGGGCTTCCGGCCGCTGCTCGACGACAACTGCGACGTGCGCCGGCAGGTGGCGCGAGGCGGTGCCGCCGTGGTGGTCCTGGACGACGTGCACCAGCTCGCCGCCGACCAGATCCCGGGCCTGGAGCGGATGATCCACGCGGCGGCGACCGGCCCGCTGCTCTGCCTGCTGGCCTACCGGCAGCGCCAGCTGTCGCCCGGTGAGCTCCCCGGTGTGAACCGCCTCGCGGACGTGAACCGCCCCGACGAGGCGCACCGCTTCGACGACGTACACCGCTTCGACGCGCTGTACCGGGAGAGCCTCGGCAACCCGCAGTACCTCCGGATCCTGGCCGCCGACGGCGAGGCGATCGCCGAGGCCGGCACGGCGGTGCTCGGTGAGCTCGCCGCCCTCGACGACACCGCGCTCGCCGCGGTCCAGGCCGCCGCGGTGCTCGGCGAGCCGTTCCACCCGGAGCTGCTCGCCGCCGTCGCGGGACTGGAACCGGCCGAGACCATGCGGGCGGTGGACACCCTCACCGGTCTCGACCTGCTGCGCCCGGCCGAACGCGCGCCGCAGCTGGTGCTGCGTCACCGGGCGGTGGCCGAGGTCGTGCACCAGCGCCTCGAACCCAGCCGGCGCCTGACGCTGCACCGCAGCGCCGCGGCCGCGCTCGCCGAGCGGGCGGCGCCGATCGCCCGGCGGGCCCACCACGTGGCACGGGCCGCCGATCCCGGCGCGCCGGAGCACGTCACGACCCTGATCGCCGCCGCGCGCAATGCGCTGCACACCTCTCCCGCGACGTCGGCCGAGTACCTCTCGGCCGCCTTGTCGCTGCTCCGGGAGGGCGAGGAGCACTGGCACGAGGCACGGGTGCTGCTCGCACGGACCCGGCTGCTGACCGGGGACGCCGACGAGAGCCGGGCCCTGCTCGACGCGCTGCGCCCGTCCCCGGCCGGCGGGCCGCCGCGCGGGACCGAGGACCCGGGCGCGATCGCCGACGCGAGCCGCGTCGAACGGCGGCTCGGCCGCCTCACCGAAGCCGGTGCCATGGCCCGCGCCGGGCTCGCCGCACTGGCCGGCCGCGACTGCGCCACGGCCGCCGCCCTGCACGCCGAACTGGCCGACTGCGCCTACGACGCGCGGGACTACGAGAGCTGCCGGCAGCACGCCGGGACGGCCGCCGCGATCGCGCACCGCAACCACGACCCGGTCGGCGAGGCCAAGTCCCTGGCCCAGGCCTCCCTCGCCCACCTCTTCACCGCGGACCTGCCGGCGGCCGAGCGGGCGGCGGACAGCGCGGCCGAACTCATCGACGCCACCTCCGACGCCACCCTGCTGACCAACCTGGAGGCCCTGTACCAGCTGGGCACGACCGAAGGGATCCTCGGGCGCCCGGGCGCGGCCGAACGCCACCTCGGCCGCGGCACGGCGCTGTCCCGGCGCACCGGGCAGTCCTACATCCGGCCCACGCTGCTCATGGCGCTGGCCAACGTCCAACTGCGCGGCGGGAACCTGTGCAGCGCGCTCGCCACGCTCGACGACGCCACCCGCAACGCCGAGTTCGACGACAATCCCGCGACCCGGGCGGTCCTGACGGTGCTCCGCGCCGAGGCCCTGCTGTGGCTGAACGGCGCACCCGACCTGCCCGAGGTGCTCGCCCTGGCCGATCGCGCCGCGGCGCTCGCCGACGGTGCGCCGACCGCCTGGGCCGTCGACGTCCGCTGCCTCCACGCCGAACTGGTGCTGCTCACCGGCGACCCGGCCGGGGCCGGCCGGCTGCTGCTGGACGCCGCGGGCGGCCACGAGCTGCCCCGGATCACCGTGTGGCGTCGGCCGCGCTTCTGCGACCTGCTGGTGCAGAGCGCGCTGGCCGAAGGCGACCTGGCGATGGCCGAGCACTGGGCGCGCCTCGCCGAGGCCGACGTCGCGGAGCTTCCCTCCGCGAGCGGGCGCGGGTTCGCAGGGCGTGCGCGGATGCGGGTCCACGCGGCGCGCGGGCGCTTTGAGGAGGCGGCGCTCACCGCCCGGGCCGCGATCGCGGGTTTCACCGCCGGCGGCGAGCGCGTCGAACTGTGCCGCACGCTGCTCGCGGTGGCCGCGCTCGCGCTGGACGCGGGGCGGACCGATGAGGTGGGCGACTGGCTGGACCGAGCGACGGTGGCGGCCCGGCAGTGCGGCTCGGCCCGGTTGGCCGAGGAGATCGGCCACCAGCGGGGCCGGCTCGCCGCGCGCACCGGGCTGAGCGGTGCGGCGCAGGATGCCGGCGGCCGCGACGCCCCCGACCCGTCGGCGGTGCTGGCCGTGCTCACCGGACGGGAACGGGAGATCGCCCGCCTGGCCGGCACCGGTCTGACGAGCGGTGAGATCGCCGGCACGCTGGTCCTCAGCGTACGGACGGTCGACGGTCACCTCGGCCGGATCTACCGCAAACTCGGTGTCGCCAACCGGGCGAGCCTCACCCGCGCCCTGCTGATCGAGGCGCCGGGCGCGGGGTGAGGCGGTCGTGGTTCAGTCGCTCAGCCGCCCACGCCCCGGGCGAGGGCGGTGAGTTGGTCCCGCATGGTGACCGCGTGGTCGAGTGAGGTGCGGACGAACGGGAACCCCCGCTGCCGCATCACGAACGTGACGTGCTGCCCGTCGCCGACCAGGTGCACGCCCGAAGGGACGAGCGGGGCGAAACCCTCCAACAGGCCGCCGAGCAGCTCGGCCATGGCGGGTGCGGAGGTGGTGACGAGGTAGGCGGCGTCGACCGCGGGCCGTCCGGTGTCCATCGCGGGCAGTTCGTGCAGGCGGTCGATGCTGCCGTGCGGGACCTTGCGGGACGTCACCTCGAAGGGCGGGAACGGCCGTCGCGCCCGAACGGTCATCCCGCAGGCGAACCGTTCGTCCCGGGTGACCGAGCCGAGGCCCCGGACCGACTGCTCCCGGTACTCGTAGGAGAGCTCGACCGGCGCTCCCTGCGGTGAGCCGGCCAGCCGGACCCGGACGAGCAGGGGCCGGTCCGGCGCATGGCCGCGCCGCATCTCGGGGTTCGCGATCCGCACGCCCAGGTTCGTCGCCGGGTCGCCCTGGACGAGGTCGAGCCCGAGCAGCCAGGCCAGGTGTCCCGCCTGGTACCGGGCGTACGTGCGGCTGCTCCCGCGCGTCAGCAGCGTGCCCCGGGCCAGGACGAATCCGCCGATCAGGACGCCGATCGCGGGGATGATCAGGGCGGCGGTCACCGGGCGCTCCGTCCGGTCGTGTCCGGCGGCTGCCAGGCGGGTACCGGAGCGGGCTCCGCGCCGGCCAGGAGCCTCGCGAGCCGCGGCGTGTCCTGGACCGGTCCGACGAGGACTTCGTGCCCGCTGAGCAGGGTCACCGTCACGGCGTCGTAGGTGCCCAGCAGGAAGCTGCTGACCCTGGTGCGTTGCACACCCCTGATCTCGGCGTACCGGAAGCTCCGCGTTCCGGTCGGGCGCCGCCAGACGAAGCCCTGCTGGTGGACCTCCACCTCGTGCCGCCACGCCAGGACGGACGGCGACCAGGCCAGGACGCCCACCGCCAGGCCGTACAGCCCGTTGAGGAGCGCTCCCGTGACGACTCCGGCCACTCCCGCGATCAGCGCCAGCGACCCGATGTAGGGCAGGTAGCCGCCGAACCGGAGGGTACCCCGGAAGTGCGCCACGACAGGGCCGAGGCGGGATTCGCCATGCTGCGATTCGCCATGCTCCGACTCGCCGTGCCGGGACCCGCTGCGCCGGGTCATTTGAGCACCGAGCCGGTGAGCTTGGCGCCGGTTCCGTTGTCGACGGCACAGGTGACCTTGCGGTCGAAGTGCTGCCAGGAGCCTGCGGTCGGGACGAAGTCCACGATGTTCGCACCGCTGCCGAGCTTGGTCCGGTCGACGTTCGGGCCCGCGGACAGCTTCTGACACGCCGCGGCGGCCTCGTCCTTGATCTTCGCCTCGTCGTACGAGGAGTCGGTGAGCATGGAGTAGCCGATCACCTGGGCGTCGTGCGGGTCGCCGCACGGGACGGCCGAGACCCCGTCCACCTGCTGCTGGGCGGCGCCGCTCGGCTCGTCGAAGCACTGGCCGGTGGTCAGGCTGCGGAGGCCGAGGTCACCGCCCTTGGTGACGTTGCCGTTGCCGTCGACCTGCGCGTCCGGGGCCAGGTGGGGGCGGTTCAGGACGAGGAAGCCGGTGAGGCCGAGCATGCAGCAGAACAGCACGCCCAGGACCGCGAAGTAGGCGGTCCGGAAGGGGCGGCGCTTCGGCTTCGCCGGCGCGAAGTATCCGGGCGGCGCCGTGGCGGGCCGGCCGTACTGCTGCCCGGCCGACCGGCCGGGCGGGTCCTCCTGGCCGAACTGCCAGGTGTCGTCCGTGAGTTGCCGGACATCCGGGTCGTTCTGGTTGTGCGGTGCAGCCATCGCCTTGTCGTCACCTCTCCGCGTTCACTCGTGTTGCCAGGCCGAGTATGGGGAGGCGGGCTGTGCCGCGGCATCGGTAGAACTACGCGGTTCGACTACGTAATCCTCTACGCAATCCTCGGACGCGGAACGGCCCGCCGAGGTCGCGCGCACCCCGTTCGGTCCGGACGGCAGGGTCCGGTCCAGGGTGAGCGCGACCTCGGCGGGCCGGCGTCGGGTTACGCGGCGCGTGCGGCGGTCCTGGGCGGCCGGCGGCGGCCGGCGGAGCCTTGATCGCCGCGGCCGGAGGCGGAGCGGGTGTCCCCGCCGGCGCCGGGGCGGCCGCGGCGGCCGCGGCTCGTCGACGCGCTGCGGCGCGGCCGCTCGACCACGGGGTCGGCGATGACGACGGGCACGCCGGTGGGCACGCGGGCGCCGGTGATGCGGGCCAGGTCCTCGTCGCCGGCGCTGACCCTGGTGGTGACGGGGGTGATGCCGGCGGCGCTCATCAGGCGGGCCGTCGCGCGGCGCTGGCTGGGCAGGACCAGGGTGACGACGGTCCCGGACTCGCCGGCCCGGGCCGTGCGCCCGCCCCGGTGCAGGTAGTCCTTGTGGTCGCTCGGCGGGTCGAGGTTGACGACGAGGTCGAGCCCGTCGATGTGGATGCCCCGGGCCGCCACGTTGGTCGCGATCAGCGCGGTCACCTCGCCGGTGCGGAACTGGTCCAGGGTGCGGGTGCGCTGCGGCTGGGACTTGCCGCCGTGCAGGGCCGCGGCCTTCACGCCGTTCGCGAGCAGGTCCGTCACCAGGCGGTCCGCGCTGTCCCTGGTGTCGGCGAACATGATCAGTCCGCCGTCGCGGGAGGCGATGTGGGCGATCGTGGCGTTCTTGTCGACGTTCTGCACGTGCAGCACGTGGTGCTCCATGGTGCTGACCGTCGCCGCGGACGGGTCCACCGAGTGCGTGACCGGGTCCTTGAGGAACTGCCGCACGAGGCGGTCGACGTTGCGGTCCAGGGTGGCGGAGAAGAGCATGGTCTGGCCGCCCGCGGCGACCTGTTCGAGGAGCTCGGTGACCTGCGGCAGGAAGCCCATGTCGGCCATCTGGTCGGCCTCGTCGAGCACCGTGATGCCGACCCGGTCCAGCCGGCAGTCGCCGCGCTGGATCAGGTCCTTGAGCCGGCCCGGGGTGGCCACCACGATCTCGGCGCCGCGGTTCAGCAGCCAGGCCTGGCGGCTCATCGACGTCCCGCCCACCACGGTCGCCATCCGCAGGTGTACGGCGCGGGCGTAGGGGGCGAGGGCTTCGGAGACCTGCTGCGCGAGCTCGCGGGTGGGGACCAGGACCAGGGCCAGCGGGAGGCGCGGCTCGGCCCGCTGCCCGGCCGTGCGGGCCAGCACGGGGAGGCCGAACGCGATGGTCTTGCCGGAACCGGTCCGGCCCCGGCCGAGGAGATCGCGGCCGGCCAGCGAGTTCGGCAGCGTCGCGGCCTGGATCGGGAACGGCGCGGTGACGCCCTCGCGGGCCAGCACGGACAGCAGCGCCTTCGGCATGTCCAGCTCCTCGAAGGAGTCGACGGCCGGCAGCGCCGGGGTGGTGCTCACCGGCATCGCGAACTCGCCCTGGGCGGACGGGCCCTGAGGGGCGCTCCGGCCGGCGGGGCGGCGGCCTCCGGCGGGCCGGTCGCCGTAGAAGGAGCTTCCGCCGGAGCGGGAGCCCCGGGCGGAGCGGGAGTTGGCGTTCTGGTACGAAGAGCGACTGGAGCGGGCCATGCGGAGAACCTTCCTCGGGGCGGCACGTCACGAGGAAGGCTCCGGGGCGCGGGGCGCGGGCGGAGACCGCAAGGGAACGGGCCGAGAATGTGACGGGCGGAGCGTGGACGGTGGAACCGTGCGGCACGTCACCTACGGTCGGCGCTCACCGCGGAGGGCGGGAGCGGGGAACCTCGAACCGTGAGCTGTCACGGCAGGGCGCCGATCCCGACGCGGCGCTGTGCGTCTCGCGTGGGGATGGCCGCCGGTGGCGGAGCCAGGGCCTTGAACGGCCGGGGGGATGCGTCGTGGCGCGATGCCGAGGGGCCCGCACCGGGCGTGTGCGCGGTGCGGGCCCCTCGCTACCAGGCGGGTGCCGTGGCAGAAGTACTACAGCGGGCGGATGTTCTCGGCCTGCGGGCCCTTCTGGCCCTGCGCGACGTCGAACTCGACCTTCTGGCCCTCGAGCAGCTCACGGAAGCCGTTGGCGTTGATGTTCGAGTAGTGGGCGAAGACGTCGGGGCCGCCACCCTCCTGCTCGATGAAGCCGAAGCCCTTCTCCGAGTTGAACCACTTCACGGTGCCATTAGCCATAAAAATTACTCCTTCAAGGGGCTGTCCGAAGCCCGCACGGTGCGGGTTTCGAGTCGCCGCATGGAGTGCCCACCCGGGGAAGAGCCGGGAAAACAAAAAATGCGCCTGCAAAACATCGGCAGGCGCACACAAAGTTCTTGGGAACCACTACTGCAACTAAAACGACTCTAGCAGGCTCGGGCCTGCGACGGGTCGATTTTCCACGCCCGATTCCGGGAACGGGTTCCCGTGCCGCGGCCGGAGTACCGTGGAACACGTGGCGCACGAGCGCATGCGCGCGGCAGCCGACGACTCCTCGCAGAGCCCGGTCGGGGCTGTCGGCAGGGTGACGGTGCCCATTCCGCCGGGCGGTCCGGGCGAGGTCCTGGTCGCCCTGCGGGGCGGGTCGGAGGCGTTCGCGGCCTGGTGCTCGGAACCGGTCGGCCGGGACGTCCGGGTGGTCGTGGTGGACGCGATCTCGGCCCGCTCGGTGATCGTCGAGCTCCTGCCGCCCTAGGCGCGTGTCGGAATCCCCGCAGGTCAGGTGGTCGGTCATGTTCTTCTGGCACGTTCCCGCACCCAACGAGGCGATGCTCATATCCGGGTCCAAGCGCCAGTCGCAGGACACCCAGTTCCGCATCGTCACCGGTCACGGCAGCCTGGTCCTGCCGGTCAAGCAGAAGGTCCGGATGCTCTCCCTGGCCCTCCGGGAGGCGACGATCGCCGAGGACTGCGTCACCCAGCAGGGCATCCGGCTCACCGTGCGCGCGGTCTGCGTGTTCAAGGTCGGCGACGACGCCGTGTCGATCGCCAACGCCGCCCGCCGCTTCCTCTCGGAGCAGAACCAGATGGAGGAGCTCGTCGGCCGGATCTTCGCCGGCCACCTGCGGTCGATCATCGGCGGGCTGACCGTGGAGCAGATCATCCGGGAGCGCAGCAGGGTCGCCCAAGAGGTGATGGCGGGCAGCCACGGTGAGATGGAGAAGCTCGGCATCGTGGTCGACGCGCTGCAGATCCAGGAGATCGAGGATTCGACCGGCTACATCGACAACCTCGCCGCGCCGCACGTGGCGGCGGTCGCCAGCCAGGCCCGGATCGCCCAGGCCAAGGCCGACCAGGAGGCCACCGAACGGGAGCAGCAGGCGGCCGCGCTGAAGGCCGAGTACGAGCGGGACACCGCGATCAAGCGGGCCGGCTTCCTCGCCGAGACGGAACAGTCCAGGGCCCGCGCCGCCCAGGCCGGCCCGCTCGCCGAGGCCCGCGCCTCCCAGGACGTCATCGAGGAGCAGACCGCGCTCGCCCAGCGCCGGGCCGCGCTGGCGGCGCAGCAGCTGGAGGCGGAGGTGCGGCGCCCGGCGGACGCGGAGGCGTACCGGCAGCGGACGCTGGCCGAGGCCGCCCGTGACCGGGTGAAGTTCGAGGCGGACGGCAGCGCCTACAGCGAACGGACCCTCGCCCAGGCACAGGCGGACGCCAACACGGCCCGGGCCGACTCGCTGCGCGGCGGGAACCAGGAGCTCATCGCCGCCAACCGGATCGTGGAGAACCTCCCGGCCCTCGCCGACGCGGCCGCCCGCGGCATGTCCGGGGCCGACCTCACCGTCCTCAACGGGAGCGACGGCGTCAACCAGATGGCGGCCGGCATCGTCAGCCAGGGCCTCGCGATCCTGCACTCCCTCCAGCACTCGACGGGCCCGCACGGCGACGGCAAGGCCAACCCGGCTCCCCGGATCCCGGAGCGCACCTGAACCCCGGCGGGAGCTCACGCTTCCGGCGCTCCCCGCTGACGGGTCAGGGCCGACGGGGCCAGGATGAGCGGATGCGCGAGCAGGTTCTGGACCGCGACGAGCTCGCGGTAGGTGTCCGGGCAGGTCGGAACCCGGCTGAGGATGCGGCGAAGGGCCCGGTTCGCCGTGTGCACGGCCCACGACCGGTGGTCCGGACGCCAGGCGACGTCCGACAGCGCCGCGAGCAACCAGGGCAGCCGGATGGTGTCCGCGGCCTCGCGCTGGAACGCCCTGGAGAATCCCGGCTGCGGGTAGCGGCGCATCAGCCGGCGCAGCGCCAGGGCTTCGAGGGCGGCGACGGTCATGCCGTGCCCGTAGATCGGGTTCAGTGCGGCGACGGAGTCACCGAGCGCGATGACGTTGTCCGGCCAGCGGGGCGTCCGGTGATACCCGTACCAGCGGTTGTCCAGGCCGCCGTAGCGGCAGGCCCTTCCGACGGCTCGCCCGGTGGTGATGGTCTCCGTCAGGTGGGGGTTCCGCAGACCTGAGGCGTAGTCGCGGAATCCGTGGTCGTCGTGCGGAGGGCGTGTTCCGTCCGCACCGATGAGGGTGACCAGGGCCTGCTGTCCCTCGACGAGTTGGACGAGTCCGCCTCGCCGGATCGTCGGCGCGTAGGTCGGTTCGACGGACATGTGCCAGTCGGACGGGGGGACGTCGTGGAACCCGCGGGTGACGTAGGAGAGGCCGGCGTGAACGCGGGTGACCGGCGGTGCGGGGAAGCCCGCTCCGACGAGCCAGTCGACGAGTGCGGTGGTGCGGCCGGACGCGTCGACGACCAGGTCGGCGGGGAACGTCCGGCCCGCGGAGTCGCGGACGCCGGTGGCGCGGCTCCCTGCCCACACGAGCGCGTCGACGACACCGTCGACCAGCTCGACGGACGGGCGTTCGGCGACCCGTTCGCGGAGCGTGCCTTCGAGGAGGGCGCGGCTGCAGGCGAGATGCCGGACGCCGGTGGCCCCCACGGGTGCCCAGCCGGCGGGGAAGAGGACGCGGGTGCCCTGCCCGAAGTCGAACTCGTGGGCGCCGAGGTCGTGGAGTTCGTCTCGGACGCCCGGGAACAGGGTCTCCAGCGTGGTGACTCCGCGCTGAAGCAGGCCGTGGGGATGGGGTGTCTGCGGGGCACCCCGCCGCCGGCCGGTCGTGTTCGACCGGGGATCGCGTTCGATGACGGTGACCCTGGTGAAGGTGTCGCCGAGCACGTGGGCGGCGAGCAGGCCGGCGAAGCCTCCGCCGATGACCACGGCGCGTTCTGCGGGGGGTCTCAAGGCCGTTCCTCTCCGACTTCGGCCGGGCGCGGCGCGCTACCGGAGGTGTGCCGGAAGCGGCACCGAAGGCGCACCGGCGAGCGCCGGGATGACGGCGTAGGTGACCGCCAGTGCGAGGAAGCTGCTCTGGGCGATGCCGACGACGGCCAGCAGGGAGACCCAGGGACGCGCCGACGGGGGAAGCGTTCGCAGGCCGCGGAGGACGGGTGCCCCGCCAGGGTGGTAGCGGTCGTAGTGGCAGAGCAATGCGGGGACGACGCCGTACACCGTCGCGGCGATGACCATCGCGTAGACGGGGACCTGGTACCAGTGCCCGGCGAAGAGAGTGAGCCGGGGAACGGCCTCGGCGTAGACGTACGCGCCGGTGAAGACCATCACGGGCTCCAGGACGACTTCGACGGCCATGGCCGCGGCGAAGGCGATCAGGACCACCCCGGCTCCGGAGAGCCGGGGCCGTCGCTGCCGGACCCGCCCCAGGACCCACAGGGTCGGCAGCGCCCACAGCATGGCCTCGGCGAGGGCGAACCAGCCGACGAAGAGCGGCTGCGGGTGCGTGCCGGGAGAAGGCCCGTGCCATCCGGGCAGGTAGGGTCCCCAGTCGCTGCTCGCGATGAGGTGCTTGCTGTACGTTGCCACCTGGCCGCCGTAGTTGACGACCGGCATCAGCCAGAAGGCGGTCAGGTAGCCGATGAGCACCATCGTCTCCACGGCGAGGGCTCGTCGTCTCACGCTGGGCAGAACCGCCCAGCACACGCTGGAGAGGGCTCCCGCGATGCTGAGGACCTGATAGGCGTCCAGGACCTGCGCGCGGCGAGGGCTGATTCCGTACTCGCCGACGGGGAACCACCGCGCGCCGTTGACGGCCCAGTGGGACAGCACCCACGTTTCCGCGGCCAGGAAGAGTGCCCCGAGCGCGGCCCACCCGGTGACGGGCGCGCACCGGTGCCGCGCCTCTGCGAGGAGTCGTGTCGCGGCGAGTCGCGCTGCGAGGTGCTTCGCCGTGTCTGCTGAACTTCGGGATCCGGAGGGGGACATGATCGGGACACCGCCTGTGGTTGCGAGGATCGTGGGGTCGGCGGTCGCCGGGGTGCTCAGTCCCGGACGGCCGACACGTAGACGGACTCCTGCGGCTTGAGGAGGCCCCGCATGAAACCGCTGACGATCCTGGGAAAGAGCCATGCGATGAACGGGCCGAACTCCTCCCGCAGTACGTCGGTGCTGCGGGTGTCGTCCGCGAACTGGAGGCAGGTCTCCGCCTGATGGATGTCGAACCGCACCGGGGAGAGGCCGGCCTCGTCCAGCGCCTTCCGGAAGTCCGCGCGGGCCGGGTACCAGCTGAGCGAGCTGATGAGCGCCCGGTCCATGAACCGGGAGAAGGACCGGGTGCGGTAGGCATCGAAGAGCAGGAGCGGGGCGCCCGGCTTGAGCATGGCGCCCATGGCACGGAGCCCCTCGGCCTTGCGGGGCGGGGGGAAGTGCGGGATGACGCCCATGGCGGTCACGGCGTCGGCACGGCCGGCCAGGTCCCGGGTGGTTCCCGGGGAGAAGATGTCACCGACCCGGAACCGGACCCGGTCCGCGAGGCCGAGTTCTCCCGCGATGCGGCGTCCGATCTCGGCCTGGTCGCGCTCGATGGTGATCGACACGATCCGGACCTGCGGCATCAGCAGCGCGATCCGGGCCCACCCGTCGCTGAGACCCGTGCCGACCTCGACCAGGAGACCGTCGGCAGGGGCGCTCTCCACCGCGGGTTTCCAGCAGGTGTCCACGGAATTGACCTGGGACAGGTGGATGCGCAGGAGCGGGTCGGCGACGGCCCGGATCTCGGGAGTGTAGGGCCCCCAGTTCAGCGCTAGCCAGATCGCCGAGAACAGCCGGTTGTAGTAGAGGCGGTACAACTCCGGGACCGTCTCGTCGCCGCGCGTGCCGAGCAGCCGGAGCGCTGCTCGCCACTTCCGTCCCGGCGACCGGGAGGCGTCGTGGCCGCTCCCGCCGTCACGGTAGAAGTCGCGGATCACCTGGTTGCGTACCGGCAGGAACGCGTCGAGGAATCGCTTCTGCCCGTCGAGGGTCAGGAAGTCCTCCGGGAGGTGACTTCTGGGATCCGATGTCATGACTCTTCCTTGGGTTCCGATGAGGGACGGCTCGGCCGGTGGCCTTTGCGCGCCGGGCCGGGGAGGGCGTCATTCCGCCGTTTGGCCCGGCCGGGGGTCGTCGAGCGACATGGCGTCGAGCAGCCAGTCGGCCAGCGTCGCCGCGGTGGGCCGGGTCCAGATGACACCGGGCGCGATGGTCGTGCGCAGGGCGCGGGTGAGGCGCTGCTGGAGCTGGACGGCACCCAGGGAGTCGAGGCCGAGCAGGACCAGGCTGGTGTGGGGGCCGATGTGGCGGCCGGTATCGCCGAGGAGTTCCCGGACCTCGCGGATGACGAGGTCCGCGAGGATGCGGTGGCGCTGTGGTCCGGCCGGTGCGGCGCGGAGCTCGTCGAGGACGGGGGAGGGGCTCATTTCGTCCACGGCCGTACCGGCGAGGAGCTCGGTCAGCAGGGCGGAGGTGTGCAGGGCCGGGTAGGAGGCGGTCCACAGCGCAGGGTCGATGGGGGAGTAGGCGATCTGGTGGTGGCCCTCGGCCAGGATGCGTTCGAGCGCGTCCATGCCTTCCTCAGGCTTGATCATCAGGAACCCCCGCTCGGCGAGGTGCCGTCCACGTCCGACCTCCGACCAGGCACCCCACTGGATGCCGGTGGCGGGCAGGCCCAGGGCGCGGCGGTGGGCCACGAGGGCGTCGAGGTAGGCGTTGGCCGCAGCGTAGGCGCCCTGACCGGGGGAGCCGAGCAACGAGGCGACCGAGGAGTAGACGGCGAAGAAGTCCAGGTCGGCCTCAAGGAGGCACTGGTGCAAGGTCCACGCACCTGCTGCCTTGCCACGCCACACGCGGTCGACGAGCGGGCCGTCGATGCGGGTGAGGACGGCGTCCTCGACGACACCGGCTGCGTGCACCACACCGCGCAACTCGCCCATTCCGTAGGCGAGTTCCGTCGCGCGGCGGATCGTGTCGGGGTCGGCGGCGTCACCGGAGACCGTCTCGATCACCGTCCCGCTGACGGTGCGCAGAACTTCGATCTCACGCTGGACGGCGGGGACGGCGGTGGAACGGCCGACCAGGACCAGGCCGCGGGCGCCGCGTTCGGCGAAGCGCCGGGCCGTGAGCAGCCCGAGCCCGCCGAGCCCGCCGGTGATCAGGTAGCTGCCGTCCCGGCGCACCACCTGCGGATCGGCCGGGACCGGTGCGGGGCCCGGCGGACCGGTCCGGACGCGGGCGACGGAGCGGACCCGCTGACGCCAGGAGACCTCGGTGATCCGGTCGGTGACCAGCAGATCGGCGAGGACGTCCTCCAACGGTGTGTCGTTGGAGATCACCAGACTGCTGGGGCGAAGTTCGGGGTGTTCGAAGGCGGCGACGCGCAGGAGACCGTGAAGGCCTGCGGCGGCAAGTGGTCGATCACCGCGCCATGCCACCCACAGGTGCGGTGGCGCGCTGCGCTCGGTGAGCGCCTGGAGGACGGCGAGGGTGCGGTGGACGGCGCCGTGTGCGCAGGCCGGTGTGAGGCCGGTGTCGGGGGTGTCCAAGACGAGGAGGAGGTCGGTGGCGGGTCTTCCGGCACCGTCATCCAGGGCGTCCGCGAGGAGACCGGCGTCGAGCGGGGAGCCGGCGGCGTGGTGGATCAAGCGGCAGCCGGCCGAGCGCTCGTGGAGCATGACCGCCAGCCGTTCGCCCCACCGGGTCTCCTCGGGCGACACGACGACCCACTGCTGCCCCGTGGTCGTGGGCAGGGACGGAGCGGGCTGGGCCTGCCAGGCCAGGTGGGACAGACGGTCGGCGTAGCGCTGGTCGGGCGGAGTGATGTTGGCGAGCCGCAGACCCGTGATCGCGGCGACGACGGTTCCGTCGGCCCTGGAAAGAGTGCCGGAGGCGGTGCAGGTGAGGTCATCCGCGTACTCCAGGGTGACGTCCGCGAACCGGGCGTGACCGGTCGGGCCGTGGAGACGGATGGCGTCGAATCCGGCGACCACCACCGGACCCGGGCTGGTGGCGCAGAATGCCAGCCAGGCGGCCACGGCGGTCTGGACGAACTCGTCGGCGAGAGCGGGATGGAGCCGCAGCGCGGAGGCGGAGACGCGGGCACTGCCCGCGATGCGCAGCGCGGCGACGGCGCGGTTGCGGTCGGGGTGCAGACGGATGCGGTCGATGGCGGCGAAGGCGGGGCCGTGGAGGACGTCGTGGCGATCGCGGAAATGGCGGTACAGGTCCTCGGGGGTGACGTCGGTCCATTCCTCGGTCGGGCCGTCCGCTTTCGGTGGCGGGTCCTGCTCGTGCGCGGATGCGGCGTGAACGGTGGCGCTGGCATGGACCACCATGCCTTCGGAGGCACGGGTGAGCACGCGCCCGAGCAGTCCGCCGTCCTGCTCGACGAGTTCGGTGACTGCTTCGGGCTCGGGGTCGAGGACCAGCGGCACCCCGATGCGGAGGTCCTCCAGCACGACCTGGTCCGTGTGCAGCGCCTCGCAGCCGGCGGCCAGGAGCATCTCGGCGACGGCGGTCCCGGGCAGGACCGGTGTGCCGGCCACTCGGTGGTCGCCCAGCCAGGGCAGGCGGGCGGGGCCGATCGGTGTCTGCCACAGGTGTCGGGTGCTCCGGTCGGGGTCCTGGACGTGCCCGCCGAGCAGGGGGTGTTGGGTGGCGGCGGGCAGTCCGGGGGCGACGAGGGTGTAGGGCCGGGCGCTGCCACCGTGGCGGGTTCGGTTCCAGAACGTCGTGGGCACGTCGGTCAGTCGGCCCCGGCCGTAGCGGGAGGCGAAGTCGATGCCGTCGAAGCCGGCGCTGTGGACGGTCGCCAGGTGGGTCAGGAAGGCCTCGGTGTCGTGGCCGTCGCGGAGCAGGGAACCGACCGCGACGATATCGCGGATCGCCTTCTCCGCCGCCGTCTCGGTGATCGGACGGGTGGCGAGCGGGTGCGGGGTGCACTCGATGAACAGCCGGTGTCCGTCGTCCAGCGCTGCGCACACCGCACGCTGGAACTCAACCGTGTCCCGCTGGTTGCGCACCCAGTACGAGGCGTCCAGCGGGCCCGGATCACGGGGATCATCGCTGACGGTGGAGTAGAGGCGCACCGGCGTGGCCCGGGTGTCCTCCAGACCGGCCAGGGCGTCGAGCAGGTCGTCGACGACCGGATCCACCTGGTACGAGTGCGAGGCCACATCCACGTCGACCAGCCGGGCCACCACGCCGGACGCGTTCCACCGGTCCACCAGGGTGCGCACCTGGCCGGCGTCGCCGGAGACCACCGTGGTGCCGGGGGCGGTGACGACCCCGATGTCGACCCGGTCGGCGCCGGCGGCGGCAAGGGCGGACCTGGTGTCGGCGGCGCCGAGCATCACGGAGGCCATCGCGCCGTGCGCGATGCGGGCCAGGAGCCGGGACCGGCGGCAGATCACCTTGACGCCGTCCCGGGGGCTGATGAGGCCGGCGACCACGGCCGCGGCCACTTCGCCGAGGGACTGCCCGATCACCGCGGCGGGTGCCACGCCCCACGAACGCCACAGCGAGGCCAGCGCCACCTGAACCGCGAAGAGCACCGGCTGGATCCGGTCGACGCCTGTGAGCTGTTCCGGGTGGAGGATGAGCTCGCGGAGCGACAGGCCGGTTTCGGCGTGGACGAGCGGTTCGAGTCCGTCGATCGCGCGGGAGAACACCGGTTCGCTTCCGAGGAGGTCCCGGCACATCCCCGGGTACTGCGAGCCTTGACCGGTGAACACGAACACCGGTCCCGGATGTCCGGAGGGCAGTAACGGGGATCCGCTCACCACGCCCTCCGTCTCCATCTCGTCGGCGAACCGACGTGCCCGCTCGCCGAGTTGGCGAATCCCGTCGGCTGCGATCCCCAGGCGGAACTCGGCGTGGCGGCGGCGCAGTGCCAGGGTGTGTGCGATGTCGTCCAGCGGAACCGACGTACCCTCCGACTCGGCCCAGTCGGCCAACCGTCGGGCCGCGCCCAGCAGAGAGGCACGTGACGTGCCGGACAGGAGGTACACGCGCGTGCCCGCCGGGGGTTCGGCCGCCCGCGCGGCCGGCGGTCTTCGGCGGGGCGCCGACGGAGCCTCCAGGATGACGTGGCTGTTGGTGCCGCTGACTCCGTAGGAGCACACGGCGGCGAGTCGCCCGCGCCCGGGAACGGGCCAGCGGGTCACGCCGGTCGGGACGAAGAGCCGGGAGTCCTGCGTCCGGTCGATGCCGGGATTCCACTGCGTGAAGTTGCGGTTCGGCGGGACCATCCCGCGCTGTAGGCACTCGACGGCCTTGACCAGTCCGGCGATCCCGGACACCGGCTCGGTGTGCCCGATGTTCGTCTTCAGCGAGCCCAGCGCGCACCGGCCCCGGCCGCGGCGCCCGTAGACCGCCTGGATCGAGGCGTACTCGACCGGGTCCCCGACCGCGGTCCCGGGTCCGTGCGCCTCCACCAGGCCGACCTCGCCGGGATCGATGCCCGCGAGTCCGACGGCGGACCGGAACAACTGCTGCTGCATCTCGCTGGACGGTGCGGTCAGCCGCGTGGACTGCCCGTCGTTGTTGACCGCGCTGCCCCGGATCACCGCGAGCACCCGGTCGCCGTCCCGCCGCGCGTCCGCAAGTCGCTTCAGCACCAAGGCGCCCGCGCCCTCGCCGCGCACGTACCCGTCCGCCCCGGCGTCGAAGGCGTGACAGGCTCCGCTCGCGGAGAGCAGGAGCGGCGCCTCCATGAGGTGGGTCAGCGGCGACAGCATCAGCAGTACCCCGCCTGCCAGGGCCATGTCGCACTCACCCAGCGACAGCGCGCCGCACGCCGCGTCCAGGGCCACCAGGCCCGACGAGCAGTGGGTGCTGATCACCATCACCGGACCGCGCAGGTCCATCGAGAACGCGACCCGGCCCGCCGTCCCGGCGGGAAAGTTTCCGAACAGGAAAGGGCTGTCGGGGAAGTCCTCCACCGGCCGGACCTCCCGGAACAGGTTGTCCGGCGCGTAGGTGCCGATGTACACCCCGGTCCGCGAGCCCCGTACCCGGTCCACGGGGATGCCGGCATGTTCGACCGCCTCCCAGGCCACCTCCATCATGACGCGCGACTGGGGGTCGACCGAGGACCGTTCCGCAGGACCCACCGCCAGGGCTTCCGGCTCCCAGGCCCAGACGTCCCCGTCGAGGAAGCAACCTACGGCCGCCCGGTCCTTGAGGGCCGGGTCGTGGAGGGCCGCGAGTCGCCGGGCGTCCCACCGGGCGGGCGGGACGGGGCCGACCGTCTGACGGCCCTGCGCCGTGAGCTGCCACAACGCGCCAGGGGTCTCGACGCCGCCGGGGAACCGGCAGCCCATCCCGATGATCGCGATCGGTTCATCGTGCGATGCTGACATGAATCCGTCCCGCCTTTCGGCGCGGTCGCCCTATTCCGCGACCGCCGTGCTGTAGGACCACTGGAAGACCGGTATCCGCGCGCCGGACACGGACTCGGTCGCGGAAGTGCGCTCGAAGTGCTGGTGCCGCCCGTAGAGGGTGACGACCACCCGGGACGGATCGGCGTCACCAGGGGGGATGCGGTACAGGCGTGCCGATCCGGACGGGCCGCCGCGCAGCGCTACCAGCTCTCCTGGTTCGGGCGTGATGTGGGCAGACATGGGACCACCACGGGGAAGTCGACTGGGTGCCCGCGAATCGCGCGGGCGGTCACGGCGTCGCAGCCGCGACGCATCGGATCACGCTGGTCGAGGCGCGGCCGCCGGGCAGACCGCCGGGGCTGTGGGCGGGGCCGCGGTGATGCGGCACCCGCCTGCTGCGTGAACCGGGGCCCCAGGACCGTCAACGGCCATTGGCGGCAGCCGAGTTCGCGTGGGACTGGTTCAGCGACCTGATGGGAGTGCCATCGAGGAGCGTGATTTCCCCACCATCCAGCCCGATGGAAGCGGACCTGGCAAGGGGGGCGCCTCGGAAAGCCCCGATGATGCGCCCCTGCACTCCTCTTCGCGCTGCGATGCGCCTGCCCAATGCTTCGATGCGCCCCTTGACGGCTGGCATTGATGGTGAGCCGACGTGGGCTGGGCTTAGTACAAATGGGGTCGAACCGCCGGAAATCTTCGATTGAAGATCCATTCGTCCCGCCAGGCTGCACCGTCTCGACTGTTGCGGGCGCTCTCGTCGCGGCCATCCCGGTGGGTCCGCCGGCTCTTGGGGGCGGACACACCGGGAGCACCACGGCACTAGACGGGGACCGTCACGAAGGTCTGGCCGGACTCGTTCACGACCGACACCGAGGCCACGTCCTCCGGTGCGACGATGGCCGAACCGTCCAGCGTGGTGCCGTACTTGGCGCCGACGGTGGAGACCAGCCAGCCGCCCGCGTCCGCCTTCGTCCCATCCCTGCCGTTGACCACCACGTGGCAGCGCTGGCCGGCGGGGATGCCGGTGACGGCCGTGTTGACCCGGACCCAGCCCATCGCCGGGGTGACTGTCAGCGTCATCCGGGCGCCGGTGGCCGGGTCCGTCGCGGAGCCCGTCCTGGTGCCGGCGGGGGGCGGGGTGGCGACGGCGGTGCTCGGAGCCGGGCCGGCGGCCACCGGTGGTGCGGGCGCGGTGGTGCGGCCCAGCGCGACCCCGAGGAGCAGCGCCGCTGCCGCCGCGACGGCGGCGGCCGCGCCGATCCGGGTCCGACGGCGGCGCAGCGCCGAGCCGCGTTCGGCCCGGGCCCGGCGCAGGGTGCGCTGCAGCAGCAGGTCGCCGCCCTCGGGCGGGCCGTCCACGAGCAGTTCGGGCGGCACCTCGCCCAGGGCGGTCTCCA
Source organism: Kitasatospora sp. NPDC057904 (assembly GCF_042887925.1). Lineage (NCBI taxonomy): Bacteria > Bacillati > Actinomycetota > Actinomycetes > Kitasatosporales > Streptomycetaceae > Kitasatospora > Kitasatospora sp. NPDC057904. The sequence continues at coordinate 27,261 of NZ_JBHVOL010000006.1, forward strand.
GCTCGCGCAATTCGGTCACCTCCTGACGGCAGGCCGGGCAGTCGGCCAGGTGCCGTTCGACCGCCGCCGCCTCGGCCGGATCGAGCGCACCCAGCACGTAGGCGCCGACGAGTTCCGCGCTCCACTCGTGCGGCGTCGTGCTCACGTCGTTCCTGTTCGCGTCGTTCCCGTTCCAGTCGTCCCTGGTCACGCCGACACCTCCTGCCACGTCCCCGACCTGCCGGTGTACGAGCGTTTGAGCGCCCGGAGCGCGTAGTGCGCGCGGGACTTGACCGTTCCGGCCGGCACCCCCAGCTGCTCTGCGGCCTCGCTGACGGACAGCCGCTGGAAGTAGATCGAGCGCAGCACGTCGCGGTGCTCGGGCGAGAGCCGCTCCAGCGCCTGCGACATCACCAGCGCCTCCACCACGCCCTCGGCGTGGTCGTGCTCGACCGGCACGGTGGCCGTCGCCTCGGAGACCTCCGCCACCTCGGCCGGCCGGGCGGCCCGGGCCCGGAAGCGGTCGGTGATCAGGTTGCGCTCCACGGTCAGCAGCCAGCCGCGCACCGACCCGCGGGCCTCGGTCAGCGCCTCGGGGTTGCGCCAGGCCCGGATCAGGGTCTCCTGGACGGCGTCCTCGGCCGCCGCGCGGTCGCCGGTGAGCCGGACGGCGTAGGCGAGCAGCGCGGCGCCGTGCTGCTCGTAGAGCGTCCGGATCAGTGCCTCGTCGGCGGCGTCCTGCCGCCCGGCTGATCGTGTCCTCGCCATCCGCCATTCCTCCGTCGTCGGGTGCCACGTCCAGCACGTACGCGGGGGCCGTTCGGTTCAACCGGATTCGCGGCAGGTCCGGTCCTGGTTCAGGCAGGCCACCATGGCGGCGATCTGCCGGTCGGTCATCAGGCCGATGAACACCGCGTGGTCGGTGAGCGGACTGTGGTGCTGCTCGGGGAAGGCGTCCAGGGCGAACTCCCGGGGCGGCGGCGGGCGGTAGCCGACGGTCACCCGCAGGTGCGGGATCGGGAAGGTGTCGTGCGGGCAGACGCCGGCGGGGTCCGGGAACCGCACGTGCGAGCGGTGGCCGGAACTGTCCGTGCCGCGTCCGTCCCAGCAGCTGGGGAAGTCCAGGGTGCGGGTGAGGAGGCTCCCGGCGGGGCAGAGCGGGTAGCGATCGGTGGTCGTGCGGCCGGCGAAGCCCGTGCAGCCCCAGCGGGCGCCGGCGTCCGCGCCGCCGTCGGTGGCGGCGGTCGGGTCGCCCTCCAGGAGCCGGAGGAAGCGCGGCATCGGCACGACCTTGGCCCATGGATTGCCGAGGTACTCGATGGTGACCGTGTCGGGGGTGAGGATCTCGCCGGTGTTGCCGTGCGGGTCGTCGTCGGGGGCCCCGGCCGCGGTCCGCGGTGCGGCGCCGTCGGTGCGGCGCAGCACCGGCCAGTAGTAGGTCGAGCGGTCGCCGCTGGTGCAGGTGGTCGCGGCGGCGGCGAGGCTGTCGTCGGTGGAATCCGCGTCCGTGGAGAGGTTGCCGACGTAGTCGTGCACGTGGTGGGCGCCGCCCACGGTGCCGGGTGAGATCACCACGTTGTCCGCGTTGCGGTGCCCCTCCTGGTTGCGCCCGCAGTCCTGCGCGTACGAGCCGGTGGAGGCGTCCGGTCCGGCGGCGGACGGAGGGGCGGGTGCGGCGACGGCCACGGCGGTGATGTCGACGAACCCGGCCGCCGGGTCCCGTTCGGCCGGCCAGTACCTGACCGCCAGCAGCGACAGCCCCAGGGTGAGGCAGAGCAGGACGCCGACCGGGAGCGCGACGCCGCCCAGCCGGTGGTGATCACGTTCCCGGTGCACCGCGACAGTCTGGGCGACGGGCCGCCGCCCGGGCAAGGCGGCCCATCACCCGGACCGTCGGGCGCGGCGGGGCGGGTCAGTAGCCCCCGGAGTAGCCGCCGCCCTGCGACGAGGCGGCCGACGGGGTCTGGGCGGGGGCCGGGGCGGAGGCCTGGCCGGGCATGCCCGCCGCCTTCTTCCCCTCGGGCGTGCTCGCGAACCAGGTGCCGCCGACGCCCTGCCCGCTGGTCTGCCCCGCCGCGGTGTCGCCGGCGAAGCGGTAGAGCGGCCAGCCGTTGAGGGTCACCTGCTTCGTCCCGTCCGGCCGGGTCACGCTGCCGACCAGGGCGGAGTCGACCCCGGTGACCTTCACCGGGTCCTGGGCGGTGAGCGGCGGCCACTTCGCCGCGCAGGCGTCGGCGCAGGTGCTCGCGGACGGCTTGGCGGTGTCCTTGTCGAAGCGGTACAGGGTCCGGCCGGCCGAGTCGGTGACGATCGGCCCGAGCGCGGGCGAGTTCGCGGCGACGATCCGGACCCCGGAGGAGCCGCCGGCCGCGGGGGCGGACGCCGTGGCCGCCGGGGCGGCGGCGGTGCTGGAGCTGTTCCCGCCGTACCCGTTGCTCGTGTCGGGCCCGCAGGCGGTGGCGGCGAGCGCGAGCAGGGCGACGCCGGAGACGGCGACCAGGCGGCGGGCGGCGAAGGCGGGGACGGTGAACGTGGGCATGCTGAACTCCCCCTGGAGCAGGTGTGGTTGTGGATTCGGGCGGTGTCGCCCTGTGCACCCTCCACACGGATCCGCAGCGGGATCGGTTCAACGCCGTCGGAAAATTTTCCTGACCGACTATCCGCCCGTGCCGGTACCGGCATCGTCGGAGCGGGATCAGCAGCTGCAGGCGCAGCCCACGGCGGCGGAGCCCCTGCCGAGGGTGTCGGCGTCGGCCTTGACGACATAGACCTCCCAGGGTTCCTTGCCGGGGCCGTGCGCCCAGACCTTGTCCTGGAGGGCGTAGCAGCAGGAGGTGTCGTTCTCCTCGAAGGTGGCCAGGCCGGCCTCCTTGAGCCGGACGGTGGTCGCGGCGACCTGCTCGGTGGATGCGACCTCGACGCCGAGGTGGTCCAGGCGGGTCTCCTCGTCCGCTTCGCCCTCGACGAGGACGAGTTTGAGCGGGGGCTCGGTGATGGCGAAGTTGGCGTAGCCGGGGCGGCGCTTGGCGGGTTCGGTGCCGAAGAGCTTGGCGTAGAAGGCGATGGAGCCTTCGAGGTCGGCGACGCGCAGGGCGAGCTGGACGCGGGACATGGCGATCCTCCCTGATCCGGATTCCTGTTTCGATGGATATCGATACAGGCGAGCTTGCCACCGGATTAGATGAGCGTCAACATAGACACATGTCGAATCTGGAGCTGAAGGTGCTCGACCAGGACGGGACGGCAGTCGCGTGCTGCTCGCCGATGGTCCGCGAGCCGCTGGACGAAGAGGCCGCCGTCGACCTGGCGAGGATGTTCAAGGCCCTGTCCGACCCGGTGCGGCTGCGGCTGCTGTCGCTGATCGCCTCGCACGAGGGCGGCGAGGCGTGCGTCTGCGACCTGACCGGTCCCTTCGACGTCTCCCAGCCGACGATCTCCCACCACCTCAAGGTCCTGCGCGAGGCCGGCCTGGTCGGCTCCGAGCGCCGCGGGACCTGGGTCTACTACTGGGTGCTGCCCGCCGCGTTGGCCAAGCTGTCCGCCCTGCTCCAGGCCCCGGCCACCGCGGGAGGGTCCAGATGACCGGGATGGCTCCGCTGGGCCGCCGGGCGGCCGTCGAGTTCACTGGCACCGGCGTGCTGGTCGCCGTCGTGGTCGGCTCAGGGATCCAGGCCACCGAGCTCTCTCAGGACGTCGGCGTCCAACTGTTGGCCAACTCCCTCGCGACCGTGTTCGGCCTCGGCGTACTGATCCTGCTCCTCGGCCCGGTCTCCGGCGCCCACTTCAACCCCGCGGTCACGCTGGCCGCCTGGTGGACCGGCCGCCGCGACGGGGACGGGCCCACGCTGCGGGAGGCGGCGGCCTACGTCCCGGCCCAGGTCGCCGGGGCGATCGGCGGCGCAATGCTGGCGGACGCGATGTTCGCCGAGCCGCTCGCGCGCTGGTCGAGTCACGCCCGGTCGGCGCCGCACCTCTGGCTGGGCGAGGTCGTCGCCACCGCCGGTCTCATCCTGTTGATCTTCGGACTGGCCCGCATCGGCCGCGCGCACCTCGCTCCGGCCGCAGTCGCCGCCTACATCGGCGCCGCCTACTGGTTCACCTCCTCCACCAGCTTCGCGAACCCGGCCGTGACGATCGGCCGCGCCTTCACGGACACCTTCGCCGGCATCGCCCCCGCCTCCGTGCTGCCGTTCATCGCCGCCCAGCTCGTCGGTGCCGCCGTCGGCGTCGCCCTGGTCGCGGTGCTGTTCGGCCGCCCGACGCCGACCGCCGAGGACGTCGTGGTCCCACACGGCGACCACCACCCGGCCCCGGCGGCTCGCTGACCCCGCCTTCCCCTCACCGCCTTCTCCTGCCCGCCCCGAAAACCCGAGGATCCCGTTCGTGAGCACTCCCGCCGTCCCGTCCGTCCCCTCCGTGCTGTTCGTCTGCGTGCACAACGCCGGCCGCTCCCAGATGGCCGCCGCCTTCCTCACCCGCCTCGGCGGCGACCGGGTCGAGGTCCGCTCGGCCGGCTCCGCCCCGGCCGAGGCCGTGAACCCGGCCGTGGTCGAGGCCCTGGCCGAGGTCGGGATCGACATCTCCGCCGAGACCCCGAAGGTGCTCACCACGGAAGCGGTTCGGACCTCCGACGTCGTGATCACCATGGGCTGCGGCGACGCCTGCCCCTACTTCCCGGGTAAGCAGTACCTGGACTGGAAGCTCGACGACCCGGCCGGCCAGGGCGTCGACGCGGTCCGCCCGATCCGCGACGAGATCGAACGGCGGATCCGGGGCCTGCTCGCCGACCTCGGCATCGAGCCCCGCTGACGGCGGCGACGAACGGGCGGGGCCTCGGGCGAGCTGCTGCCCCGCGCGGCGGGCAGTGGAGCACCGGCCCCGCCGGAAAGATCGATGTCAGGCCGTGCGACGCTGGAACGATGCCGCCCGTCTTTGCCCCCGCGGAGCCGATAACGCCCGATCCCGTGGGCGACGTGCCGAGCCCGCTGCTCACCCAGTCCTGGCTCGACCTGTCGTTCCTGCACTGGGCCGCCGACCCCGCGGACGTGGCCCCGCTCCTCCCGCCCGGGACGGTGCCGGACACGCACGACGGCCTCACCTACATCGGCCTGGTGGCCTTCCGGATGCACCGCGTGGGCTGGTTCAAGGTGCCGGGCGTCCCGTACCTCGGCACCTTCCCCGAGACCAACGTGCGGCTCTACTCGGTGGACCGGCACGGGCGGCGGGGCGTGGTGTTCCGCTCCCTGGAGGCCTCGCGGCTGCTGCCGGTGGCCATCGCCCGCAGCGCCTTCCGGCTGCCCTACATGTGGGCCAGGATGGAGATCCGCCGCGACGCGGACACCCTCACCTACACCAGCAGGCGGCGCTGGCCCGGACCGCGCGGCGCCCGCTCCCGGATCGCCGTCCGCGTCGGCGGGCGGATCGAGGAGCCGACCGCGCTCGAACACTTCCTGACCGCCCGCTGGGGCCTGCACAACGCCTTCTTCGGCCGGACGATGCACCTGCCCAACGTCCACCCGCGCTGGCCGCTGCACCGGGCCGAACTCCTGGAGTGCGACGACGAGTTGGTGGCCGCGGCCGGCCTGCCGGCGCAGCCCGGGCCGCCGGTGAGCGTGCTGTACTCCCCGGGCGTGCCCGTCCGCTTCGGGCCTCCCACCCGCCCGGGCGGCCTGCCCACCCCCTGAGCGCTCCTCCGCGCCGACCCCTTGCCAGGCGCGCCCGACCCCCGCTTCGATGCGAGTAAGCGAGGAATGGGAGGGGTTCCCGTGCAAGAGATCTGGTTCGCCGACGTCCTGCGGCACCTGCGCGTGCTGCTCGCCGCGTTACCGCCCCTGATCGAGGAGTACCGCGAGCGGCGCGTCGCCGGCGGGATCGAGGGCCTGCTGGAGTGGACGCTCCCGTGGGGCATGGACGACGGCGTCGGGAACGTCCGGCTCACGGTGGTCGAGGTCCCCTCGGGCTGGGGCGAGCGGAAGCGCGTACGGGTCGTCGTGGCGGCGGACGCGAAGCCGTTCCACGAACGGAAGGGCTCGGACGACCTGCCCCTGCCCCGCTACGACGAGAAGGCCCGCCGCCCGCTCTGCTTCCCCCGGAGCGCGAGCCTGGCCGGCGAGATGGCCGAGTACCTGCTGGACCACGTCGACGGCGACACGGGCTCGCTCCGCGCGGAGGCCGGGAACGCGGCGAGCTTCACGGTGGTGATCATGCCGGCCGAGGCCGGGTGAACTCGGCCCGGCCGCCCAGCATCACGGCCCGTCAGGGCCCGTCGGGGCAGAGGTGGGTGTATTCGTGTGCGTGGGCGCTGTACAGCGTCGGCCGGTCCGGGGTCTCGTCGGTGATGAAGATGAAGTCCACCGTGACGTCCGGGAGATCGGCGACGGTGGTCCGCATGGTGAACTGCGGGAGGGAGTGGGTCTCGGGGACGCGTTCCCAGTGCACACCGGCGGCGGCGAAGGCGTCCGAGAGCTCCCGGAAGCCGGGCGGGCCGGGGAAGGAGCCGTACTCACCCGGCCCGCCGGCCGGAAGGACGACGTCGTCGTACCACGTCCGGACGGAGACCGTGTTGACGATCCCGCACCGGCACACGTCGACCGACATGCAGCCGAACCGGAACCACTGCGGCCACGGCAACTCGTCGGCGACGCGCCCCGAATCCTCGGCTTCTCCCCGCTCGGTCACCGGGTACGGCCCGAGCGGGCGCAGGCCGGCGAAGTCCCCGGTCGAGCCGTACCGCGTCAGGAGGTCCACGAGCGCTGCTGTCGTCATGCGTTCATGATCGCACCGGGTGGCCGGGCAGCGGGGTCAGTCGCACAGGGCGGAGCTGAGGACGTCGAGCATCTTGGAGCCGGAGACGGTCATCGTGTTAGAGACCAGCGAGGCGTGGCGGCCGTTGGGGGCGAAGACGGTCATCGTGGTGTAGCCGGGCACTCCGCCGCTGTGGCCCCAGGCAGCGCCGCCGCAGCGCAGCGGGAAGGTCTGCAGGCCGAGGCCGTAGCTCGTGCCGCTCCCGGAGCGGAGACCGGCGGATAGCTCAGTCCGTCGCGCACGACCGCGGCCAGGTCGAAGGTGCCGTCGGCATTCTGCGAGGTCGGATTCTGCGATTCCTTGATGCCGCTGGTGTGCTAGAGGAGCCGGCGCACGGTGATGGTGTTGCCGTCGAAGCCGTTCCCGTCCACGACGCCGGGAAGGTAGCGCTCGATGGGTGCGTCGAGGGAGACCTTGCCCTCGTCGACGATGCGCGCCGTGCACGAGAGCGTGATCGGTCAATCGGCTGTCGACTGTTGTCAGCGGACGGGTGCCGGGTGCCGGCCCGAGGCGGAATCCCTCGGGCCGGTCCGGCGTCGCTCACTTGAGGCCCAGCATCTTCTGGATTTTCGGGGGGATCGAGATGTACCACGTGCCGTCTGGCCGTCGTTGTTTCCCGAGGAGCCGCTGGGCCTTGACGCTCTCGTGTTCCAGCACCCTTGCCCAGGCGCTCCCTTCAGGGGTGTCCCGGCCGAGCGAGTCGGGATCACCGGGAACCTGGATCATGAAACCGGGAGCCTTCGCGAGCCGGCGCACCAGGTCCAGCACTTCCGTCTCGTTCTCCCACTTCTGCGGGATGTTGAGGTTGGGCTCCGGCTGCGCGTGCCCCTCTGCCGGCGCTGCCGCGGCGGACGAGGAGGCTTCTGCGGGGGCGCTCTCGGTGACGACCGGCGGGGGCTCCGTCGGGACGTAGTCCCGCTGGAGGTCCGCCGTGGTGTCGCGGTGGCGCTTCAGGGCGTTGTCGATCAGGTCGCGGTAGTCGTCCTTGCCGGTGACCGGGTGGACGGGACGCGAGAACGGGTCGTAGTCGACGCCGAAGTTCGCGGCCATGTCCATCACGAAGTGGTAGCGGTGGATGTCGGTGAGGTCGCGGCGGTAGTCGGTGTACCAGAGGCTGAGGAGCGAGAAGGCGAGGGCCTTCTTCTCCTCCGGGGTGGCGCCCGCCTCGTGGGCGAGCCTGATCAGTTTGCCGGTGGTGCGCGACGGGCCGAGCGAGACCGGGTAGCCCAGCCGGCCGGCGGTCGCGACGTGCGGGTCCAACTGGTTGGGGGTGGCCGCGGCGCCGCGGAAGGTCCGCTCGACGGGGGTCCGGTCCAGAGGGGGGTTCGGAGGCGGATCGGCCGTGGTGCTCGTCCAGTTGGGATACGTGCGTTCCGACGCGGGGTCCGGGACGTCGCCGAGCACGTAGCCCCTGAACTCGATGTCGGAATCCTGCTGCGCGGCCCTCGCGTCGGGCTCGGTGGTGGGCTTGATCTCCTTGACGGTGACGTGGTGCGCGAGGTCCTTAGGTTCCACCATGTACATGAGTTCCGCCACGTCGTGGATGGTCGAGATCAGCGTGGAGAACGACTCGGTGTGGGGCGAGCCGAGGATGTCGTTGATCGTCTTCGTGCCGTGCTCGACGAACGGGAGGTACAGGCGCTTGAGGGCGGCCAGGTCCGCGCTGCTGCTCCCGAGGTGCTGCGTGAACTCGGCGTTGCCCGTCGTGTTCGCCGCCAGCCACGGGATCAGCTTCGTCTGCACGAAGTTCGAGTTGGACGTGTGGATGTCGGAGTCCTGGCGGACGGACAGGGCGAGGTCGCGCTCGATCTCGGCCATCGGCAGGGACTTGACCCGGTCGAGGACCGCCGAGGCCGCCTGGTCCTTCGTCTTGTAGACGCGGGAGAGGGCGTCCCTGGATTCCGCGCTCCGGCCTCCACCGTTCGCCGTCGGCATGGACGGCGGTGCGGGGGCGGTGACCCACTCCGTGAGGACCTTGACGATCGAGGGTCGTTGGGCCGGGTCGTACCACCGCCGATGGAGGTCCGGGTGGCCCTCCAGGCCGGCGCCGATGTCGTGGTAGCTGCGTTCCGCGTCCTCCTGGACGGTCTTCCCGACCTCAAGGACCTTCGGCGCGTCCCAGCGGGCCAGGTCGTCGGCGTCCATGTGCGGCAGGTCGGTGCGGGTGGCGGTCTCGGGTGCGTCGGGGGCGCCGTGCGGGTGGTCCTTGACGACGGCGGTGTGGTCCACCGTGTCCTCGATGGTCTCCAGGTAGCGGTGGGGCACCTCGGCGGAACTGCTGACGTCGTGGCCCATCAGGCCGTCGCGGTGGACGCCGGGGCCGTCGCCGTTGCGGCGGAACAGGCTGTCGGAGTCCTGGTACTCGTCCTTGAGGCCCAGGTAGTGCAGGACCTCGTGGACGACGCGGGGCATGTGGGTGTCGTCGTGGGCCGGGTCGACGGGCACGTTCCAGGAGCGCTGGTCGAGCGGCACCCGCTGGTCGTTGCGGCCGATGGTGATGGCCTCGGGGTGGTCGTCGCCCGCGACGAGCTTCAGGTCGAGGTGGAACTGGTCGCCGGAGCGCGGGAGTTCGAGGCCGCCGTTGAGGTGGTGGTCGATCGCGCGCTGGATCCGCTCGTGCACGCCGGCCAGCTCGCCGGCCGACATGCCGCTGTGCCCGAGGTTCACCGGCAGCTCGACGGTGTGGTGGCGGACCCAGGTGCCGTTCTCGGCCTGGACGCGGCGCACCACGGAGCGGACCAGGGTCTGCGAACCGGCCAGCGAGTGCGGGGCGTTGCCCTTGAGCGGGTCGCGCGCGGGGTCGAAGCGCTCGGTGTGCACACGGGTGGTCGGCGCGCCGTCGAGGCGGGAGCGCCAGTCGGGCGAGGCCGGCTGCCGCACCGGGCGGGCGACCGGTTCGGGGGTGGGCTCCGGGACGTGGACCTGCGGGACGACGACGGAAGCGGGCTGTTCGTGGGTCTCGTGCGGGGTGCCGGGGTCGCTTTCGAGACGCGGGGGCGGCGGCAGTTCGACGCTCACCGCGACGTGGTCGCCGGTGTGATCGGGCGAGCCCGGTTCGAAGTCCTGGTTGCCGCGCGAGCGCGGGATGACGGTGACGTCGTCGCCGTGCAGCACCACCGGGCCGTCGCTCTGGAGGGTCTCCAGCCGGTCCTTGAGCTCGCTGCGCAGGGCGGTGGCGACCGCCTCGGCGCGTTCCTGCCCCAGCTTGAGGGACTTCCCGAAGTGGGGGAGGCCCTGGTCGAGGACGTTCGCGCGTCCCTCGACGGTCACCACCGGCGGGCCGCCGCCGTCGCGGGCGTTGCGCACCCCGAGGTCGGCGACCTGGCGGGCGGTGGAGCTCAGGGCCTGCTGCCGGGGAGCGGTGAGGTCGGCGGAGCCGCCGTCGAAAGCGATGGGGCCGAGGTCGACCCGCACCGGCTCGTGCGGTGCGGCGGGCAGCGGGGGCTCGGGCGGTGCCGTGTGGGGCGGGAGCGGCGGTGGGACGTCGGGGGCCGTGGAGGTGTGCTCGGGGGTTGTGTGGTGGACGTCGACCGGGCCGGTGGAGACGTGATCGGCCGGGGTGTGCTCGACCGTGGTGTGATCGACCGGTGCATGGACGGACTGGGGCTGGTCGACCGGGGCCTGGGCGGTGGGGTTGCTCTCCGTGCGGGTGACGGCCGGCTCGCCGGCGGTTCGCACGGGGGCGGCGGTTCGGCTGTCCGTCGAGGTGCTGGTGCTGCTCGTTTCGGTGGTGACCCGGGGGGACTGCGCCGATGTCTGCGCCGGGGCCTGTGCCTGTCCTTCGCCGGGACGGGGCTGGTTGGCCGTTGCCGTGGCCGTGGTGTTGTTGCCGCTCGTGGCGGGGGAGTCGGTGGTGCGCGAGACGTCGGCGCCGGTCGTCGTCGGCTTGTCGGCGACGGCGGGTCCGGTGATCCCGGTTGTACCGGGCGTACCGGTTGTTCCGGACGAATCGGCGGGGCGGGTGGCTCCGGCGGTCGTGTCGGTCGGCTTGGTCTCGAAGCCGGGGAGGCCCAACTCCTGGTGGGGCGTCGGGGCCGAGGTCGTGGTTTCGCTGCCGTGGAGGCCGGATCCCGTCGTGCTGCCGGTTTCGCCTCGCGATGCCGTCGTCCGGGCGGGCGTCTCGACGGTGGTGTCCGTGGTGCGGGGGCTGGTCCGCTCCTGCGTGCCGACGGAGGTGCCGGGCTGCCCGTGGGTGGCCTCGTTCGTCGTGTGGCTCTCGGAGACGGACGGCGTGTTGACGGTGCGCACGTCGGGCGTGCCGACGGAGTGGGTGTCGGTGTGGGTACCGCTGTCCTCCGAGACCGTCACGGGCCGGGTGTCGGGCGTCGTCGTCTCCTTGACCCCGGCGGTGTTGTCGCCCGATCCGGTCCGTATCGGGGCGGGCGCGGTGTCCGTCGGGTGGACGGCAGGTGTGTGCACGTCCGGCGTGTGGACGTCCGGCGTGTGGACGTCCGGCGTGTGGACGTCCGGCGTGTGCACGTCGACCGGGTGGACGTCCGGCAGGTGGAGGTCAGGGGCCTTGATCTCCTTGAGGTTGACGGGGTCGATCTTGGTCTTCCCCTCCTCCCCGCCGTGCCCGTGTTTCCCGCCGCCCAGGGCGCCGATCAGGCCGGAGGTGAGGGCCGAGGTGTAGTCGGCGTCTCCGCCGAAGGCGGCGGTCATCGTGGCGGTGGTGATCACACCGGTGGCGCCGCCGACGGCGAGCTTGCCGAGCAGCGAGCCGCCGAACTTCGGTGCGAACGCGCCGAGTCCGCCACCGAGGATGCCCCCGATGGCGCCGCCGATCGCGCCGCCCTCGACGGCCTGGATGGTGCTGTCGGTGTCCCACTTGGTGCGGTCGTGCAGGAGCAGGATCTGGATGCTCTGGATCAGCGCGTCCATCCCGACCATGAACCCGACGCCCGAGATCACCGACACCAGCAGCCGGCGCAGGATCATCTGGACGATCAGGCGCGCGGAGGTGATCGCGGCCGGGATCGCCTCCGGTGCGGCGAACGAGAGGGTGCTCAACTCATACGCGAGCCAGATGAGTTGCGCGAGGACCATGAGTTTGGCGTATTCGACCTGCACCCCGGTGTTGTCGCCCAGGTCGCCGATCTGGTTGGCGGCCTCGGCCATCTGCGGCAGGTTGGTCTGCAGCTGCTGGGTGAACGCGTTGAACTGCTCGGCGACCGGGCCGCTGATGCTGTTCCGCACGCCGAGGGTCGCCGGACCGATCTCCTTGGTGATCGAGTCGAGCTGCTGGGCGGTGTCGTACCAGGCGGCGCCCAGTGCCCGCAGCTTGTCCTCGTCGCCCTTGGGCCAGGACTGGCCGACGGCCAGCCGGGCGACCCAGGCGAGCTCCGGGGGCATGTCGATGCTCATCCGTGCACGGGCCTCTCGGGGGCGGGCCGGTGCTCGCCGGCGCCGGTGTTGATCCGGCGGACGGACTCGATGTTGTTGTCCTCCAGGCGTTCGAAGTTGACGGCCATGGTGCGGATGCCCTCGGCGGTGCTGTGGACCACCTGGCCGATGCCGCCGATGCCCTTGTGGATCTCCTGGTGCGGGGCGTCGTACTGCTTGAAGAACTCCTCGCCGGTGGCGTCGTCGCCCCAGCACGGGCCGAGGTCCGACAGCCGGCCCTCCAGCCCGCCGGCGATCCCCTTGAAGCGGGCCGCGAGCTGCTGGACGTAGGGCAGTTGGAGGTGCAGTCCGTCGGTGTCGACCGAGAACGACTCGTTCGCCATCGTCAGTCCTCCGTTCCGCCGCGCCGGGCGCTGCCGCGGGTCGCCGAGGGGCCGCCCGCGGCGAGGTAGTCCCGCACCGAGTCGGGCATCGTCGGGTCCTCGGCGAGCATGGCTGTCGGATCGGCCTTGCCCTGGAGCAGGTCGGCGACCGAGACGCCGGGCGGCAGCCCGAGCGACGTCAGCTCGGCGACCTGCTGGAGTGCCTGGGCGCGGGCCTGCCGGATGGTGGCCAGCAGGAGCTCGGACAGCTCCTTGGGAGCCATCCGGCGGAAGGCGCCGGTGGGGAAGTCGATGGCGGTGACCTCGCCCTGCGCGGTGACGGTCACCTCGACGGTCTGACGGGGGGCCGTGGCGGTCGAGGTGACCTCGTTGATCCTGCGGCGGGTCTCGACGGCCTCCTCGCGCTGCCGGTGGTACAGCGCCAGCAGGTCCTCGATGCCCTGGTCGTACGGTGTGGTGCTCATGCGCCCCTCCTCGGGGGTGTCGTGCGGTCTCGCGGGCCGGCGGGGGCCCAGGGCGTGTCTTCCGGCTCCGGTCGGTGGGCCGGAGGACACGCCCGAGTGGGTCGGGTGCTCCGTCAGCCGAGGGCCGAGAAGCCCTCCTTGGGTGCGCTGCCCCAGGCGTCGCTCTCCTGGACCAGGAGGTCGGCGATGCCGCGGGGAGCTTCCGGTTCGGCCTCGGGCTCCTCGGCCGACTCGTCCTCCATGAGGAGCGGCTCGTCCCCGGCGGCGCCGGCCCCGCACGAGACGGTGGCGGGGTCGAAGGCGAACGCCGACTGCCCCGCTGCGGCGGCGGCCGGTGCGGAACGGTCCGGCCGCCAGACCGCGAACTGCGGCTCCTCCGGCTCGGGTCGTCCCGCTTCCCCGCTCCAGGTGGCCGTTGCCTCCGTGGTGTAGCCGGGGGCCATGACCTCCTCCTCGTCCTCGGTCGGCACCGTCCAGAGCAGCGGGACGAAGGCCGAGCCTGCCGCCTCCCAGGCTTCGTGCTCCTCGTGCTCGCCGCTCTCGGTCGGCAGCGGCAGGGGCGCGGACAGCGGGTCGGCAGGCGAGGCCGCCGCCGGGGCCACCTCTTCGAGCTCGGGCTCGGGCTCGACCACGGCGATCTCGGGTGCCTCCGCCTCCGCCTCGGTCTCGCTCTTCTTCTCCTCGACGGTGGTGGCGGCGACCGCGGCAACGGCGACAGCGGCCGCCGCGACGATGACCGGGGCGACCGGCGCGACCGGGGCTGCGGGCTCCTCCCACTCCGGCACGACGACCGGCGAGGCAGGTGCGGCCGGAGCGGTCGGTGCCACCGGCAGCGGCAGCCCGTCCGAGCCGAGGACGGCCTGCTCGGCCGGAGCCTCCTGCCCGGCGGTCGCAGCGGGTTCGGCGCCGAGAGGCGCGTCGCCGGAAACGGTGACGGGGCTCCCGCCCGCCGTGGTGAGACCGGGGCCGCCCGCGAGCGCACCAGCGGTGATCTCCTCCTCCGCCGCGTCCAGTTCGTCCGCCCACGGCTCGATGTCGCTGTCCAGCAGCCCGGAGGCGTCGCTGCGTTCGCCGGGCGCGTTCTGCCCGGCGGCGCCGCCGCCCATGCCGGGCATCATCGGCATCCCCATGCCGGGCGCCTCCGCTGCGCCCGCTGCGCCCCCGGCCTCGCCGAAGCCGGGAAGGACGGTGGCGCCTGGCGCGGCCTGGGCGTCGGGCAGGCCGAGCCCCGGGCCGTCCAGATCGGCGGTCTTGACCGGCGGGAGGTCCAGGGCCGCGCCACCGGCGGCGGTGCCGAGCGGGGAGCCGACCTCCTCGCCGGTGACGGGGCTGCCGGCCCACGGCTCGCCGTTCGCGTCCAGCAGGCCGGAGGCGTCGCTGCGTTCGCCGGGCGCGTTCTGCCCGGCGGCGCCGCCGCCCATGCCGGGCATCATCGGCATGCCTGCGCCACCCATGCCCGCGCCGCCCATGCCGGCGCCGGGGCCCTCGGAGATGAGACCGGTGCCGCCGGCCGGGGAGAAGGCACCGGGGAGGCCGGACTCCGTCGTGGTCTGGCCGGGGAAGGCGGTGCCGGTGCCCAGGCCGTCGGTGAGACCGGGGAAGGCGGCCGGGGAGCCGGCGTCGATGCCGCTGCCCAGCCCGTCGCCAAGGCCGCTGCCGAGCCCGCCGCCCAGGCCGTGCGAGCCGGTCCCGGAGCCGACGCCGGTGGCGCCGGGGAAGGCCACCGGCTTGCCGGTGCCGAACGTGCCGTGCGGGGAGGAGAGTTCGCCGCTGCCAGTGCCGGTCTGGCCGGGGAACCGGGCGCCCCGGGCGTTGGTGGTCGTCCCCGGCAGGCCGACCGGCGCGACGCCCGGCAGGTTGCCGAACTCGCCCACGCCGGTGCTGCCGGGGAAGCGGACCCCGCTGCCGGTGCCCGGGTTGATCGCGTGGTCGAAGGCGAGCGGATCGAGGCCGGCCGTCTCCGGCACGCCGGTGCCGGGCCCGCCCGTGCCGAGCTTGCCGGGGAACGGCAGTCCGGTGGTCGGCAGGCCGCTGACCGGCAGGCCCGTGCCGGGGCCGCCGGTGCCCAGGCCGCCGGGGAAGTGCAGGCCGCCGGCGCCCGGCCCGTCGCTCAGCGCGGAGAAGTTCTTGAGGCCGCCCGCGCCGGGGCCGTGGCCGGTCCCCAGGTCGCCGGGGAAGGGCTGCGGCGCGCCGCTGAACTTCTTCAGGTCGGGCATGTTGAAGCTCTTGGCGGGGCCGAGCTGGTTCGGGCCGCCGTGCTCGAAGTCCTTGAGGTCGGGCAGCTTGGTGTTCGGCGCGTTGGTGTCCGTCAGCTTGGGCTGGTTGACCGGCGGGGTGATCGGGGCCGGCGCGCGGACGGAGTCGATGGTGACCTGGTACTCGCCGGCCAGGCTCTTCAGCACCTTGCGCATGTCGGCGGTCATCATCTTGACCAGCTCGGGCTTCTGGCTGATCGGGATGAGCCCGTTGGACATCGCGGTCACGCCCTGGGCGATGGCCTGGTTGGCGTACCAGGTGTCGATCTGGGAGATCAGGTTCTGGGCGTTGACCAGGTTGACCGCGTTGTCCGCGAGTTGCTGGGGAACGGAGTAGGTGTGGGTCGAACCGCCGGACAGGACGTCGGCGGTGGCCTGCACCTGCTTGGAGAAGGTGGTCAGCATGGTCGTGAAGGCGTCGGCCGCGTCGCCCTTCCACGGGCCGTGCTCGCCGGCGAGGGCCTTGCCCTGGTCGACGAGGCTCTTGGCGACGCCGGCGAGGAGCAGCTGGACCTGGTAGAAGGTGTCGGCCGCGTTCTGCAGCGACTGCGGGTCGGAGACCGACTTGCCGTGGCCGCTGTCGTCGCCGGTGCCGGCGGCCATGCCGTTGATGGCGGCCTCGATCTGCTTCCAGTCCCAGGTCTCGTAGTCGCCCGTCGAGCCGGGGTCGCTGCCGGGCGCGCCGTAGACCGCGCCGTCGTTGCCCTGGTTGAAGCCGTTGCCGTTGTAGTTCGGGTCGCCCATCGCGCCCTCTCCCTCCTGTCGTTCCGCCGTCCGTCGGCCGTCCCGCCCGGTGTGGTGTCCGGTGTGTGGCCCGGTGTCCGGGCCCGGCGGTCCCGCCGGGTCCCCCGCGTGTGGTGCGGGGGACCCGGACGGGGTTCCTGCGCGGGGTCGTCAGGTGTTGCCGTTGCCCGGCTTGCCGCCGCCCCCGCCTCCGCCGCCACCGCCGC
The DNA here is from genome assembly GCF_042887925.1 of Kitasatospora sp. NPDC057904. Lineage (NCBI taxonomy): Bacteria > Bacillati > Actinomycetota > Actinomycetes > Kitasatosporales > Streptomycetaceae > Kitasatospora > Kitasatospora sp. NPDC057904. Next base: position 43,439 of record NZ_JBHVOL010000006.1, read on the forward strand.
CACCGGGGGCCGGGCTGCCCCCGGCATCGGTGACCAGGCCGCCGAAGTCCGCCGACGAGTTGCCCATGAAGGTCTGCAGCTCGGTCGACGCCATGTGGTTGGCGTCCTCGATGGTCTTGTACTTCGTCGCCAGGTCGATGACGCCCTGGTGCAGGTCGGTGAGACCCTTGGCCAGGTCGTCCAGCACCTTCTCGAACTGCTTCTTCAGCCCGTCGTCCCCGTTGGGGCCGTTGACCGCGATGCGCATCTTGTTCGCGTGGTAGAAGGCGCCCGGCGCGATGTTGACCGCGTCCAGGAGCTTCCGCGCGTCATTGGTCGGCTGGATGAGCAGCTGGATGTTTTTCGCGAAGGTCTCCATCGAGGCCGTGTCCACGGACGTCCCGCTGTGCTGGCCGTCCGGGGGCGGCACCGGCGGCGCGGTGAACGTGGTGTGCGCCGTCGCCGTCCCGGTGCCCGTGGCGTCGGGGACGCTGGTGCTCCCGTGGTACGGGTCGATCGGGGGCTTCGGCTTCGGCTTGTAGTGGTTCGGGGGGATGTAGCCCGGCATGCCGTCAGCCCCAGAGCTGAACGCCCTGGCGCTCACCGTGGGAGTAGTACTCGTTGATGGTGCCGAGCATCTGCACGGCGGTGGCGGCCTTGGCCGTCATGTCGGCCGCGGCCTGGTCCCACTGCGCCTTGACCTGGGTGTAGGTCGCCTGGGCGTCGCTGGTCCACGCCTGCAGGTTGATCCTGGCCTGGCTGTCCAGCTCGGCCAGGGTCTGGTTGAGCTTCTGGGTGATGGCGTTCATCTCGCCGACGATGTAGTCGACTTGCTCCATCTGGACCGTGTACGTGCTCATGCTGCGTTCTCCTCGACTGGGACGGGGTGCCGGGGCGGTGCGGACCGCCGCCGGCGGTGGAAGGGGGTGGCTCAGACCGGGAAGCCGGGCAGGCCGGTGACGCCGGAGGCCATGGCGGAGGCCACCTGGCCGGCGATCTGCTGGGTGTTCTCGTGGGTGTTGGCGTACACGTTGGTGTTGGCCGCGAGCTTCTCCAGCATCGTGGTCAGCGCCTGGTTGACCTTCTGGAAGTCGGTCAGCCAGTCCTGCATCGCCTGGTGGTAGACCTGCGCGGCCTCGCCGCTCCAGCTGCCGCGCAGGCCGTCGATCTGGCCCTCCATCTGCGCGTACGAGCCGCTGGCCTCGTCCAGGGCGGTCTGGAAGGTGCCCTGGGCGGCCGTCATGCCCTGGATTTCCACGGAGGTCAGTGCCATGGGTACGTCCTTTCATTTCGGGGGTCGCACGGCGCTCGCGCACCGTGCGGGGTCACGGAGCCGGGGTCAGGAGTGCACCAGGGGTGCGGTGCCCGGCGTCCGGGGTTCTTGGGGGACCGGGACGGCCTGCGGCGGCGCGGCCGGAGTCTCCGGTGCGGTGGGCACGGGCGGCAGGTCCTCGACGGCGACGGTGCGCGCGCGGGCCGAGCGGGCCAGCGCGTCGCCCAGCCGGTGCGCCGCGAACGCGCCGCCCTGCGGAGGCTGCGCGGCGTACCGCGCGACCAGCTCGGTGCCCGCCGCCTCGCCCAGCTGGAAGCCGAGCGAGCGCAGGCGGCGGTCGGTGAGCGTCACGAGCTCCTCCGCGCGGTACGCGGCGAGTTCGACGTTCTCGGCGAAGGCCTCCATCAGGTCGGTGTGCTCGCCCAGCACCTCCATGACGTGCGCCGTGCTGCCGCTCAGGGCCAGCACCACGCCCGGCCCCGAGGCGACCAGCCGGGTCAGCGACGTCAGCACGGCGGTGCGGGCGGCGGGTGCGCGCTCGGCGAAGGCCGGGTCCAGGTCCAGCAGGAGGAGCCCGCCCTCCGCCTCGGCGCAGGCGGCGGCGAACCGGAACCCGGGCTGCTCGGCCCACCGGGCCGGGACGGTGGAGAGCGCCAGCCGGTGGGTCACGCCGGTGGACAGCAGGCCGAGTTCGGCCAGGCCGCGTCCGTACAGTCCGGCGATCGCCCGACGGCCGCCGCCGGGCGGGCCCTGGAGGATGATGTTGCCCAGGCCGGCGAGCGGTTCGCCGGCGTCGCGGAGGCGGGCCAGCTGCGTGAGGCGGGAGCGCAGGGTCCGCCGGGCGCCGTCCAGGCCGACGAGGCCGTCGATGCGGCGCAGCGCGGGCGTGTCGAGCGGGGGAGTGCCCTCGCTCACGGGGACCTGCGCGGCGGGCGCCGACGGCGCGGTGGCCCGGGCAGCCGGCTGGGCGGCCGGCTGGGTGGCCGCGTGGACGCCCGCCTGGTCGCCGGGGACGGTGATGACGTCCTCGCTGCTCAGCCGGCTCAGTTCGCTGTCGTCGGTCGGCGGGTGGACGGCCAGCCGGGACGCCTGCCGGCTGATCATCTCCTCGAAGACCTGCCGGGCGACGCGGCCGTTGCCGAACGTGGCGCCCTTCGGCACGTCCTCGAAGTAGCGGTTGAGCGCCTCCAGGGCGCCGGCGTCCAGTTCGTAGAAGTGCTTGGCGCACAGGCCGCGGACGATCGTGACCAGCTCGGCGGGGCTGTAGTTGGGGAACTCGACGGTCCGGGCGAAGCGGGAGGCCATGCCCGGGTTGGAGGCGAGGAACTGGTCCATCTGCGCCGAGTAGCCGGCCACGATGACGACGATCTCGTCGCGGTGGTCCTCCATCAGCTTCATCAGGGTCTCGACGGCCTCCTGCCCGAAGTCCGGTCCGCTGCCCCGGGACTGGTTGGTCAGGGTGTACGCCTCGTCGATGAAGAGGACGCCGCCGAGCGCCTTGGTGAAGACCTCGGAGGTCTTGATCGCGGTGCCGCCGATGATCTGGGCGACCAGGTCGGCGCGGGCGACCTCGACGATGTGGCCCTGGCTGAGGATGCCGAGCTCGGCGAGGACGGCGCCGTACAGCCGGGCGACGGTCGTCTTGCCGGTGCCGGGCGGACCGGCGAAGACGAGGTGGCGGCTCATCGGCGGCATCGGCAGGCCCATCTCCTGGCGCCGCTGGGCCATCTTGTTGACGTTGATCAGGCCGGTGACCTCGTGCTTGACGCTCTCCAGGCCGACCAGGGCCTCCAGTTCGGCGAGCGGCCCGGTGCCCAGGTGGCGCGGCGCGCCCGCCGGGTCGGCCGGTCCGTGCCCGCCACCCCCGGCCGGCGCGGTGCGCTCGTCGCCGCCGGTGTCGAGGCGCTCGACCGAGACCCGTCCGCCGGACTTGAGCTGGTGGACCGCCGTGCCGCCGTTGTCGCGGATCTCGCAGTCGTGCACGCGCACCGGCTCGTCGGTGTTGCAGCGCACGCCGTCACCGGAGTTGTCGAAGACGGCGCAGTTGTCCAGTTCCGCGCGGGAGGACGCCTGGACGTTCAGGCCGTGGCCGCGCGCGCCGCTGATCCGGCAGCCGACGGCCGTCACCGCGCCGCCGCCCGAGACCTTGATGCCGTCGGCGTCCGAACCGGCGAACCCGCTGTCCCGGGCGGTGAGTTCGCAGTCGGGGCCGACGACGGTCCGGCAGCCCTCCAGGAGGGTGGCGGTCAGCTCGGCGCGGGCGCCGCCGGCCATCGCCAGGCCGGTGCCCGCGGTGGCGCGCAGGCGCAGACCGGTGAGCGACGCCTGCGCGCGGTCGGCGAGGTCCAGGCCGATGCCGCCCGGTCCGCCGTCCATCGTGAACTCGCCCTGCCGCACCGTCAGTCTGGCCTCGCCGGTGGCCCTGGCGGCCACGCCCGCGCCCGTCACCGTCAGGTCGGCGCAGTCCGCCTCGCCGCCGGCCTCGACCAGCAGGCCCACCGGCGTGCCGGCGATCCGGCAGTGCTCCAGCTGCGCCCGCGAGCCCGCGGTGACCTGCACGCCGCCGCTCGTGGCGCCCTCGATGACGCAGTCGCGCAGGACCGGGGCCGCGCCGCCGCTGACGTGGACGGCCTGGCCGCCCGAGCCGGTGAACGTGCAGTCGGTCAGCAGGGTCTGGACGGCGCTGGTGAGGTAGGCGTCCAGGGCGGCGCTGCCGGTGACGGTGAGTTTGCGCAGGTCCGCGCGGCCGTTCTGCTCGACGGCGATCGCGGGCTTGCCGCTGCCGTCGATGCGGCAGGACTCGACCAGCGCGGTGCCGTGGCCGTTGACGCAGATCCCGTTGCCCCGGGCGCCGCGGACGGAGCACTCGCGCACGGTCAGCCGCCCGTGCTCGGCGACCACGACGGCCGACGAGCCGACGTCGGTGATCTCGCAGCGCTCCACGACGTTGCCGCCGCCGGAGGTCACGACGATCCCGGCGCCCTGCGTGTTGGTCACCGTGCAGTCGCGCAGGCCGAGCACGCCCTCGTGCCAGGCCAGGACCGCCGCCCAGGCCTCGCCCGCGACCTGGCAGCCGTCCAGCGCGGCCTGCCCGCGCCGCACGTCCAGGACCGGCGCCTCGCGGTCCGCGCCGCTCAGGTGCAGGCCGGACAGCTGGACGGCCTCCGCGTCGAGCACCACCGTGCTGCCGGCCGCGGAGTGGATCCGCACGGTGCCGGCCGGGCCCTCGGCGGCCAGCGTCACCGCCTTGGTGACCGTCAGCGCCTCGTCGTAGCGGCCCGGTGCGACGGTGATCAGCGCGCCGTCCACGGCGTCGGCCAGGGCGGCGGCGATGGACCGGTGGGCGCCCGGCCGGTCGCCGGACACCAGGAGGACTTGCCGGGTCACTTCTCTGCTCCCTCGATAGGTGCACGGGTGCCCTGGGCGGCGCGGGCCGACGGCTCGGGCGGGGCGGTGATCAGTCCGGGCGGGGCGGTGAGCGGCGGGCCGCCGGGCCCGGGGCGTCCGTGGGTGGGCAGTTGCTCGGCGGCCTGGGTGAGGCCCTCCAGGGCGATCTCGTCCAGCGGCAGCCGGGGCGCGTCCGGGTCGGCGTCCTCGTCGCCCTCGGACGGCAGCAGCTCGCGCAGCAGCACCGGTTCCGTCGCGGAGCCCGCGCGCAGCACCTTGAAGGCCGTCCCGGGCGGGAAGAGCACGCGGTCGGGGTCGGAGGGGTCGAGCAGGCTCGTCCGGCGTGCGGTCATCGACCAGATCAGGAAGTCGGTGGTGCCGTCGCCGGGGGTCTCGGGCACGGTGATCCGCGCGGTGCAGAACGCCCACTCGGTGGCGGCCCTGCCCTCCTCGTACCAGTCGAGCTCCGGACCGGAGACCGCGGCCCGCAGCAGGGCCACACCCCGGTACGAGGGCAGGCGGTTCAGCCCGGACGCCACGCAGCGGGCCAGCGGCACGTGCGGGCCCGCCGCTCCGGCGCGCACGGCGGCGTCGACGGCGGCGCTGTCGCCGGAGAGGTAGAGGCGTACGGCGACGAGGTCGGTGAGGGCGTCGCCGTCCAGCGCGCGCGAGGAGCTGCGCAGGCCCGGCGACTCGGACATCACCCGGGCCACCGTGCCCGCGACGGCGTGGTACTGGGCGCTGAACTTGCGGCGCACCCAGTCGCGTTCGCGCTCCAGCCCGCGCTCGGGCGGCAGCGCGAGGGCGGCGGCCGACGGGACGGGCTGCACGCGTACGGCGGTCGCGCGGGTGGCGGCCGGGGGAGCGGCCGACGGGGTGGGCGCCGCGGGCGGGGACGCCGGGGCGTCGACGGTAGGCGCGGGCTCGACGGGCGGCGCGCTGGGGGCGCCGGATTCCAGGCGGATCCGGGGCATCGCAGGGAGGGGCGCGGGGGTGGGAGTGGGCGCCACCGGGGCTTCGGCGGGCGGGGCCGTCGGCGCTGCCTCGGGGGCGACGGCAGGGGCGTTCGACGGCTCGATGGACGGCAGCTGCGGCGGGACGGGCGCGGCGGGTGGGACCGGCGCGACGGGCGCCACGGGCTCCGGCGGAGCCGACTCCAGCAGGGACGTGAGGACCGGGGGGCTCGTCGGGGCGGGCGCGTGCTCGGGGAGGGCCTCGGACTCCGTCTCCAGCACCGGAACCTTCGGCTCGAAGGCCGGAGCCGGCCAGTCGGCGACCGGGCCCGGGGAGGACGTCACCAGCGACGTCGGCAGCGGCGGCGGTGCGGAGACGGGCTCTGCCGCCGCCTCCGGGCTGCTCACCGGCACCGGGTCCGGCTCGATGACCGTCCCGGCGGCGGGCGTGGGCGCACTCACCGTCACTGGGTCCGGCTCGGCGACTGTCCCGGCAGCCGGCGTCGGCGCGCCCACCGTCACCGGCTCCACCTCGACGACCGTCCCGGCCGCCGGCGTTGGCGTACTCACCGGCACCGGGCCGAGCTCGACGACCCCCTCCGCAGCCGCCGTCGACACGGGCGCCGTCGACACCGGCGCCGGCGCCTCGATGGACGCGACCGGCGGCTCCACCACCCGCACCGCAGGGGCGTCCGCCTCCGCGTTCCACGCCGGCGGCTCCGCCAGGTACCCGGGCGCCGGCGAGTAGACCACCTCGCCCTGGAGCACCGGCCCGCCGCCGACGGCCTCGGCGGCCGCCGGCCCCGGCGACAGCACGACGCGCTGGCGCAGCGCGTCCGCCAGCACCTGTCCGAGCGCGCCGCTGCCCTCCGGCAGCGCGACCGGCCCGAAGTGGACGAACCGCACCCCGGTGCGGGCCGAGGGCAGCACGGTGCCCCAGAAGCGGGTCACGTCGGCCAGCGGCACGGCCGGTCCGCCGGGGCTGCCGAGGACGACGGTGAGCGCGTTCGGGTGGCCGGGCAGTGCGGCGATCAGCCGGCGCCGTCCGGCGGCGAGTTCGGCGGGCCGGGCGCTGCGCACCCACACGCCGCCGGGCACGGGTTCGACGACGCCGAGCGGGCTGGTCTGCCAGATGCGGTCGTAGGTGGCGAACTCCCACAGCGGCTTGGGGTAGCGGTGCGAGTCGCGTTCGGCCGCGCGGCCGGGCCGCAGGCGCAGCCAGCCGGTGCCGCTGTCGGCGGGGACGAACAGGCCGCCGCCGGCGGTGGGCAGTGCCTCGCCGTCGGGGGTGAGGACCGTTCGCCGCAGCTGGTCGGCGATCCGCTGGCCGACCGGCGGGCCCTCCACCGAGGGGTGGAAGACCAGCCGGAGGCTGCCGGGGCGGCGGGCGAGCAGGTCGGCGAGTGCCGGCCAGGCGGTGTCGAGGTCGGCGGGCAGCAGGTCCACCACGACCAGCGTGTGCTCGGGGTCGGGCGTGAGCGCTCCGGCGAAGGCCAGCGCGCTGGGCTCCGGCGGTCCCTTGGGGTGGACCAGCAGGGCGTGCCCGGCGGTCCGGATCCGCAGGGCGGGGCCGGCGGCGCGGGCGGGCTTCATCGCGAGGCGCACGGCTAGCCTCCCTGCACGGTGTCGGCGGCCGCCCGGGCGGTGAGCGTCGGGCCGTGGCCGAGGAGCTTGAGGAGGTCCTCCGGCAGCGCGGTCGCGGGGGCGCCGGTGATGCCGAGGGCCGTGCCGGCGCGGCTGTCGCCGAGCGGGTAGGCGATGCCCTGATCGGTCACCAGGAACGTCTGCGCGTTGCCGTTCTGGCGGGCGAGCTGCTCCAGGTCGACGGCGAGCATGCCGCGGGTCGGCGGGACGAGCACGGTCCGGGTCCCGGTGGCGGCCTGGCCGCCCTCGACGACCAGCTGGCTGGTCAGCCTGGTGCCGTCCGCGCGCTGGCGCAGGCACGCGGTCTGGGCGCCGGCGTCCAGGCCGGGGGCGCCGAGGACGTCCGGCAGCGCCGTGAGCAGCGACTGGTCGGGGGAGACGGGGGCGGCGGCGATGTCGGTGGCGCCGACGGTCAGGACGGCCGGGGCGCCGGGGCGGGCCGCCAGCAGGGCCGCGGCGGTGGCGCTGGCCGGGGCGACGCCGGCGTCGGTCATCACGTAGGAGTGCTGGACGCCGCCGGTGGCCGTGCGGAAGAGCTGGCCGACGGTGACGTCGTGCCCGGCGACCCGGCCGGCCGGCTTCCCGGCGTCCGGGACGGCGGCGGCCAGCGGGGCGCCGGTGGGCAGCGCGCCGAGCCAGTTCTGCGGGGTGGGCACCGGGCGGTCGCCGTCCAGGCCGAGCGCGATGAGCGCGGTGTCGGAGGGCACGGGGTAGCGGACGCCGCGCCAGAGCAGCCAGTGCGAGCCGTCGGGGGCGGCGAGCAGCACCTGCCGGTCGTCGGGGAACGCGGCGGTCTGGCCGTCGGGGGCGAGGTCGAGCAGCTGGCCGCCCGCGAGGTCGGGCCGCAGGCACCAGGTCCAGGGGCCGGGCAGCAGGCCCGCGGGCGCGGGCAGCGAGTCGGGGGCGCCGGGGATGCCGACGGGGGCGCCGTGCGGGGTGGTGCCGAGTTCGGCGCCGGAGACGGTGTGGACGGCGCTGCCCTTGCCGCCGAGGAGGAGGGCGGAGGCGTAGTTGCGCACCGGCCGGAGCTGTCCGTCGAGGAGCAGGTACCGGTTGCCGGTCTGCTGCTCCACGATGATCGACCCGGGGTTGCGCCAACGGGTGTCCGCCACGGGCGCGATGAGCCCGTAGACGGCGAAGCCGACGCACAGCAGCACCACGACTCCGGCGCCGAGCACGGTGGCGAGCGTGGCCCGCCCGGTCGGTCCCTCGCCGCGGCCGACGTCGCCCCGGACGAGGGCGGTGGCCAGGCGGGCCATGGCGAAGCGGTACGCCTGGAGGTGGTCGCGTCGTGTCTGCATGCCCGGCCCCCGCTCAGCTCGCCAGCACGCGCAGCGCGCTGTAGACGTGCAGGGCCTGGAGGACCAGCGGCAGGAGGGCGATCACGGTGGCCGTCTCCAGGATGTCCCCGGCGTGCCCCCAGATCGGCAGCAGCCGGTCCGTCAGCCGGGGCGCGCGGACCAGCAGGAGGACGGCCGCGGCGAGCAGCACGGCGGGCACCAGGATCCGGGCGGCGGTGCCGTGGGAGGCGGCGTGCGCCAGCAGGAGCAGCGCCAGGCCGAGCGTGCCGGCGAGCACGGCGGAGACCCGCTGCAGGACGCCGGTGAGCCCGCGCGAGCGCAGCAGCACCGCGCCGGCGAGGACCAGCGGCAGCACCCAGTTGATCCAGCCGGGCTCGCGCACCAGGAACCAGAAGGCCGCCGCGTACAGCACCGCCGACGCCAGGGCCAGCGCGTCCAGGTAGTCGTTGGCCGCCCCGGCGGCGCGCTCCAGGCGGGCCTGGGGTTCGGGGGTGATGTCCTGCTGGAGCTCCTCGGCGTCGTGCGGCAGGGCGGGCACCCGCACCCCGGCCAGCCGCAGCGCCAGCCGCGGGCCGAGCTGCCCGAGGACGAACAGGGCCGCCGTGACCACCGCGAGGGCCTGCGCGGCGTCCCAGTGCGCGACGTGGACCAGGCCGGCACCGGCCGCCGCCGCGACCGCGGTGAGCAGCGCGGTGCCCGGCAGCAGGAACGGCAGCGGACGGACGATCAGCAGGACGCCGCAGACGACGGCCGTGGCGACGGCGCCGGCGAGGACCTCGGCCGGGCCGAGCAGGAACGCGTGGTCCGGCCCGCCGCGGAAGGCGAGCCCGGCGAGGGCGGCGAGGGCCATGGCGCCGACGGCGGCGGTCAGCACGGTGCCGCGCCGCGCGCCGGGCCGGGTGCCCACCAGGCAGGCGGCCGCCAGCAGCGCGGCGGCGCTCACGCCGGTGGTGGCCGCGGTGAGCGGTCCCGGGCCGCCGCTGAGCAGGGCGGCGGCGAGGACGGCCAGCATCAGGGCCCCGGCCGCCAGCGCGAGGCGGACGGTGGCCACCGGCTGCCAGCGGTCCGTGCGGCCGCCGATCACCTGGGCCACCCCGTCGGCGACGTCGTCGAAGTGCAGCGCGGGCAGCGCCGCCTCGGCGGGCCGCAGGTGGAGCACGTCGCCGTGCTTCAGCCCGAGGCTCTCGGGGGTGCCGTCGGGGTCGAGGGGGTTCTCGCCGAGCCGCTGGAGCACCTGCACGGTGCCGCGCTCCTGCGGGCTCAGCGTCAGCCTGCCGAGGAGCACGGGGAGCAGGGCCGAGACGGGGGTGGAGACGGGGACGGAGACGTCGAAGCGGCCGTCGGTGTGGACGACGGTCAGCCGGCACACCTCGGTGACCGGCGGGGCACCGGCGGGCGCGGGGGTCGACATGTTGCTCCTGGACGGCGAAGAGGCGGAAGAGGCGGAAGGCACGGTGGACGGGGCGGCGGACGGGAGAGCGGCGGTCACGCGGGCGTCACCAGCCCGGTCTGGACGAGGCGCACCGCCCGGCGGGTGACGAGCTGGGCGCGCCCGGCGGGCAGCGTGCGCGGCTTGGCCTCGCCGAGGAACTTGCCCTCCTCCTTGGGGTAGGAGAAGAGCAGCGCCGGGTTGCCGAGCTCCCACATCCGCCGCAGGACGGGGTCGGTCATCGAGCGCATCGCCCCCGAGGTGCTGCGGGCGATGATCACGTGCATCCCGATGTGCTGCCCCTGCGCGAGCAGCGGGACGAGCGGCGCCAGCGGGGTGGGTGCGCCGGGCGCCCCCGCGAGGAGGTCGTAGTCGTCGACGACGACGAACAGCCGCGGGCCCTCCCACCAGTCGCGCTGCGCCAGTTGCTCCGGGGTGATGTCCGGCCCGGGCACCCGCTTGCCCACCGAGTGGGCGGCGTTCGCGGCGAGCTGGGCGAGCGAGTCGCGGTCGACGACGTAGCCCGCCCGGTACTCCTCGGGGACGGAGGAGAGCAGGCCGCGCTCCGGGTCGGCGACGACGATCCGGGCCTCGTCGGTGCTGAAGCGCGAGGTGATCGCGCGGACGGCCAGGCGCAGCGCGTTGGTCTTGCCGGTCTCGCCGTCGCCGAACACCATGAGGTGCGGGCTGGTCGAGAAGTCGTGCCAGGTGGGCTCCAGGCGCTGCTCGTCCCAGCCGAGGCAGAGCCGCAGGTCGCCCTCGGCGGGCGGCAGTTGGTCGGCCGGCAGCCGGGTGGGCAGCAGGCGCACGCCGGGGGCGGGGGAGCCGGTCCAGAAGGCGTCGATCTCGGCGACGGCCGCCTTGGTGGCCGGGGTGAGGTCGGCGGTCCCGCCGGAGCTGTCCAGGCGCGGCAGCGCGGACAGGAAGTGGTGGCCGCCGGCGCTCAGGCCGCGGCCGGGCTGGTGCGGGACGGCATTGGCGATCCGCGAGCCGACCTCGGACTCCAGCGCGTCGCCGAGGCGCAGTTCGAACTTGGTGCCGAGCAGGTCGCGCAGGCGGGGCCGCAGTTCGGACCAGCGCACCGCGGAGGCCAGCAGGTGCAGGCCGAAGGACAGGCCGCGGGCGGCCAGGTCGATGACCCTGGCCTCCAGGTCCTCGAAGTCCTGGCGCAGCGTCGACCAGCCGTCCACCACGAGGAAGACGTCGCCGTACGGGTCGTCGATCTCGCCGGCCGCGCGCAGCGCGCGGTAGGCGGCCATCGACTCCAGGCCGCGCGAGGTGAACTCGCGCTCGCGGCGCTCCAGCAGCTGCGTCAGCTCCTCCACCGTGCGCAGGACGCGGTCGCGCTCCAGCCGGGTGGCGACCGAGCCGACGTGCGGCAGGCCGGCGGTGGAGACGAGGCCGCCGCCGCCGAAGTCGAGGCAGTAGAACTGGATCTCGCCCGGGGTGTGGGTGAGCGCCAGCGACAGGATGAGGGTGCGCAGCATGGTGGACTTGCCGGTCTGCGGGGCGCCGGCGAGCCCGACGTGGCCGTCGGCCCCGGACAGGTCGGCGACCAGCAGTTCGCGCAGCTGCTCGTAGGGGCGGTCGACGACGCCGAGCGGGACGCGCAGCGTGCCGAGCGACGGGTGGCCGGCGGCGCTCATGCCGCGGACCGGGTCCGGCACGATGCCGGGCAGCAGCTCGTCCAGGCTGGGGGAGGCGGCCAGCGGCGGCAGCCAGACCTGCCGGGCCGGCGGGCCGCTCTCCTCCAGACGGCCGACCAGCACCTCCAGGAGGCTCTCGGCGTTCGCCTGCTCGTCGGGCGCTGCGGCGGCGGCCGGTTCGGGACGGCCGGTCGGGGCGAGCGCGGCCAGCGACTCGTCGGTGCTCTCGGAGCGCAGCGCGCCCTGCCGCGCCAGGCCGAAGTCGGTCAGCACACCGGACGCGCCGGCCTCCTGGGCGGGCTGCTCGTCGGCGGCGAGCGGCTCGGGCGCCGGGCCGGAGACGTAGGCGGCCTTGAACCGCACCAGGTTGGTGGTGTCGATCTTCAGGTAGCCGTTGCCCGGCGAGGACGGCAGCTCGTAGGCGCTGGCGACGCCGATCACGCTGCGCGACTCCATCGCGGAGAAGGTCCGCAGCGCGATCCGGTAGGAGAGGTGGCCCTCCACCTTGTGGATGCGGCTCTCGTCGAGGCGCTGCGAGGCGAGCAGCAGGTGCACGCCGAGGCTGCGCCCGAGCCGGCCGATGGAGACGAAGAGGTCCACGAACTCGGGCTTGCTGGCGAGCAGTTCGGAGAACTCGTCGACCACGATCAGCAGTGAGGGCAGCGGGGCGAGGCCGGCGCCGGCGGCCCGCGCCTTCTCGTAGTCGAAGAGCGAGGAGTACCCGGCCTCGCGCAGCAGCTCCTGGCGGCGGATCATCTCGCCGTTGATGGAGTCGCGCATGCGGTCGACGAGGTGGATCTCGTCGGCCAGGTTGGTGATGACCGCGGAGGTGTGCGGCAGGCGGTCCATGTGCAGGAAGGTCGCGCCGCCCTTGAAGTCCACCAGGACGAGGTTGAGGACCTCGGAGGAGTGGGTGGCGGCCAGGCCCATCACGAGGGTGCGCAGCAGCTCGCTCTTGCCGGAGCCGGTCGCGCCGATCAGCAGGCCGTGCGGGCCCATGCCGCCCTGCGCGGACTCCTTGAGGTCCAGCTCCACGACCTCGCCGTCGTCGGTGACGCCGAGCGGCACGGTCAGGCGGGCGGACTGCACCTGCCGGGGCCGCCACTTGGCGGCGACGTCGAAGGTGTGCGGGTCGCGCAGGCCGAGCAGGGTGACGAGGTCGAGGTCCGATTCGAGCGGACGGTCGGCCAGGTCCACGCTGCCGCTCGTGCGCATCGGCGCCAGCGAGCGGGCCAGGGCCTCGGCGGCGGTGGCGCTGAGCGCGTCGGCGTCGGCCGAGTCGGTGTCCTCGCCGGAGGCGAACTCGACCTTCCCGTCGTTCACGGTCAGCCGCAGCACCTTGGGGCCGCCGGGCATCGTGCCGGTGGCGTCGAGCAGCACGACGTTGCGCAGACCGCCGCCCGCCAGGCGGGAGTTGGCGGGGATCCGCACGCCCTGGGCGACGACCACGACGAACGGCTCGGCGACGCTGGGCGAGGCCGCCGGGTCGTGCTCGGGGCGGTCGCGGACCTCCTGGCCGAGCAGGTCCAGCAGGGTCTCGGGGTCCTCGGCGGCCAGGCGCGCCGGGCCGGCGGCGTCCTCCTCGCCGGGGTGGGCGTTGTGCGGCAGCCACTTCAGCCAGTCCCACTGCGCGCGGGCGCCCTCGTCGCCGAGGAACGCCACCCGCAGCTCGTCGGGGGAGTGCAGGACCGCCAGCTGCCCGACGATCGCCCGCGCGAGGCCCAGCGCGTCCTCGGCCGTGCCGGCGAACTCGACGCTGCTGAAACGGCGCAGACCCACCGGGACGGGCAGCCCGGGGACGCTCTGGTGGGCGTGCGTGAAGCGGCGCAGGGACACCGCGCACAGCGGTTCCAGGTCCTCGACCGGCTTGGTGCGCGGCGGCAGGAACTCCAGGGCGGCGCGGCGCGCGCCCAGCCCGATCCGCACCCGCGCGAAGTCCTCGTGCCCGGGGCGCCGCTCCCACAGCCGGGTGCCGCGGGCCAGCGCCCACAGCTCCGACGGGTCCGGGTGGTCCCACAGCACGGCGGCGCGCTGCTCGGCCGCGGCCTGGCGGGCCTGGACGCGCTTCTGCGTCAGGTAGCGGAGGTAGTCGCGGCGTTCGGCGCGCATCCGGCGCCGGCGCTCGGCGCCCGGGCGGCCGATCTGGGTCAGCGTCATGCTGACCATCGCGACGCCCATCATCCCCGACATCATGTAGGTCGACGCACCGCCGCCGCGCATGGAGAACATCAGCACCATCGCGCCGGCGCCCAGGCCCATCGGCAGGTACATCAGCGCGGAGCCGAGGTCGGGGGTGGCGGGCTCGCCCAGCACCGGGGGCTCGGCCAGTTCGATCTGCCCCTCGGGGAGCGGGGGGCCGTCGGCACGAGGCGGGCGCTTGACGAGGACCGTGCTCAAATCCCGTACTCCGTTTCCTCTTCTCCGCGGAGGAACGAGCTTGCCCCCAGTCGATCAACGTGGGATACGCGCGTGGTCTACGCGGCCGGGGGCCGCCCCGGCGGCGGGTTGCGGTGCGGCGAAGAGCGCCGGATATCGGACGGATATCGGGGGCTGGGAGGCTGTGGCCGCAAGCGGTGCCGTGCACGCGGCCACCGCGAGGGGAATCCGCGCTCACGGAGCTGCGCGCGGAAGCAGCGAGGCGCTCACGAAGATGCGCGTGGGAGCAGCGAGGAGGGCCGGCGACATGAAGGTCTGGAACAACACCGGGTCCTGACCCCGGCGGGTCGCTGCCCGCCGGGGTCGCCGTTCCGGCCCCGGCGGGCCGGGGTGTGTCCTACGCGACGCCCACGACGTAACCGGTCTTCGCCGGTGATTCGGGTGCGTCGGCCGAACCGTCCAGCCGGGCCAGCACCCGCCGCACGTCATCGGCGTCGGGCAGTCCGAGCCCGTCGAACAGCTCCTGCGCCTCGCGCAGCCGGTCGACGGCCTCCTCGGTGCGGCCGAGGCCGTCGAGCGTCCTGGCGACGATCACCAGGGCGTGGCCCCGGTCCCGCTCGGCGGCGAGCTCCCGGCAGTCGGCCAGGGCCCGCAGCGCCTGGTCGAGGGCCTCCTCGTGACGGTCCAGCAGGCGCAGCGTGTCGGCCAGGCGGTAGCGGGCCTGCGCCTCGCGCAGCGGGATCCCCGCGGCCCGGCAGATCCGCAGGCACTCCTCCAGCGCGGTGACGGCCTGCTGGTGCTCGCCGAGCTCGTGCGAGGCCAGGCCGAGCACGTAGAGGGCGTAGGACAGGCCGGTCCACTCCTCCGCGTCGGTCAGGCCCGGCAGCAGCCGGCGGCAGGCGGCGGCGGCCTCGGCGGGCCGGCCGTCGCGCACCTGGGCGAGCGCCGAGTTGAGCGCCGTCGCCGTGTGCCCGTCGCGGTGGCCGAGCGCGCGGGCCAGCGAGTTCGCCTCGTCATAGAGGCGTATCGCCTCCTGGTAGCGGTGCTGGAACTGCGCGAGCAGGCCGAGGTCGTTCAGCGCCTGCTGCAGCACCACCACGTCGCCGCCGGCCCGGCAGGCGTCGGCCGCGCGGCGGCTGTGCTCGGCGGCCTCGTCCAGCCGGGCCGCCTGGACGGCGAGGTTGCCGCGGACGAACTCGGCGCGGCCCAGCGAGCGCTGGTCGCCGAGCGCGTCGGCCGCCTGGGCGACGGCCGCGGCGGCGTCGGTGAGACGCCCGTAGCGCGGGTCGGCGTCGAACGGGCTGAGCGCGACCAGCAGGTCGGCGGCGGCCCGGACGTCCTCGACCGGCGCCGCCCGGCCGGCCGTCGCGAGGACCGCGGTGATGGCCGCCTCGAACTCCTCGGCCACCCAGTCGGCCGCCGCCTGGGCGTCCTCGAAGGCGGGGCCCGGGGTGAGCGCGGGGGTGAGCGCGGTGCCGATCGGATCGCCGGGCACCAGCCGCTGGAAGGCGGCACTGGCGTTCGCCAGCAGGAAGTGCAGGTGGTGGCGCTGCGCCGCGGCCTGCTCCTCGGCCTGCTCCCCGGCGCCGTCGGGGCCGGTGATCTGGAGGGCGAAGACCCGCAGCAGGTCGTGGTAGCGGTAGCGGCCGGGCCGCGGGGCGGTGAGCATGCCGGCGTCGACCAGCGACTCCAGCAGGTCCTCGGCCCGGCGCGGCCCGGTCCCGAGGACGGCCGCCGCGGCCGGTGCGCCGATGTCCGGCCGGCACACCGCGGCGACCACCCGGAACGCGTCGGCCTGCTCCGCCGTCAACTGGCGGTAGCCCCACTCGAAGGCGCCCGCCACGGCCAGGTCGCCCAGGCGCAGCTCGGCCATCCGGTCCTGCTCGGCGGCCAGCCGGTCGGCCAGCCGGGCCACCGTCCAGGCCGGGCGCGAGGCCAGCCGGGCCGCCACGATCCGCACCGCCAGCGGGAGCCGCCCGCAGTGGCGGATCAGCTCGCCGACGGCCGCCGGGTCGGCGGCGACCCGCTCGGCGCCGGCCGTGCGGGCCAGCAGTCTGCGCGCCTCGGCGACGCTGAACACGTCCAGGTCGACCTGGACGGCGGTGGCCAGGCCGAACAGCCGGGCGCGGCCGGTCACGAGGACGGCGCAGCGGGCCGAGCCGGGCAGCAGCGGGCGGACCTGGGCGGCGTCCCTGGCGTTGTCGAGCACGACCAGCACCCGGCGGACGTCGAGCAGCGAGCGGAAGAGCCGGGCCCGGTCCTCCAGTGCCTCCGGGACGGCGCCCGGCGCGATGCCGAGGGCGGTCAGGAAGCTGGCCAGCAGGACGTTCGGGTCGGCCGGCGTGTCCTGGTCGCCGCGCAGGTCCGCGTACAGCTGGCCGTCGGGGAAGCCGGCGCGCAGCCGGTGGGCGACCCGCAGGGCCAGCGCCGTCTTGCCCACCCCGCCCATCCCGGAGACCGCCGCGATGGGCAGTGCGGAATCCCCGGCCGGCTCGCGCACGGCTGCGGTCAGCGCGGTGTGCAGCGCCTCGAGTTCGGCC
Organism: Kitasatospora sp. NPDC057904; assembly: GCF_042887925.1. NCBI lineage: Bacteria > Bacillati > Actinomycetota > Actinomycetes > Kitasatosporales > Streptomycetaceae > Kitasatospora > Kitasatospora sp. NPDC057904. The sequence continues at coordinate 59,967 of NZ_JBHVOL010000006.1, forward strand.
TCCCGCCCGGTGAAGTCGGCGATGTCGGCCGGGAGTTGGGCCGGCACCGGGCCGGGCTGCACGGCCGGTGCCGGACGCGTGGCGGCCGTACCGAGCAGGGTGGGGTCGTTGCGCAGGATCCGCTGGTGGATCTCGCGCAGCTCCGGGCCCGGGTCGACGCCCAGCTCCTCGGCGAGCAGCCGGCGGGCCCGGTCGTAGAGCGCGAGCGCGTCGGCCTGGCAGCCGCTCTGGTAGAGCGCCCGCATCAGGAGCGCGTACGGCCGCTCGCGCAGCGGGTGTTCGGCGGTGAGGTCGCGCAGCACCGGGATGGCGAGGGCGGTGTCGCCCAGCTCCAGGTCCAGGCCGCAGCGCTCCTCCAGCAGGCTGGTCCGCAACTCCCCGAGCCGGGTGCGCTGCTGCTCGGCGAACGGTCCGGGCACCCCGGTGAGCGGTTCGCCGCCCCACAGCTCCAGCGCCTCGGCGAACAGCCGCCGCACCTGCGCGGGTTCTTCGCCGCCGCGCGCCGCGCCCATCGCGGCGGCGGCCAGCTTCTCCATGTGCAGCGCGTCCACGGCCCCGGCGGGCACGACGGTGCGGTAGCCGTCGCCCACCGAGGTGAGGATCACCGGTGCGTCGCTGTCGTGCTCCAGGACCTTGCGCCACCGCCAGGCGTAGGTGCGCAGCATGGCGGACGCGCTGGCGGGCGCCTCGTCGCCCCACAGCGCCTCGATGAGTTCCCCGGCGCCGGCCGCCCGGCCGTCGCGCAACAACAGTGCGGCCAGCATCGCCTGCTGCAGCGGCGATCCGACCGGTAGCCCCTCGTCCCCGTACTGTGCCCGCATCGTGCCCAGCAGGAAGAACCGGACGGGATGGATCATGGACTGCGGTCCCCTCGTGCGTGACGCCCAGGCGTCCCGGTGAGGGCCCGTGGCCGCCATGTCCGATGTGTGGTCCCGGGTTCCCCGCCTCCCCGAGGGGCGTCATTATTCGTATTACTAGCACACCTTTGTCATGGCACTGCATCTCGGTGATCGTGACCCTTGACGCGGCGTCAGCGTTCGTTCACGATCGATGGCCGCGCTGCCGCAGGCCTCCGGGAATGCGCGCCGATCGGGCCGGAAAGGCGCAGTGGGAAAACCGGATCGGGTTGCTCCGCGGGAAATTTGACCAAGGCTTGAATCTCGCGGCGGCCGGATCCGTACACCGCCCCGGCGGGAGGTCGATCCCACCGGGGCGGCGTCGGTCCTGGCGGCGTCACGAGGACGGTGTCACCGGGGCGCTTTCGGTCCTGGCGGCGTCACGAGGTGGGCGCCGGCTCCCGGTCGGACGTGCCCTCAGGGGCGGTGCCCCGGCCTCCGGCGACCGGCGCGGTGCGGCCCGCACGTGCGGCCGGACGCAGGAGCACGGCACACGTGAGCGCGGCCAGCAGGGCGAGCGAGGCCGACACGACCAGGCACAGCCGGAGGCCGTCGAGGAACGAGCCGCTCAGGGCGGTCAGGGCCGGTCCGGTGGCGGCTTCCAGGTGGAGTGCGGCCACGGCGCCGAGCCCCTGGCCGTGCGCGGTGGCGAGGACACGGTCGACGGTCGCGGCGGGCACACCCGTGTCGGCGAGGTGTGCGGGAAGGGTGTGCAGGGCCCGGGTGGTGAGCAGGGTACCGAGCACGGCGGGGCCGAGCGCGCCGCCGACCTGGCGGAAGGCGTTGTTCCCGGCCGCGGCCATGCCGGCCAGGTGGTGCGGGACGGAGGCGACGGCCGAGGCGGTCATCGGGGTGAGGACGGCACCCAGGCCCAGGCCGAGCAGGACCAGCCGCCAGGCGATCGAGCCGAAGGAGGTGTGGGCGTCCAGCGTGGTCAGCGACAGCAGCGAACCCGCCGTCACCACCAGGCCCGTGGTGATCAGGACCCGGGCGGACACCCGGTGCATCAGCCGGCCGACCGGCCCGCCGGCGACGATGGCCGCCCCGGTCACCAGCACCATCCGCAGCGCCGCCTGGATCGTCGTCAGGTGCTGCACCAGACCGAAGTACAGGCTCAGCACGAAGAAGAAGCCGATCAGGCCCAGGAAGCTGATCATCGCCACCAGGGCCGTGGCGGTGAAGGCGGGGCTGCGGAACAGCGCCGGGTCGAGCATCGGGCTCGCGCTGCGCCGCTCCACGGCCACGAACGCGGCCGCGCTCACCGCGCCCAGCACCAGGGCCGCCACCACGGCGGGCTCGCCGAAGCCGTTCGCGCCGCCCTCGATCACGCCGTAGACCACCGCGGTGACCGCGACCGCCGCGCTGATCTGGCCCGGCCAGTCGAGCCGGCGGCCGTGCGGCGCGCGCGAGTCCGGCAGCAGGAACGCCGCGACGACCAGCACGATCAGGGACACCGGGACGGGCAGGAGGAAGATCCAGCGCCACTCGACGTGCTCCAGCAGCACCCCGGCGATCAGCGGGCCCACGGCGAGCGACGCCAGCAGGGACGTCGCCCACAGGCCGATGAACCTCCCGCGCTCCCGGTGGTCGGGCACCGCGTGGCTGATCATCGCCAGCGTGGTGGGCAGCAGCGCCGCCGCCCCCAGCCCGGAGGCGGCCTGCCCGACCCACACCGACCCGACCGAGTCGGACGAGAGCGACACGGCCGCACCGAGCGCGCAGAAGGCCATGCCCGCCTGGAAGACCCGCTTGCGGCCGTGGACGTCGCCCCACACGCCCGTGGTGAGGATCAGCGCGGCCATCGGCAGCACGAACGCGTCCGACACCCAGGACAGCTGGGACGTGGAGGCGCCCAGTGCCCGCTGGATCGCGGGCAGGCTCACCGACACGGTGGTCACGGGGAGGTAGGCGACGAAGACGCCCAGGCAGGCCATGACGAGCGTGACGCCCCGTCCGGCCGTGGGGCCCTGCACCGTTGCGGATTTCACGAGACGTTCCTTCGACTGCGGAGGTGCCGCACGGGCACCGGCTGCGGTGGGGGCGCCGCCGTCCGGCGCACGCCCGGCTCCCGGACCGGTCGCACCGGGGGAGCCGCCGATCAGCTTCGCGCCCGGGTGCGAGGAATCCCCAGCCGATCTCGTGAACCGTGATGGAACCTCCGTAGTGGCCTCCGCATGTGTGACGATTCCCCCATGACCGACGACCTGGACCGCAAAATCATCCACGGACTCCACTGCGCCCCGCGCGTCTCGTTCCGGCGCCTCAGCGAGGTCGTCGGCGTGTCCGAACAGACCGTGGCCCGCCGCTACAACGCCCTGCGCCGGGGCGGCCTCGTCCGCGTCGTCGGCCTGAGCAGCCCCGCCGCCCACGGCCAGGCCGAGTGGATCGCCCGCCTGCGCTGCCGTCCGGACGCCGTCGGCCCCCTCGCCGACTCCCTCGCCCGCAGGCCCGAGGTGGCCTACGCCAGCCTCGCCTCCGGCGGATCGGAGATCATCTGCATCATCCGCTCACCCGCCGGCACCGCCCGCGACGACGTCCTCCTCCGGCAACTCCCCAGGGCCGCGTCGGTCCTCGACATGAGCGTCGACCTGATCATGCACGCCTTCGGAGTCCCCGGCCCGACGGGCTGGACGGGAGGGGAAGGCTCCCTCACCGCCGACCAGGCGCGCGAGCTGATCGCGGAACGCGCCGTCCCCGTCGGGCCCCCGCTCCCGCCGACCGACGAGGACCTGCCGCTCCTCGAAGCCCTGGCGGAGGACGGCCGCGTCTCCCACACCCGCCTCGCCGAGGTCACCGGCTGGTCCAAACCCCGCGTCGCCCGCCGGCTGGAGGCCCTCGAAACCAGCGGCTCCCTCACCTACGACGTCGACACCCTGCCCGAACGCCTCGGCTACGAACTCAACGCCGCCCTCTGGCTCCAGGTCGACCCGCCCCGCCTCCACGCCATCGGCGAGGAGCTCAGCCGGCACGACGAATGCGCCTTCGCCGCGGCCACCAGCGGCAAGCACAACATCATGGCCATCGCCATCTGCAAGGACACCGCGGACTTCTACCGCTACCTCAGCACCCGGCTCGCCCACGTCGAGGGCATCAAAGGCTACGAGATCAGCGTCCGCGTCCGCCGCCTCAAGCAGGCCGCCTCCCTCATCCACCACGGCCGCCTGATCCACCCGGCGCTCGCGTGAGGTCGATGGTCGCGGGCTCAGCGGGTTGCCACGCCGAGTCGCACGGCTTTGGGCGGCGTAGCTCCGCCCGGAGCCCGAACCCGGACGAATCGGTAGGCATGAACGCGCGGGACGGGGTTAGACGAGTGGGACAGCCGATCGCCCCGACCGGCCGCCCCGACTGGAAGGACCCGCCGTGGCCGACGCCGCCCGCCTGCCCGAATCCCGCCTGCCCGACACGCCCGAGCACCACTGGAGCCGCGAGGAGGACGGAGCCTGCCGGACCGCCGACCGCGGCATCTTCGACCGCCCCGCCCAGGAGCACGGAGCTGCCGCCAAGGACCGGGAGGAGGCGGCGAAGGCCGTCTGTGCGGGCTGCGAGGTCCGGGTGGAGTGCCGGCGGCACGCGCTCGCCGCACGGGAGCCGCACGGCGTGTGGGGCGGGCTGGCGGAGGAGGAACGCCGCTCGTTGTTCACCAGCGACTCCGGGCCCAGGGCGGCGTGACGGGCGTCGCGTCCGTCACGTCCTGTGGCGTCCATCGGGGGTGAGGGCGCGACCGCTCACGCGAGCAGCCTGGCCACCGCGGCGTCGATGTCGAGGTGACCGGACTCGCCGCCGGCCGGCACCAGGTTGAACGAGTCCAGCAGGAACGCCGTCACGACGTCGGAGGGAATGCTGATCACCGCCCGCCGGTCGTGGCCGCACAAGGTCACCAGCACCCGCCCCTCGGGCCCGGGCGCGACGGTGACGTCCCCCCGGCCGACGTGACCGTGGCGTCCCTCGTTCAGCAGGTCCCGCGCGAAGAACCACCGGCGCTCCTCGCCGTCGCCGACCGCCGGGAAGGCCAGGCACACCGCGTACGGCAGCGAGGAGTCGAAGCGCAGCTGCGCCTCCAGGGCGACATGCGGGAACGCGCCCTCGGGCAGGGTCACGGAGGTGGACCAGCAGGTGGCGGAGGTCATGCGGTGGGGCTCTCCATGCGGTCGAACAGCAGCGGGCCGGTGATGCTCAGGTGACGGCCGTCGGCCCCGGTGGCGGACCGGCCTGCGGGCCGACGGCGGCCGTGCTCGTGCGGGTGAGCGCGGAGTGCAGGCGGCGCACGGCGTCCTCGGCGTCGGAGATCTCGTCGGGCGTCGGCAGCACGATGCCGCCGGAGGCCTGCACCTGGTCTGCGCCCGGGGCGCGCCACTGCAGGACGGGCGCGAGGACGATGCCGGCCCGGGCCAGGAACCACGCCAGGCGGCCGTGCGAGCGCGCGATCCCGAGGGCGAGGGCGGCGAGGGCCTCGCGCAGGCGCTCCAGGCGGTCGACGACCGGGAGCCGCTCCTGCTCGGCGGCCGGGCCCACCGCCTCCGCGAGGTCGTCGGCGATCTTCCCGGCCAGTGCCGCGTCCACCGGCGCCGCGTCCACCGGGGCCGATTCCGACACCCCGTCCCGGGACTGCCGTTCGGCCTCCTCGGCGAGCTCCGTGACCTGCGCACACAGCTCCGCGCCGGAACGCGGGGGACGATCCGGCGGGGCTGCGTGCGCGGTCAAAGCGGTCCCTCCCCGTGGAGCAACGGGCACCCCGGGACGGGTGCACGTCCAACGCTGGTACACCACGGCGACCGCCCACAGCTCCGGGAACGAAGTACCCCGCGCCCGCGCAGCCGCCGGAACGAAACAGGCCTTGTCAGGACCGGCCGGGTTTTCCGTAACACCCCTGGACGCGTAGCCTCGGCGCCGGGGTGCGGGGACGAGGCCGCCGCGCCGACGGGGGCTGATGGTGATGATGGTCGAGACGTTGTCCTTCGAGAGCGCGAGCGTGGAGGCCACGCAGGAGTTCCTCTCCACGGCCTACACGCCGATGCGCATCGCCAAGTCGGTGGCGGACGCCCGGGCGAGCATCAGCCGCCGGGCGGTGAACGGGCTCACCGTGGACCGGATCTCCTTCGGCTACGACCTCACCTACGACGCCGACAGCCTCGGCCGGGTGTGCCTGCTCAGCATGCACACCGGCACGCTCGCCGACCGGACCGGCGGCTGCGAGACGGTGTTCGGCCCCGGCGAGACCTTCCTGGTCGCCCCGCCGGACGCCCCCTACCGGGGAGAGGTCCAGTCGGCCCGCTACACGATCGCCATGTTCGACAGCAGCCTGCTGGACGCCTTCGCCCCCACCGGCGCCAACGGACGCGGCCCGGTGCGCCTCACCGGGCTCCGCGCGGTCGACGAGGCGGCCGACCGGCAACTGGGCGCCGCCGTCGCCTACGTCCGCGACCACGTGCTCGACAACCCGGCCGCCTGCGCCAACGGCCTGCTCGTCGCCACCGCCGCCCAGCACCTGGCGGCCGCGACCCTGGCCGCCCTGCCGCATACCGCCCGCACCGACTCGGCCCCCGCCGACCGGACCGATGCCACGTCCACCACGCTGCGCAAGGCGATCGCGTACATCGAGACGAACGCCGAGCGGGAGATCACCCTCGCCGACATCGCCGCGGCCGCCTTCGTCACCCCGCGGGCCCTCCAGTACGCCTTCCGCCGCCACCTGGACACCACCCCGCTCGCCTACCTGCGCCGCGTCCGCCTCGACGCGGCTCACCGCGACCTCCTGGCCGCCGATCCGGGCACCACGACGGTGACGGAGGTCGCGATGCGCTGGGGCTTCGCCCACCCCGGCCACTTCGCCGGCCTCTACCGCGACGCCTACCGGCGCCCCCCGAGCGACACCCTGCGCCTGCACCTCTGAGCCTTCAGTCAACCGGCCCAGCCCCGCGCGCGGTCGTGCACCCGGCCTGGTGAGCTGTGCGGGGAGTCCGCCACCCGAACCGGCCTCCCCGCCACCCCGAGGGAGGACCCCGTGCCGGACCCGACGACGTCCTACGCCGACCTGCGCGCCCTGGTGATCAACTGCACCCTCAAGCGCTCCCCGGAACGCAGCCACACCCAGGGCCTCATCGACGTCAGCACCGGCATCTTGGAACGCCAGGGCGTCGAGGTCGAGGTCCTGCGCGCCGTCGACATCGACATCGCGACGGGCGTCTGGCCGGACATGACCGAACACGGCTGGGAGACCGACGAGTGGCCGGTCATCTACTCCAAGGTGATGTCCGCCGACATCCTGACCCTGGCCGGCCCGATCTGGCTGGGCGACAACTCCTCGGTGATGAAGAAGGTGATCGAGCGACTGTACGCGTGCTCGTCGATCCTCAACTCCGAGGGCCAGTACGCCTACTACGGCCGCGTGGGCGGTTGCCTGATCACGGGCAACGAGGACGGCGCGAAGCACTGCGCGATGAACGTGCTCTACAGCCTCCAGCACCTGGGCTACGTCATCCCCCCGCAGGCCGACGCCGGCTGGGTCGGCGAGGCGGGCCCGGGTCCGTCCTACCTGGACCCGGGCTCGGGCGGCCCGCAGAACGACTTCACCAACCGCAACACGACCTTCATGACGTGGAACCAGCTCCACCTGGCGAGGATGCTCAAGGACGCCGGCGGCATTCCGGCCCACGGCAACCAGCGATCCGAGTGGGACGCCGGCTGCCGCTTCGACTTCGAGAACCCCGAACACCGCTGAACCGTCGGGCTCCTGGGAAACCGCTTGCCCAGAGGAGCGACCGACCTGGAGCGGCTTCAGGGTCAGGCTAAGGAGTCCGGTGGGTGCCGAACTGGTCGCTGCCACGGGTGCAGGCGATGTAGTCGCCCGATTGGTCGTACCCGGCAGCGCTGTTGTGGTCGCAGGTCCAGCCGTCCACGGTCGCGAAGCCTCCCGATCCCTGGTGGTCGGTTGACGTGTCGTAGTCCTTCAACACCTGCTCGGCCTGCGGACAGGTGATCGAGCCCGAGGCGATGACCAGTCGCACCGGGCGGCCGTCCGGGCCGGTGCCGACGTTGCCGCAGGCCGTACCGGTGGCTGACGCCGAAGGGGAAGAACCCGGGGGCGGGCTGACGGGGACGGGGGAGCCCAGCGTCACGTCGAGGAGCTCTCCGGAGAAGCCGCTCGGCCCGAGCCAGTCGAAGGTGAAGGGCCGGTCCAGGCCCCGGGAACTCGCGAAGACGGTACCGGACAGCAGCACGCTCTGCGGTGGCATGTCGATGTTCGGCTGGCCGGGTGCGTCCGGGCAGGAGGTGGAGACGGAGTCGACCACCTCGCCGGTGGACAGGCCGAGGGAACCCCCGGCCGGGCTCGCGGCTCCGGTACAGGACAGTCGGCCGCTCGCAGTACTTTTGTTCGTGATGACGACGAGGAAGGTCGTCCGTCCGTCTGCCGCCACCCGGACCGTGTCCAGCGTGCTGGTCCAGCTGCCTGAGATCTCGATGCGCCGGCCCACCTTGTAGTCCCCTGCGGGGAGCGCCGCCCCGGTCGGGGCGGCGCTCCCCGAGGTCGGGGGCCCGGGGGTGCGTCCGGCCGTGGTGCCGAGGGCCCAGAGCTGAACGGTTGTCGTGGTGCCCCGGGGGCCGGGCGTGGTCCGGGCAGCCGCGAGGGACCGGCCGTCCGGCGCGTAGGCCAGCGCCGACACCGAGCTGACGAGCGCGAGGGGCGGAACCTCGGCGACCAGTGGACCGGACGGGGCGCTCCACAGGGAGACGGAGCCGTAGGCCAAACCGAGCGCCAGTTGCTTTCCATCGGGGCTGACGGCCTGTGCCAGCACCTCGTCCCTCGGCTGGGTCCGGGCCGCCCCGGCCGACAAGGAGGTGGTGACTCCGGTGGCCGGGTGCCAGAACCAGACCTTCGGGTCCGACCGGTCGGACCCGTCAGGTCCTGGATGTGATGCGGTGCCGGACATCACCACGGTGCTGCCGTCCCGGCTGATCGCCACGCCGACGACGGTGATCGACTCGCCGTTCCCGTCCGGGCCGAGTGTCGTGGATTTCGTGAACGTGCGGGTTCCGACGTCCCAGAGCCTCGCGAACCCCTGGCTGTCCACGTCGACGAGGGACTTCGCGTCCGCGCTGTAGCCGACGTACCAGGAGTCCCCGGTCATCGCCGAGTGCTGCTGTGTGGCCACGGAGATCGTCGCCCGGGTAGTGAGGTCCCAGAGGATCAGATCGTTGCCGCCGGCGATGGCCAGCGTCCCGCCGTCCGGACTGAAGGCGAGGGTGTGGACCATGGCTGCGCCGACCGAGATCGACGCGGTCACCTCGCCGGTGGCGACACTGACGAGGTCGATCTCGGTCGGCCCCGTCGACTTCGGCCGGGTGCCGAGGGCGATGCTGCTGCTGTCCGGACTGAAGGCGAGCGCGGGGTCGGCGGCTATGCCCTCGGCCTCGGTGGCCGGCACCGACCTCATCAGCGCGCCGTCGGAGGTGGCCCGCACCTGCACCGTGCCGGTCGCCAGCCGGTCGGCCAGGAGCCTGCCGTCGGGACTGAATTCCACGTCCTTGACCCGGTCGTCGACCGGGAATTGCGCGACGAGGCCCAGCCGGACCTTCGCCTCGCCGGGGGTGAGGAGCCGGAGGCCGAGGACCGCGCCAAGGACGGCAACGGCGACTCCGATGCAGACCACGGCGATCAGTCGGCCTCTGCGCGCGTTCAGGGCCATCGGGTTTCCTCTCAGCCGGTGGGGGCGTAGGAGGAGAAGGGCTGCCCTGAAACACGGGCGAGCTTGCCGCCGCCTCTCGGGTCTCCGGCGTACCAGGGGAGACCTTCGGAACCGACCACACGGAAGTGCCGGCCACCGTTGGTCAGGAGCGAGGTGTGGGTGACGCCCCGCTCCAACCAGGTCAGTTCGACATCGAACGTGCAGTCGCAGTTGGTGTCGCTGATGAACAGTGTCATCACCTCGGCGCTGCCGGCCGACACGTACTGGTAGTTCGCCGCCGTGCTGTTGGTCGCGCCGACTGGTCGGGTGACCGGCGCGACGGCGTCCACGTCGGCTTCGAACTGGCCTGCCGTGCCGCCTCCCTGACCACCCAGTGGCAGGATCGCGAGCATACCCGTGGTCAGGTTCGGTCCGTGGGCCTGGACGACCACCTTCGGCGGCTCGACCAGGATCGGTTCGGGGTCGGAGGTCTGCAGCTGGATCTCGATCAGCCCCAGCCCGCCCGGTGTGAGGGTCGCCGGATTGGTGCCGGGACCGGTGGGCGCCAGCGCGGAGTTGAGGGCGTCCACCGTTCCGGGCCAGTAGAAGCCGGTGCTCACCGGGACGGAGGTGTATGCGCAGCACCAGGCCGCGTTCGAGCTCAGCCCCTCGGCCGTGCTCGTCGACGAGGCCGGCAGGTCTTTCGCCTCCGGCACCCCGGGGCGCGGCTGGGTCAGGTACACCACAACCACCACAACCATCGCGATGGCGGCGACGGAGGACATGCCGATGATCCACGACCGCGGCGAGGCATTGAAGTAATTGGTCTGAGGCCCGCTGCCGGTGTTCGCCGGACCGTGAAACCGGTTCTTCTTGGTGATGAAGCTGTCACGGCCGGCGTAGGACCCGCCCGGTTGGGACCCGCCCGGCCCGGGCTCCCGCCCCGCCCACCAGCCCGCCCAGGCCAGCGCGGCGGCCGACACCACCGTGGCGAAACCGGCGTCGACCACCCAGCGGTCGGCCTCCATGTTCGGGCCGAAGGGCACCTGAACCCAGGCGGCCAGCCAGATCGCCAACACATAGGCAGCGGCCGCCACCAGAACAGCCACGATCCATCGGACCGAACGAGCCATACGGACCCCCTAGCCGTCGGAACAACTGTAGCCGCCGCCTTCCCTGGAGGGTCGAATTCTGCCGTGAATTCTCACCAGGCTTTTCAGTAGCAGAAGTTGATGGCGAGTTGATAGCGGGTGATCTTGAAATACGTCGAAGGTTTCCGACCTTTGACGTTGAGAGAACCGCGTTGGTCGGGTTTCCGGCGCATGCTCACGACAGGGTGGTCCTGCCGGTCGTGATCTCTGTGTTCGGCTGGTTATCCACGGGGACGGTCTTTCCGGTGCTCGGCCCGGCGCGGAGGTCCGGCGTGGGACTACCGGCCCTGGCCGGTAGGCGGATTGTGGCCTGTTCGGCCCTGCGGCTGGGTCGACCGCGACGTGACGATGAAGGCGGGGCCGCCCGTCACGGCGGCCGAGGCGTCCCACCGAATCCGAGGAGACCGCAACGATGTCCGTCACCCCCAGCCCGGCTCCCGGCGCTCTGCCCGAGGAGGAGGTCCGCGCACTCGATGCCCACTGGCGGGCCGCCAACTACCTGGCGGTCGGCCAGATCTACCTGATGGCCAACCCGCTGCTGCGCGAGCCGCTGCGTCCCGAGCACATCAAGCCCCGCCTGCTCGGCCACTGGGGCACCTCGCCCGGGCTGAACCTGGTGCACACCCACCTCAACCGGGTGGTGAAGGCCCGGGACCTCGACGCGATCTGCGTGTGGGGCCCGGGGCACGGCGGACCGGCCGTGCTGGCGAACTCCTGGCTGGAGGGCAGCTACACCGACACCTATCCGAGCGTCACCCGCGACGAGGCCGGCATGGCCCGGCTGTTCCGCCAGTTCTCCTTCCCCGGCGGCGTGCCCAGCCACGTCGCGCCGGAGACCCCGGGCTCGATCCACGAGGGCGGCGAACTCGGCTACGCGCTCTCGCACGCCTACGGCGCCGCCTTCGACAACCCCGGGCTGCTGGTCGCCTGCGTGATCGGGGACGGCGAGGCGGAGACCGGACCGCTGGCGGCGTCCTGGCACGGCAACAAGTTCCTCGACCCCGTCCACGACGGCGCGGTGCTGCCGGTCCTCCACCTCAACGGCTACAAGATCGCCAACCCGACCGTGCTCTCCCGCCTGCCCGAGGACGAACTCGACGCCCTCCTGCGCGGCTACGGCCACCTCCCGCTGTACGTCGGGGGCGACGACCCGCTGACGGTCCACCGGGCCATGGCCGAGGCCATGGACACCGCCCTGGACCGGATCGCGGCCATCCAGGACGAGGCCCGCACCGGGGGCGGCACCGGCCGACCGCACTGGCCGCTGATCGTGCTGCGCACGCCCAAGGGCTGGACCGGCCCGGCCGAGGTCGACGGACTGCCCGTGGAGGGCACCTGGCGCGCCCACCAGGTGCCGCTGGACCGCGTCCGCGACGACCCCGCGCACCTGCGGCAGCTGGAGGACTGGCTGCGCTCCTACCGGCCGGAGGAGCTCTTCGACGAGCACGGGCGCCCGGTGCCCCTGGTCCTCGGACACGTCCCCGAGGGCGCGCGCCGGCTCGGCGCGAACCCGCACACCAACGGCGGCCTGCTGCTGCGCGACCTGCCGCTGCCCCCGCTGGAACGGTACGCCGTGACCGTCGACAAGCCCGGTGCGACGCTGCACGAGCCCACCAGGGTCCTCGGCGACCTGCTCGCCGACCTGACGGCCGCCACCGCCGGGCGCCGGGACTTCCGCCTGGTGGGCCCGGACGAGACCGCGTCCAACCGCCTCCAGGCCGTCTACCGGGCGACCGGCAAGGCGTGGCAGGCCGACACGCTGCCCGTCGACGAACACCTCGCCCGCGACGGGCGCGTGCTGGAGATCCTCTCCGAACACACCTGCCAGGGCTGGCTGGAGGGCTACCTGCTGACCGGTCGCCACGGCCTGTTCTCCTGCTACGAGGCGTTCGTCCACATCGTCGACTCGATGGTCAACCAGCACATCAAATGGCTGCGCACGACCCGCACGCTGCCCTGGCGCGCACCGATCGCCTCGCTCAACTACCTGCTCACCTCGCACGTCTGGCGCCAGGACCACAACGGCTTCTCGCACCAGGACCCCGGCTTCGTCGACCACGTCCTCAACAAGAGCCCCGAGGCCGTCCGCGTCTACTTCCCGCCGGACGCCAACACCCTGCTCGCCACCGCCGACCACGTGCTGCGCAGCCGCGACTACGTCAACGTCGTCGTCGCCGGCAAACAGCCCTGCTTCGACTGGCTCACCCTGGACGAGGCCCGCCACCACTGCGCCCGCGGCGCCGGGATCTGGGAGTGGGCCGGCACCGAGGACGGCACCCGCGAGCCCGACGTCGTCCTCGCGTGTGCCGGCGACGTCCCCACCCAGGAGGTGCTCGCCGCCGCGGGCCTGCTCCGCCGGCACCTGCCGGACCTGCGGGTCCGGGTGGTCAACGTGGTGGACCTGGCCAGGTTGATGCCCGCGGAGGAGCACCCGCACGGCATGCCGGACGCCGAGTTCGACGCCCTGTTCACGCGGGACCACCCGGTGATCTTCGCCTACCACGGCTACCCCTGGCTGATCCACCGGCTGGCTTACCGCAGGGCCGTACACCCGCACCTGCACGTGCGCGGCTACAAGGAGTCCGGTACGACCACGACGCCGTTCGACATGGTGGTGCGCAACGACGTCGACCGCTACCGCCTGGTCATGGACGTCATCGACCGGGTTCCCGGCCTGGCCGTGCGCGCCGCCGCCCTGCGCCAGGAGATGGCCGACCGGCGTACTCGCCACCACGACTGGATCCGCGAGCACGGCACCGACCTGCCCGAGGTCACCGACTGGACCTGGGGCGACTGACCGGCAGGCGGGGTCCCGTCGGTCGGACCGGTACCGGCCGGAACGCCCTGTGGGGACCGGTGCTTCCGGTCCCCACAGGGCGTGATCAGGCGGGGCGCGAGTGGGTCACCTGCGGTGCATGGCGTGCAGCGCCTCCGCCAGGACGTGCGGGTCGTGGTGGCCCTTGTGGACGGCCGGGGGCCGGCGGTCGAGGCCGAGGAGCCGGGACACCGCGGTCCAGGCGGTGCGCACGGAGTACTCGACGGTGAAGACCACGTCGTCGGGGACCTCGGCGTACTGGCCGATGAAGGCGAGGTTGGCGGATCCCTCCGGCACCACCTCGGGCCGGTCGCCGTGGCGGCGCACCAGGAACTGGCTGGTGATGTAGGGCATCAGGCAGGGGATGACGGTCGAGGCCGCGGTGATCCGTTCGGCGGTCACGGGGGCGACGGCCAGATGCCGGAGGACCTCGTCGAGGATCTCCGCACCGCTGCACTCCCGCATCGGCTTCTTGACGAAGGTGCCGGGCTCGTCGGGACGGAGGCCGTAGCCCCACCACACACAGACGCCCTCGGGCTGGTGCTGGTAGACCGGCTGGCGGTTGACGACGAGGGTGAGCAGCCACGGGGAGTCGGTCAGTGTCAGCAGGCCCCCGCGGCCGGTGGGGCGACCGCCGAACTCCTCCATCCACTGCGCGAAGGTCCCGCCCCGCTCGGTCACGGTGAAGGACTCCCAGGTGGACTCGTCCGCGTGGTGGTCGAAGACGGCGGGCCGGCCGAAGTCCTCGCGGCCGCGGGCGAGCCGGTGCCACAGGAGGAAGGCGTCCGGGCTGCGGGAGGTGTTCGGCTCCTCCGGCGGGGCGGTGTGGGAGCCGAGGACGGAGTCGGCGGTCATCGATCCGTTGGTGACGAGGACGAGGTCGTCCTCGGCGACGGCCAGGTCGGGGTGCGCACCGCCGAAGTGGATGCGCTCGACGCTCGTCCCCGGCCCGTGCCGGAAGGCGAGGTCGGCGACGGGCCGACCGGTGTGGACGCGCACGCCCCGGGCCAGGAGCCAGGCGGTGAGCGGGCGGACGATCGAGTCGTACTGGTTGTAGCGGGTCCGGCGGATCCCGGACATCGCGCCGAACTCCGGGAAGAGGTGGACGAAGCGCTTGAGGTAGCGCCGGAACTCGACGGCGCTGTGCCAGGGTTCGAAGGCGAACGTGGTGCACCACATGTACCAGAAGTCGGTGGTGAAGAAACCGGCGTCGAAGCAGTCGGTGATGCGCCTGCCGTCCAGCAGCCGTTCGGGCGTGGCCAGGCACTTGACGAGGTCGAGCCGGTGACGTTCGGAGAAGCCCATGGCGTGGCCGTCGGAGATCCGCCCCTTCGCGTCCACCAGCCGGGCGGCGTCGTCCCAGGGGGATTCCGCGTGCGAGTCGAGGATGTCCTGGGTGACGGACTTCGACGGGTCGTCCAGCGACGGGATGCCGGAGAGCAGGTCGAACGTGCAGCGGAACTGCGGTTCGAACATCCGGCCGCCGCGCATCGTGTAGCCGGTCTCCGGCGTGCCGCCCGCGTCGAGGCTGCCGCCGACCACCTCCTGCGCCTCGTAGAGGTGGATGTCGTCGCCGGCGAAGCCGCCGTCGCGGATCAGGAACGCTGCTGCGGACAGGGCGGCGATACCGCCGCCGACCAGGTGGGCCTTGGGCATCGGACGTCTCCTCGACTGTCGTGTACCGAGCCGGAGTTCCGGCGGGGAGGCCGGGTCCCCGGCCTCGGACCCAGCGTGCTCCCGCGTCCGGCGGCGGGTCTGCGGGCCATTGGTCGCCGGTGGCGGAACGAGGGTCCCGGGGCCGGCCAGGGACCTTCGGCCCCGGGGAGGGTCAGGGCGCGAGGTCCCGTCGGCGCAGGAGCGGGAGGGCGGCGCACACCCCGGCGACGCCGACGGCGGCCAGGACGGCCGACTGCCCCCAGCCGAGGGTGCCGTGGGCGAGGGCGTCGCCCGGCGTGTAGTAGTGGAAGGGGCTCAGATAGCGCAGCGCTGCGGCCGGGTGCCAGGCCATCGCCACGAAGTTGGCGGCGAATCCGACGGCACCCAGCGCGATCGTGGCACCGATCACCGGGGCCCGGCGCCGCGCCGCGGCCGAGACGGCGAGCGCCGGCCCGGTGAGGCAGAGAGTGAAGGCGCATCCCTGGAGCCCGGCCGCGAGGACGCCGTCGAGCGGCACCGCGCGGTGCACGGCGGGGGACAGGGCCACGCCGGCCGTGAGCGTCAGGGTGGCGGCCGCGTTGAGCAGGATCGAGGCCGCGACGACGGCTCCGGCGCGTTCGGCCAGCAGACGCGTTCGCGAGACCGGACGGACCATCAGCAGCTCGACGGTGCCCGCCTCGACGTCGGCCGCGACGGCCGCCGCGGCCAGCGAACCGATCGCCGTCAACTGCATCGCGATCCAGAACGGGTGCACCAGAGCGGCCCCGAGCAGGCCGGCGTAACTCGCGATGGACACGTCCCCGGTCGAGCCGGAGAACGCCCTGAGCGTGTCCGGCACGCCCCGCCCGGCACCGGAGAACAACTGCTCGGGCGGCACCGCGCGGACGACGGCGACCATCAGGACCTCGAAGAGGACCATGCCCGCTGCCAGGAACGCCAGCATCCTCCGCCGGCGGTGCAGGGCCAGCCGGAACAGCGGGAACCGTGCCCTCATGACCGCACCTCCACCGCTCCGGCGTCCTGCCGGTACAGATCCAGGAACGCCTCGTCCAGTCCGGCCTCCTCCACCGACAGGTCGGCCACCGGCAGGCCGGCCAGGAGCTCGCCGACGCCCGCGACCAGCTCGTCCGGCGGGACGAGCAGTCTGACCTCGTCACCGTGCCACTGCGGGGACCACCGCTGCGCCCGCCCCAGGTCACGGGCGCCCAGGCCGTCGGCCAGCACCAGCCGCACCCGCCGGGCGCGCTCCTCGCGCAGCGCCGACACGGCCCGTACGGCGACCAGCCGCCCGGCCCGCACGAGGGCCACCCGGGCGCAGGAGCGCTGCACCTCCGGCAGCACGTGGCTGGAGAGCAGGACCGTGCGGCCGGCCCGCGAGGCCTCGTCGAGCAGGTGGAAGAAGACCTCCTGGACCAGTGGGTCCAGGCCCTCGGTGGGTTCGTCCAGGACCACCAGCTCGGGGTCGTGCTGGAGCGCCTGGACCAGGCCCAGCTTCTGCTTCATCCCGCGCGAGTACTCGCGAACCGGTCGTGCGAGGTCGGCGGCCGTCAGCCCGAGCCGCTCGCACAGCTCGCCGCGCCGGGGGGTCGGGGCGCCCTGGAGGTCCCCGAGCAGCCGCAGCGTCCGCGCGCCGGTGAGCTCCGGGTAGAGCCGCAGCTCGCCCGGCAGGTAGCCCAGTCGCGGGGCGAGCCGCCGGTGGTCGGCCACCGGGTCGAGGCCCAGCAGCCGGATCCGTCCGGCGCTCGGGCGCAGCAGGCCCACCAGGCAGCGGATCGTGGTGGTCTTCCCGGCGCCGTTGGGGCCGAGGAACCCGAACACCTCACCCCGCCGAACGGTCAGGTCCAGGTGCTCGATGCCGGCCTTGCGGCCGTAGTACTTGCTCAGCGCGGCCAGCTCGATCGCCGGCCCGTCGCCGTCCCCGCCCGTACCGCCCATGTCCGCCTCCGTGATCGGGTGCCCGCGGTTCCCGCCGGCACCACGACTGCACCGCACCCCGGACCCGGATTCCAGGGGCGTACGGCCCTGCCGGCCGGGCCGGTCGGGCCGAGCCGCCGGACCGGGCCGCGGTGGTCCCGCCCGCCGGGCTGAAGGTCCCGGACGGGCGGTCCCGTTCGGTCCTTCGCAACGGCTCCGGCGACGCGGATGGTTGGGGAAACGAGAACACCGAGGAGGAACCCGTGAGCGAGCACACCGGATCGAGGCAGCGGCGGATCGTGGTCGGCGTCGACGGATCACCGGCGTCGGTCGACGCACTGCGGTGGGCCGTGCACCAGGCCCGCATGCAGGGGGCCGTCGTGGAGGCCCTGACGGTTTGGCAGCACCCGGTGGCCACCGGGTGGACGGTGCCGGTCACCGCCTACGAGCAACTGCCCGGCATCGCGCGCAAGATCCTGGACGACAGCGTCAGGGAGGCCGTCGTCGAAGGCGGTCCCGTGGAGGTCCTGACCCGGGTGCAGGAGGGCGGCGCCGCGCAGTGCCTGCTGGACGCGGCCCGCGGTGCGGAACTCCTGGTCGTCGGCAGCCGCGGCCACGGCGGTTTCGCGGGTGCGCTGCTCGGGTCGGTGAGCCAGCACTGCGTCCAGCACGCGACCTGCCCGGTCGTCGTCATCCGCCACCCCGAAGCCTGACCCCGCACACCCGTCCCCGCACACCCGTCCCCGCCGCGCGGCCGTGCCGCCGACCGGAAAGGAACGAACCGACCATGCGACACCGGATCGTGGGAGAACTGATGACCCCGGCCGTCGTGCACGTACGGCCCGACACCGGATTCAAGGAGATCGCCCGGCTGCTCGCCGAGCACGACATCACCGCCGTCCCCGTCCTCGACGACGAGGACCGGCCGCTCGGCCTGGTCTCCGAGGCCGACCTGCTGGTCAACGAGGCGGCGCAGGAGGACCCGGCCGGACTGATGCCCGCCCCGGACCTCCCGCCCCGTGAGCGCGCCCGCAGCCGGGCGGCCACCGCGGTGGGCCTGATGACCCGCCCGGCCGTGTGCGCCCGTCCGGAGTGGACGGTCGTCGAGGCGGCCCGGGTGATGCAGGGCGAACACGTCAAGCGGCTGCCCGTCGTCGACGAGGCCGGGCGCCTGGTGGGCATCGTCAGCCGCGGCGACCTGCTCCGCGTGTTCCTCCGCCACGACTCGGCCATCCGCGAGGAGATCCGGGCCGAGGTCCTGCGCCGCGTCCTGGGCGTCGATCCGGACACCGTGGACGTCACGGTGCGGGACGGCCGCGTGACCCTCGCCGGCACGCTCGACGGCGGAGGCCCGGCGGAGGTGGTCGAGCGCCTGTGCCGCAGCGTGGACGGCGTCGTCGACGTCACCTCCCACCTCGGCCACCACACCGTCCCGACCGCGGCCCGCCACCGCTCCGGCTGACCCGCCGCCGTGCGCGTCCACGTGCCGGGTGCGGACACCCGGCCGGTCGGGTGTCCGCGGTCACGGCCCGGCCGGTCAGACGGTGTACAGGCCGTGGGCGGTGAAGACCGCCCGAGCTTCGGCGGTCTGGTCGGGGGTGGGGACCGGAGTGTCGGCGAGGGCGAAGTCCAGGCCCAGGGCACGCCACTTGGGGGCGCCGAGCTTGTGGAAGGGGAGGACGTCGACGCGGGTGACGTTGCCGAGCGAGGCGGCGAAGGCGGCGACGCCCTCGATGTTGGCGGTGGGGTCGGTCAGGTGCGGGACGAGGACGAAGCGGACCCAGACCTCGGTGCCGAGGCCGGCCAGGCGGCGGGCGAAGGCCAGGGTGGGGGCGAGCTCACGGCCGGTCAGGTGCCGGTAGAGGGCGCGGTCCCAGGACTTGATGTCGAGGAGCACGAGGTCGGTGTCGGCGAGCAGTGCGTCGGAGGCGCGGGCGCCGAGGAAGCCGGAGGTGTCCAGGGCGGTGTGCAGGCCGAGCTCGTGCTTGAAGCGGTGCAGCAGCTCGCCGGTGAGGGCGGGCTGGAGGAGCGGCTCGCCGCCGCTGATGGTGGCGCCGCCGCCGGCGGCCCGGATGAAGCCGGTGCACTTCCCGGCCTCCCGCACGATCTCGTCCGCCGAGCACGGCCGACCGTGGCGCATGGACCAGGTGTCGGGGTTGTGGCAGTAGAGGCACCGCAGCGGGCACCCGGCCAGGAAGGTGACGAAGCGGGTACCGGGCCCGTCGACGCCGGTGGACAGGTCCCAGGAGTGCAGCATGCCGGTGGCGGTCATCGGGTGTCCCTCGGAGTGCGGCGCGGTGCCGGCGTCCTCGGTCGGGGAGACGCCGGCACCGCGAGTGGAGGTGGGCTACAGCGCGTCGTGGAACGTGCGGCCGATCACGTCGAGCTGCTGCTCGCGGGTCAGCCGGACGAAGTTGACGGCGTAGCCGCTGACCCGGATGGTCAGCTGCGGGTACTTCTCCGGGTGGTCCATCGCGTCGAGCAGGGTGTCCCGGTCGAGGACGTTGACGTTCATGTGGAAGCCGCGGCACGCGGTGTAGCCGTCCAGCACGCCGACCAGGTTGCGCACGCGGTCCTCGGGGGTGCGCCCGAGCGCGTCGGGGGTGACGGTGTTGGTGAGCGAGATGCCGTCCTCGGCGTGCTCGTAGGGCAGTTTGGCGACGGACAGCGCACTGGCGACGTAGCCGTGGGCGTCGCGCCCGTTCATCGGGTTGGCGCCGGGGGAGAAGGGCGCACCGGCCCGGCGGCCGTCCGGGGTGTTGCCGGTCTTCTTGCCGTAGACGACGTTGGAGGTGATGGTGAGCACCGACTGGGTGTGCTCGGCGCCCCGGTAGGCGGGGTGCTTGCGCACCTTGTGCATGAACTCCTCGACGAGCCGTACGGCGATCCCGTCCGCCCGGTCGTCGTTGTTGCCGTACGCGGGGTACCCGCCCTCGACCAGGTAGTCGGTGACCAGCCCGGTCTCGTCGCGCACGGGCCGGACCCGTGCGTACTTGATCGCGGACAGGGAGTCGGCGGCGACCGCCAGACCGGCGATGCCGCAGGCCATGGTGCGCCGGACGTCGCGGTCGTGCAGGGCCATTTCGAGGCGCTCGTAGGCGTACCGGTCGTGCATGTAGTGGATGACGTTCAGCGCGTGGACGTACGTCCCGGCGAGCCACTCCAGTTGCTCGTCGAAGCGGGCGAGCACCTCCTCGTAGTCGAGCACGTCCCCGTGGACCGGGGTGGTGGCGGGGCCGACCTGCTCACCGGAGAGTTCGTCCCGGCCTCCGTTGACCGCGTAGAGCAGGGTCTTGGCGAGGTTGACGCGGGCGCCGAAGAACTGCATCTGCCGGCCGACCTCCATCGCGGAGACGCAGCAGGCGATCGCGGTGTCGTCGCCGAAGCGCGGGCGCATTAGCTCGTCCGACTCGTACTGCACCGAGGAGGTGTCGATGGACACCCGGGCGCAGAACTCCTTGAACCCCTGCGGGAGCCGCGGCGACCAGAGGACGGTCATGTTCGGCTCGGGCGCCGGACCGAGGTTGTAGAGGGTCTGCAGGTAGCGGAAGGAGGTGCGGGTGACGAGGGTGCGGCCGTCCACGCCCATGCCGCCGATCGACTCGGTGACCCAGGTCGGGTCGCCGGAGAAGAGCTCGTCGTACTCGGGGGTGCGCAGGAAGCGGACGATCCGGAGCTTGACGACGAAGTCGTCGATCAACTCCTGAGCCTGACGTTCCGTCAGAACGCCTGCTTCCAGGTCGCGCTGGAGGTAGACGTCCAGGAACGTCGAGGTGCGGCCGAGCGACATCGCCGCGCCGTTCTGTTCCTTGACGGCGGCCAGGTACGCGAAGTACAGCCACTGGATGGCCTCCCGGGCGGTCCGGGCCGGCCCGGAGACGTCGTACCCGTACGCCGCGGCCATCTCCTTGAGCTCGCCCAGGGCCCTGATCTGCTCGGCGAGTTCCTCGCGTTCGCGGATGGTCTCCTCGATCCGCGCGGGGTCGGTGGGTGCCGCGTCCAGGCCGGCCTTCTCGGCGAGCTTGGCCGTGACCAGCCGGTCCACGCCGTAGAGGGCGACGCGGCGGTAGTCGCCGATGATCCGGCCGCGCCCGTAGGCGTCCGGCAGGCCGGTGATGACGCCGG
Source organism: Kitasatospora sp. NPDC057904 (assembly GCF_042887925.1). Classification (NCBI taxonomy): domain Bacteria; kingdom Bacillati; phylum Actinomycetota; class Actinomycetes; order Kitasatosporales; family Streptomycetaceae; genus Kitasatospora; species Kitasatospora sp. NPDC057904. The sequence continues at coordinate 81,187 of NZ_JBHVOL010000006.1, forward strand.
CCTTGCGGGCGGCCCGGATTTCGGGGGTGTAGGCGTCGAACACGCCGTCGTTGTGGGTCTTCCGGTAGCGGGTGAAGATCTTCTCCAGCTCCGGGTCGACCGGGTAGCCGTAGGTCCGCAGCGCTCCGGCGACCATCCGCCAGCCGCCGTTGGGCATGATCGCGCGCTTCAGGGGGGCGTCGGTCTGCAGGCCGACGATCAACTCCCGTTCCCGGTCGATGTAGCCGGGTGCGTGTGCGGTGATGCTCGACGGGATGTCGAACGCGACGTCGTACACGCCCTTGGCCCGCTCCTCGGGGAAGCGGTCGGTGATCTGCCGCCACACGGCGAGGGTGCGGTCGGTCGGGCCCGCCAGGAAGGAGGCGTCGCCCTCGTAGGGGGTGTAGTTGTGCTGGACGAAGTCGCGGACGTCGATGGCGTCCCGCCAGAGCCCGCCCTTGAACCCGTCCCAGGCGCTCGTGGTGTGTTCCTGCTGCGAGGTGGTCATCTCGGTGTCCTCTCTCAGGCCTGGTCGCCGTAGTAGGCCTGGCGCATCAGCCGCTGCATGTCGGCGAGCATCGGCATCCGGGGGTTGGCGGGTGCGCACTGGTCCTCGTAGGCGTTCATCGCCTGCTGCGGCAGGGCCGCCAGGAACGCCGCCTCGTCCACGCCGGCCGCCTTGAACGACCGCGGGATGCCGACCCGGTCCCGCAGGTCCTCGACGGCCGCCGCGAGGGACTCGACGCCCTGTTCCGGGGTCGCGGCCGGCAGGCCGAGCATCCGCGCTATGGCCTGGTAGCGATCTGGGGCCACGTAGCTCCGGTACTTGGGCCAGCCGGTCACCTTGGCAGGGGCCGAGCCGTTCCAGCGGATGACGTGCGGGAGCAGGAGGGCGTTGGTGCGGCCGTGGGCGATGTGGAACGTCGCGCCGAGGGTGTGCGCCATGGCGTGCACGGCGCCGAGGAAGGCCGAGCCGAAGGCCATGCCGGCGATCGTGCCCGCGTTGTGCATCTTCTCTCGGGCCACCGGGTCGTCCGGGCCCTTGGTCACGGCGCGTTCCAGGTTCTCGAAGACGAGCCGGACGCCCTGGAGGGCGAGCCCGTCCGTGAAGTCGTTGGCGTAGACGGAGACGTAGGCCTCGATGCAGTGGGTGAGGGCGTCGAAGCCGGTGTCCGCGGTGACGTGCTTCGGGAGCCCGGTGGTCAGCGCCGGGTCCACGATCGCCACGCTCGGGGTGAGCGCGTAGTCCGCGAGCGGGTACTTCTGGCCGGTGGCGGTGTCGGTGATCACCGCGAACGGGGTGACCTCGCTGCCGGTGCCCGAGGTGGTCGGGATGCACACGAGCTTGGCCTTCTCGCCGAGGTCCGGGAAGGTGAACGCGCGCTTGCGGATGTCGAAGAACTTCTCCTTCAGGTCCGCGAACTCGACCTCCGGGTGCTCGTACATCAGCCACATCACCTTGGCGGCGTCCATCGGCGAGCCGCCGCCGAGCGCCACGATGGTGTCCGGCTCGAACTCCCGCATCAGGGCGGCGCCCTTGCGGACGGTGTCGATGCTCGGGTTGGGCTCGACGTCGTCGACCACCCGCACCTCCACGGGATCGCGGCGGCGCCCGAGGACGCCCCGGATCCGCTCCAGGTGGCCGATCTCCACCATGGTCCGGTCCGTGACGACGACGATCCGGTGCGCGTTCGGCATGCTCGCCAGGTACTTGACCGAGTTGCGCTCGAAGTAGATCTTCGGCGGGACCTTGAACCACTGCATGTTGGTGTTGCGCCGCCCGATCCGCTTGATGTTGACGAGGTTCAGCGCCGAGACGTTCCCGGAGACCGAGTTGTGCCCGTAGCTGCCGCAGCCGAGGGTCAGCGAGGGCGTGAACGCGTTGTAGACGTCGCCGATGCCGCCCTGCGAACTCGGCGCGTTCCAGATGATCCGGCAGGCTTTGACCGCGTGCCCGAACTCCTCGGCGAACGCCGCGTCCTCGGTGTGCACGGCCGCCGAGTGCCCGAGCCCGTCGAACTCCACCATCGCGGCGGCCAGTTCGACGCCCTCGCGGCGGGAGTGCGCGGTGAGGACGGCGAGCACCGGGCAGAGCTTCTCCCGGGTCAGCGGCTCGGCCGGCCCGACCCGCTCGCAGTCGGCCAGGATCACCGAGGTGTCGGCCGGCACCCGGAAACCCGCCGCCTCGGCGACCTGCGCGGCCGAGCGGCCCACCACCGAGGCGTTCAGCCGGCCGCCCGCGCAGGCCGTGCCGTCGCCGGCCCCGAACAGGTGCCGTTCGAGCAGTGCCTTCTCCTCGGCGCTCGCGTGGTGCGCCTTGAGCATGCGGAACTCGCCGAGCGCGGCGCCGCGGATCTCCGCGTCCAGCACGACCGCCTGCTCGGAGGCGCAGATCATGCCGTTGTCGAAGGACTTCGACAGGACGACGTCGTTGACCGCCCGTTCCAGGTCCGCGCTCTTCTCGATGTACGCGGGGACGTTGCCGGCGCCCACGCCCAGGGCGGGCTTGCCGCAGGAGTACGCGGCCCGGACCATCGCGTTGCCGCCGGTGGCCAGGATCGTCGCGACGTCCGGGTGGTTCATCAGGGCGTGGGTGGCCGCCATCGACGGCTCCTCGATCCACTGGATGCAGTGCCGCGGTGCGCCGGCCGCCACCGCCGCCTCGCGGACGATCCGGGCCGCTTCGGCCGAGCAGCGCTGGGCCGAGGGGTGGAAGGCGAAGACGACCGGGTTGCGCGTCTTGAGCGCCAGGAGGCACTTGAAGATCGTGGTCGAGGTCGGGTTGGTCACCGGGGTGATGCCGGCGACGACGCCGACCGGTTCGGCGATCTCCACGATGCCGTCGATCTCGTCGCGGTGCACCACCCCGACGGTCCTGGTCCGGGCCATCACGTGGGTGACGTTCTCGCAGGCGAAGACGTTCTTCACCGCCTTGTCCTCGAAGACCCCGCGGCCGGTCTCCTCGACGGCCAGCACCGCGAGGGCGGTGTGCCGCTCCAGGGCGGCCAGCGAGGCCTTCTTGACGATGTGGTCGACCTGTTCCTGGGTGAAGCCGGTGTACTCCTGGAGAGCGGTCAGGGCGGAGGCGACCAGGCGGTCGACGGCGGTCGGCTCCTCGTCACGAGGGCCCTCGTTCTGCGGGTGGCGTGGCATGCCGGTCTGCCTTTCCGGGGCATCGTCGTGGATCGGGGCGTCGGCGGGTCTCGGATGCGCCTCCGCCTCCAGGTTTTCCTACTGAGGGGGTTCCGGGGAGCGGCCCATCGGGGCACGTCCGGCGGTTCGAAGGTCCCGGGACGGGGCGCGATTGGTCCCTGTCCCGGGCCCGGGACGACGGCGGTTCAGGCGTGCGGCACGATCGCGACCGGGCTGTGCGCGTGGTGGAGGACCGCGTGGGCCACCGGTCCGAGCCGGGGCACGGTGAGCGGGTGCCGGGGCGCGCGCCGGCCGAGCACCACCAGCGACGCGCTGCGGGAGGCCTCCACGAGCGTCCGGCCCGCGTTCCAGGTGCACACGTCCACCCGCGTGGGGACCTCGGGGTACTTGTCCCGCCAGCGAGCCAGCGCGTCCCGGAGCCGTACCTCCGCCGCCGTCCGGAGCGACTCCGTGATCTCCCGGTCGTCCAGCGGGGCCTCCGTCACGTACGGGCCCTGGGACGGGCGGCGGCTCTCCACCGCCCGCAGCGCGGCGCCGCTGTCGGCCGCGTGCCGGAAGGCGAAGCCGAGCACGGCGTCGCACGGCCGGTCGCCCTCCACACCCACGACCACGTCGCCGGGCGATCCGGCGCGTCCGTCCGCGCCGGCGCGGACCAGGACGACGGGGCAGTCGGCGTGGGCGGCGGTGCGCAGTCCGACCGAGCCGACCAGCAGGCCGGCGAAGCCGCCGAGTCCACGGGAGCCGAGGACCAGCAGCGGGGCCCGCCGGCCGGCGGCGGTGAGTGCGGGCACGGGGTGCCCGGGCAGGACCTCGCAGGTGACCTCCAGGCCGGGCAGCGCGGCGGCGATCCGGTCGCGGATCGCCGCCACGTGCTCGGGCACACCGCCCACACCGTCGAGCTCGCGGGCGAGGGCGTCGGCCTCGGTGCCTGCGACGTGGACCAACCGCAGCCCGTGGCCGCTGCGGCGGGCTTCGGCGGCGGCCCATTCGGCCGCCGCCGCGCTCGCCGTCGAGCCGTCGATCCCGACCACCACGTTGTGCGTCATCTCCGTGACCTCCCTGGTCGTGGGCCGTCCGCGGCACCGTCGTGCGCGGTCCGGCCGGTGACCAGCGTCCCGCCGTGCTCCGGTCCCGCCACAGGGGCCGAGCAGCCCCGCTTCGGTACCGAAGGTCCCGGTGCGGCCGGGGCGGGGTGCGGCGGAGGCCACCCGGTCGTTCGCCGTCGTCTGCGAGAATCTGGCCCGTCGGCAGAGGCGAGGAGGGTGTCGGTGGGTGGCGAGGTGGGGCGGTCCCGGATGCCGCAGCTGCGGCTGGACGAACTGCTGGAGGAGCTCCAGGCGCGGATCGACGCGGCGCGGGGCACCCGGGACCGGGTGCACAGCCTGCTGGAGGCGGTGCTGTCGGTCGGCCGCGAGCTCGACCTGACGCAGGTGCTGCGGCGGATCGTCGAGGCCGCGGCCGTCCTGGTGGACGCGCGGTACGCGGCGCTCGGGGTGATCGGGCCGGACGGGGAGTCGCTGTCGCAGTTCCTCACGGTGGGCCTGACGGCGGAGGACATCGCCCGGATCGGTCCGTACCCGACCGGGCGGGGACTGCTGGGCGAGCTGATCCGCCACCCGGAGCCGCTGCGGCTGGAGGACCTGTCCGCGCACCCCTCGTCGTTCGGCTGCCCGGCGCACCACCCCGTGATGAGGAGCTTCCTGGGCGTTCCGGTGCGCGTGCGCGAAGAGGTCTTCGGGAACCTCTACCTGACCGACAAGCAGGGCGGCGAGGAGTTCGACGCGGACGACGAGGCGGTGATCTCGACGCTCGCGGTGGCCGCGGGGGTGGCGATCGACAACGCCCGGCTGTACGAGGAGGCCCAGCGCCAGCAGCGCTGGCTGAGCGCGAGCGGGGAGATCACCCGGGCCCTGCTGTCCGGGGGCTCGCGCTCGGAGGTGCTGGAGCTGATCGCACAGCGGGCGCGGGAGATCACCGGCGCCGATCTGGCCGACGTGTCCGTGCCGGTGGCCGGGACGGACACGCTGCGCGTGGAACTGGCCCTGGGCGGGGACACGGCGGGCCGGGCGGGCCTGGCCGTGCCGTTGGACGGCTCCCTCTCGGGCGAGGCCTGTGCCTCGGGGGTGCCGGCGACGACGGCGGACCTGGCCGGTGAACCGCGGTTGGCCGCAGGAGCGAGTCGTTTCAACGGGCTCGGGCCGGCGGTCGCGGTACCGCTGGGCCGGGCCGAGGGGCAGATCGACGGTGTGCTCCTGCTGGCCAGGGAGGCCGGTGGATCCGAGTTCACCGACCGGGAGATCGGCCCGCTGCTGGGCTTCGCCGACCAGGCCGCGCTCGCGCTGGAGCTGGCGGAGCGGCGCCGCGACGCCGAGCAGCTGGCGATGCTGGAGGACCGCGACCGGATCGCCCGGGACCTGCACGACCTGGCCATCCAGCGGCTGTTCGCCACGGGGATGACGCTGCAGAGCGCGGCGCGGTTCATCGATCACACCGGCGCGTCGGACCGGGTCCTGCGCGCGGTGGGGGACCTGGACGAGACCATCAAGATCATCAGGTCGACGATCTTCGGCCTCCGGGCCCGCGAGGAGGCCACCGGCCGCGGGCTGCGGTCCCGGGCCGTCCGCGCGGTGGAGCAGGCGCAGGCGGTGCTCGGGTTCGCGCCGCGGCTGAGCATGGAGGGCCTGCTGGACACCGACGTCCCCCCGGAGGTGGCCGAGCACGTCCTCGCCGTGCTGGCCGAGGCGTTGAGCAACGCCGCCCGCCACGCGCGGGCGGGCCGGGTCGAGGTCGCGCTCCAGGCGGCGGGCGGGCGGGTGGCGCTGTCCGTGCAGGACGACGGGGTCGGCATCCCCGAACAGGGGCGGCGCAGCGGTCTGCGGAACCTGGCGGAGCGGGCCGAGACGCTGGGCGGGTCGTTCGAGGTCGAGCGCCTCGCGGAGGGAGGGACCCGGCTGGTGTGGTCGGCGCCGCTCGCTCTCTGACCGGGCCCGCGTCCGGTCAGGGCGGGGTGCCCGGCAGGAGTCGGCCGGTGACGAGTTCGGGCCGGATCCGGATGGAGACCTGGGGGGCGAGCGGGGTTCCGTCGGTCGCCGGGCCCGGCGAGACGTCGGCGCGTCCGAGCACCGTGACGCTCCATCCGGTTCCGTCCGCCTCGTCGACCCGACCGGCCTCGAACGCCACCAGTGCGCCGGACACCGCTCGCACCAGTTCGGAGTGCGCGGTGGCGTGCAGCAGCACGCTGCCGTCGGCTCCGAGACGGTAGCGGATCGGAAGCACGGCCGGCAGGGCGCCGACCGTGTAGACCACGCGGCCGACCGAGGCGCCCGCCAGGAGCCGGAGGCAGTGCCGCTCGTCCAGCGGGGCGTTCGTGGTGGAGGTGTGGGCGGGTTCCATGGAATCGATTGTTCGCGTGGCCTCCGTCGGGGGCGAGGGCCGTTCGGTCCCCGCCCGCGCGCCGAGTGGTCCCGGCCGGGGCCCTGTCGGCCTACCGGGTGGTCGGGGAGAGGGTCCGGTTGGCGATGAGCGCGGCCTGGACGCGCCGCTCGACGCCGAGCTTGGCGAGCAGCCTGGAGATGTGGTTCTTGACCGTCTTCTCCGCGAGGTACAGCCGTCCGCCGATCTGCCGGTTCGTCAGTCCCTCGCCGACCAGGGCGAGGATCTCCCGCTCCCGCTCGGTGAGTTCGGGCAGTCCGGATTCCTGCGGGGCGCGCTCGCTGCGCAGCCGGGCCATGACGCGGCTGGTGGCGCCGGGGTCGAGCATGGACTGGCCGGAGGCGACGGTCCTGATCGCGGCGATCAGGTCGGTGCCGCTGATCTGCTTCAGCGCGTAGCCGGCGGCACCGGCCATGATCGAGTCGAGCAGGGCGTCCTCGTCGTCGAAGGACGTGAGCATCAGGCAGGCCAGGTCCGGCATGCGCGAACGCAGTTCGCGGCAGACGGTGACACCGTCCCCGTCGGTCAGGCGCATGTCGAGCACGGCGACGTCGGGGCGCAGCGCGGGCACCCGGGCCAGCGCCTGCTCGGCGGTGGCGGCCTCGCCGATCACCGTCAGGTCCGGTTCGGTCTCGATGAGTTCGCGCACGCCCCGGCGGACCACCTCGTGGTCGTCGAGCAGGAACACGCGAATGGGGAGGGCCGGGCGGGCCGTCGCGGTGTCCGTCATGACATCTCCGGGATCCTGGGTCCGCCGGGCCGGCGGAGTGGATGGGCCGAGGGACATCGTGCACCGCGGGCGCCGCTTCCGATAGGGCCGAACGGCCCCGCTGTCCCGGACGGGGTCAGTGGGTGGGGGACAGGACGTCGGAGTGCCGGAGGAGCGTGGTCGTGAGGTGTCGCGGGGTGGGGAAGCCTGCCGGGCCGTAGCCGATCCGCAGCAGCATCTGCGCGGCGCCGCGTCCGGCACCGGTCATGCGGTCGCGCAGGTCCGGCCATTCCAGAGCCTGGTGCAGGAACGACGCGCGCAGGCCGTGGAGGGTGAGCAGGAGGAGGACGTGCTGCAGGGCCTGGCCGGCGCGCAGCCGATCGGCCGGTCCGTCGTGGCGCGTGGTGAGCAGGAGCAGCTGCGGCTCCGGTTCGAAGGGGGCGCGCTCCCCGGGCACCCCGTCCGCGGGGCCGGCGAAGGCGCGCATCGGCAGGCGTCCGCTGCTGTCCTGCGCGCCGAGGGCGTAGACGGGCAGGCCCTCGGCCGCGCCGGGGGAGGCGAGGCAGGAGCGGCTCTCGGCCCGGCGCTCCGGGTCGGCGGCGGAGCGCTGCTCGGCCTCGGCGGTGAGGGCGAGCAGCCGGGCGCGTTCGGCCGCGTCCGGGTGGCGCAGCCGGGCGCCGTCCGACCGGGCGGCCTCGGCGAGTTCGGCGAGGACGGGGCCGGGCACCGGGTCGGGGAGGAACGGCAGCTGGCTGGAGCGGCGGCGCCAGATGGCCCGGTAGAGGTCGGGGCGGCGCAGCAGGGCGGCGCGGGGGGCACCGGCGAGCCGGACGGTGGCGAGCGGGCCGGCGAGGTCCGGCTGGGGCAGCAGGCGTACGACGGGTTCCCAGCCCAGGTGGACGGCCGCCGCCGCGAGGTTGCACAGGGCGGCGCCGATCGAGAGGTGGACGGCCCGGCCGTCCGGGTCGGTGTGCGGCAGGGGGTGCCGCCGCGCGGCGTGCACCTCGAAGGTCCGGTGGACGGTGTCGAGGTGGAACCGCCAGGGCTGGGTGTTGTGGATGGACGGGGCGGCGGCGGCCGCGGCGACGAGGGCGTGCGCGGTGCCGTCGTCGAGGGGCTGACCCGGCATGGCGGGATCCTTCCGGTGGGCTGGTCGGGGTGAGGGTGGTGGTGCTGCCCGGCCGGTGCGCGGTCACTGTGCGCTGCGGCCGCTCCAGACCGGTTCGAGCCGGGCCCAGGACAGCTGCCAGCGCCGGTCGGCCCAGTGATCGAGCCTGCGGAGCCGTATGCCCAGACCCGTCCCGATCAGGACCGCGAGGGCGGCGAGCACGGCCAGCCCGAGGAACACGGCGTCCATGACGACGGAGCCGGTGGTGGGCGGCGCGGCGGCCGGTCGGCCGTCGTCGTCCACCCACACGCGGCTGACGCTGCCGGAGGGCATCGGGCGGTCGACGTCGACCTGCCCGGTCGTGGTTCGGCCGGACGGCGCGGCCCAGGTGGCGGCTGCCTGGAAGCGGACCCGGCTGTAGCCCGACAGCCCGGCCACCTGCCGGGACGGGGAGAGCAGCGTGGCGTCCACCCGGTGCCGGTGGGCCGCCGTCAGGGCGGCGGTGCGCTGCGCGGAGGCGAGGTCGGCGAGCGAGATGCCGGCGCCCGCGACCGCGGCCAGCGCCAGGCCGAGGACGGCGAGCAGGAGCGCGCGGCTGCGCGACCGGTCGAGCGGCCGGGACAGCGGGTTGTGCTCGATGCCGACGGCGCGGTGGAGGTGGTGCCGAAGCGGCCGTGCGATCGCGGTGGACCGTGCGGATGCGGAGGTGTCGGCCATGTCCGTGTGCTCCTTCGTCGGGGGCCGGGGGCGGTGGCGCTCCAGGTGCGGCCCGGCGCCACTCTCCCGGCCGGACCTCACGACGGCCCAGGGACCGACGGGACCGGGGAGGGGGCCACTGGTCCTGGGGGGTCGCGTCGTAGCGCTGGTGAGCGCGGAGCGGACGCATCTCGCGCCGGGCGTGCACCACAGGCCGGTGCGCCCCCGGGACCCTCGGGACGCCCACCCAGGGACGAGCGGCGACGGGGGAGGGACCGTTGTCCCCTGCTGCGCGGGGCTCCGCCCTTCGAGGATCAACCTCAGCGAACGCGGCCCTCGGTGCCGCACCACCTCTCCCGGACCGTCACGAAGGAGCGCCCCCATGCCCACAGCCGACCAGGGAATACCACCGGCCGACAGCGGAGGACCGTCGGCCGGCCCGCCGCCGGACCGGGGCCGGTCCTTCGGACTGCCGGCCGCGACGGCGCTGGTCGTCGGCAGCATCATCGGCACCGGGGTGTTCGCCCTGCCCTCCGCCCTCGCGCCCTACGGGCCGATCTCGCTGGTGGCCTTCGCCCTGGTGACCCTCGGCGCCCTGGCACTCGCCGCCACGTTCGGACGCCTGGCCGGGCGCGTTCCCGGAAGCGGCGGCCCCTACGTCTACGCCCGGGAGGCCTTCGGCGAGTTCGCCGGCTTCCTCACCGCCTGGTCGTACTGGATCACCGCCTGGGCCGGCAACGCGGCCATCGCGGTGGCCTGGGTCGGCTACGTCGAGGTGTTCGTGAACAAGGGCCACCACACCTGGGGGTCCGTCGCCATCGCCCTGGCCGGGCTCTGGCTGCCCGCCGCCGTCAACCTCGCCGGCGTGCGCAGCATCGGGGCCGTCCAAGTGGTCACCACCGTCCTGAAGTTCCTCCCGCTGGCGTTCATGGCGACGGCCGGACTGCTGTTCGTCAGGTCCGGCAACCTCGGTGCGTTCAACGCCTCCGGCACCCCGGCGGTCGGGGCGGTCTCGGCGGCCGCGGCCATCGCCCTGTTCAGCTACATCGGGCTGGAGACCGCCTCGGTGGCGGCCGGGCGCGTCCGTGACCCGCGGCGCAACGTGCCCCGCGCGACCCTCTACGGCACACTGGCCTGCGCCGTGATCTACCTGCTCGGCACCCTCGCGGTGTTCGGGACCGTCCCGCACGCCCGGCTCGTCGGCTCCACCGCGCCGTTCACCGACGCCTTCAACGCCATCGCCGGCGGCACGTGGGCCGGGAACCTGGTCGCCGCCGCGGCGATCGTCTCGGGCCTCGGTGCGCTCAACGGCTGGACGCTCATCTGCGCCGAGATGCCGATGGCCGCGGCCCGCGACGGCCTCTTCCCGGCCGCGTTCGGACGCAGCCGCGGCGAGGTGCCCGCCTTCGGCATCATTTCCGCGACCGTCCTCGCGTCGGTGCTCACCGTCGTCAGCTACACCCGGTTCACCCGGGTCTTCACCGAGATCGTGCTGCTCAGCGTGCTCACCGCCGTCATCCCGTACCTGGTGTCGGCCGCCGCCCAGCTGTACTGGCTGGCCGTGCGGGGCCGGGCGGAGCTCGACCGCCGGAGGTTCGCCCGCGACGTCACCGTCGCCGCCCTCGCGATGGCCTTCTCCTACTGGTCGATCCAGGGCAGCGGCTACCAGACCGTCTACTACGGCCTGTTCACCGTCCTGCTCGGCATCCCCGGCTACATCTGGCTCAAGCGGCCCCACCCCGTCCGGGCCGGCCAGGACCCGGCCACCCAGAACTGAACGCGCGTTCCACCAGCACCCCGTACGGAGGAGTACCGCCCATGTCCGCTCTGCGAGTCGATTCCGAGGCCGGGCGCCTGCGCCAGGTGATCCTGCACCGCCCCGGCCTGGAACTGTCCCGGCTGACCCCGCGCAACGTCGACGAGCTGCTGTTCGACGACATCCTGTGGGCCAAGCGCGCCCGCGAGGAGCACGACGCGTTCGCCCAGGTGCTGCGCGACCACGGCGTCCGCGTCCACCACTACGCCGAACTGCTCGGCGAGACGCTCGAACTGCCGCCGGCCCGGGCGTGGCTGCTGGGCCGGGTGGTCACCCCGGCCACGGTGGGCCCGGCCCTGGCCGACCCGGTCCGGGAGCTGTTCGGGGAACTGGACGGCCGGACGCTGGCCGAGTACCTCATCGGCGGCGTCCTGAAGGACGACCTGCCGCTGCGCGACCCGCACAGCCTGCTCTGGCACACCCTCGGCGCGCAGGACTTCGCCCTCCCACCGCTGCCCAACCACCTGTTCCCGCGCGACAACTCCTGCTGGATCGGCGCCCGCTACAGCCTCAACCCGATGGCCCGCCCGGCCCGGCGGCGCGAGACCCTGCACACCGCCGCGATCTACCGCTTCCACCCGCTGTTCGCCGAGACCGCCCCGCCCCTGCTCGACGGCACCGCCCCCGAGCCGGGCACCAGCATCGAGGGCGGCGACGTCCACGTCGTCGGCGAGGGCGTGGTCATGGTGGGCATGGGCGAACGGACCACCCCGCAAGCCGTCGAACAGCTCGCCCGGACCCTCTTCCAGTACGGCACCGCCCGGCGGGTCATCGCCGTCCGGCTGCCCGAGAGCAGGGCCTTCATGCACCTCGACACCGTGCTCACGATGATCGACCGCGACACCTTCGTCCGCTACCCCGGGCTGGCCGAGCCGCTGCGCTCGTGGACCCTCGTGCCCGCCCCCGACCGGCCCACCGGCCTCGACGTGCGTCCCGATCCCGACCTCGCCCGCTCCCTGGCCGAGGCGCTCGGCCTGGAGGAGGTCCGCTTCCTCTCCGCCGACCAGGACGGCCGCGCCGCCGAGCGCGAGCAGTGGGACGACGGCAGCAACTTCCTCGCCCTGGAACCCGGCGTCGTCGTGGGCTACGAGCGCAACACCACCACCAACACCCACCTGCGCAAGCAGGGCGTCGAGATCGTCACCATCGCCGGGTCCGAGCTCGGCCGCGGCCGGGGCGGCCCGCGCTGCATGAGCTGCCCGATCCAGCGCGACGCCGTCCACTGACCCCACCCGAGGAGCCACAGCCATGACCGTCGACCTGCGCGGCCGCCACTACCTCAGCGAACTCCACCACACCGCTGCCGAGATCCACCACCTCCTCGACCTCGCCGCCGAGCTGAAGGCCGCCCGCCGGGCGGGCACCGAGACGCCCCGCCTCACCGGCCGCAGGATCGCCCTGATCTTCGAGAAGAACTCCACCCGGACCCGCTGCGCCTTCGAGGTCGCGGCGGCCGACCAGGGCGCGACCACCACCTACCTCGGTCCGGACGGTTCGCACATCGGCCACAAGGAGAGCATCGCCGACACCGCGCGCGTCCTCGGCCGGATGTACGACGCCATCGAGTACCGGGGCTTCGAGCACGACGCCGTCACCGAACTCGCGGCCCACGCCGGCGTCCCCGTCTACAACGGCCTGACCGACGCCTGCCACCCGACCCAGAGCCTGTGCGACGTCTTCACCATGCGCGAGCACAGTGGCAAACCCCTGGAGGACGTCTCCTTCTGCTACCTCGGCGACGCCCGCAACAACACCGCCAACTCCCTGCTGACGATGGGCGCCCTCCTCGGCATGGACGTGCGGATCGCCGCGCCGCGCGCGCTGTGGCCGGAGCCGCAGGTGGTCGCGGCGAGCCGGCAGCTCGCCCTCGGCAGCGGCGCCCGGATCACCCTCACCGAGGACGTCGAGGAGGCGGTCGGCGGCGCCGACTACCTCTACACCGACGTGTGGGTCTCGATGGGCGAGGCACCGGAGAGGTGGCGGGAGCGGATCGAGCTGCTCCTGCCCTACCAGGTGAACGCCAAGACCCTCGCCGCCACCGGCAACCCGGACACCGCGTTCCTGCACTGCCTGCCCGCCCTGCACGACCGCCGCACCGACCTCGGCGCGCAACTCGCCGAGGAGCACGGCCTGGACGGACTGGAGGTCACCGACGACGTCTTCCGTTCGCCGGCGAGCCTGGTCTTCGAGCAGGCCGAGAACCGGATGCACACCATCAAGGCGATCCTGGTCGCCACGCTCGGGAGGAACTGATCATGCGCATCGTCGCCGCACTCGGCGGGAACGCCCTGCTCCGCAGGGGCGAACACCCCGACGCCGACGTCCAGTCGCACCACGTGCGGGAGGCCGCGCGGTCGCTCGCCGAACTCGTCGAGGCCGGGCACGAGGTCGTCGTCACCCACGGCAACGGGCCCCAGATCGGCCTGCTCGCCGTCGAGAGCGAGACCGACCCGGCGCTCACCGCGCCCTACCCGCTGGACGTCCTCGGCGCCCAGACCCAGGGCATGATCGGCACCCTCCTGGCCCGGGAGCTCCTCGCCCGCCTGCCGGGACGACCGGTGGCCGTGCTGGTCACCCACACCGAGGTCGACCCGGACGACCCGGCGTTCGAGCACCCCGCGAAGTTCATCGGACAGCCGCTGACCGACCGCCAGGCCGTCCGGCTGGGACGCGAACTCGGCTGGGCCACCGCGCAGGACGGGCCGGTGCGCCGCCGCGTCGTGCCCTCGCCCGAGCCGAGGGACGTGCTCGAAGCACCCGTCGTGCGCCAGCTCCTCGGCAGCGGCACGATCGTGGTCTGTGCGGGCGGCGGCGGAGTGCCGGTGGTCCGCGACCGCGACACCGGCCGGACGACCGGCGTCGAGGCGGTCGTCGACAAGGACCGCACGGCCGCCCTGCTGGCCGAACAGCTCGACGCGGACGCGCTGTTGATCCTCACCGACGTCACCCACGTGTTCACCGGCTTCGGCACCTCCCGCCCCCGCCCCCTGCTCACCGCCACCCCGGCGCTGCTGCGCGGGCTGGAGCTGCCCGAAGGCTCGATGCGGCCCAAGGCCGACGCCGCCGCCTCCTTCGTCGAACGGACCGGCGGCCTCGCCGCCATCGGCCCGCTCGACAACGCCCTGGGCATCCTCCTGGGCACCACCGGGACCACGGTCCAGCCCTCCTCGACCGCCGTCCCGACAGGAGCACGCGCATGAACCCGCCGCAGAGCCGGCCCGCCGTCGACGTCGAGGTGACGACGCGAGGGGCCGTGTCCCAGGCCGCGCCCGGCTACGCCCGGGCCAAGGTGGGGGCCGTGCTCGGACGGATCCACGAGCCCGTGCTCGGGGTCCGCGTGAAGCTGACCCAGGAGGCCCACCACGCGATCGCCCGTCCGGCCGTTGCCCGGGCCGTCGTGGACCTCGACGGACGTCCGGTCCGGGCACAGGTGGCCGCCGCCACCATGCAGGAGGCCGTCGACCTGCTCCAGGACCGCCTCCTCACCCGGCTCACCAGGGCCGGCCGGCGCCACCACGCCCCGCACGGAGCCCGGACCGAGCGCGGCCGGGAGCACCACCGCCCGCAGCACGCCGCGCGCCCGCCGGAGGAGCGGAGGATCGTGCGGCGCACGTCCTACGGCCCGGGCCGGCAGAGCCCGTCGGCGGCGGTGCTCGACCTGGAGGCCATGGACCACGCGTTCCACCTCTTCACCGACGCCGCGACCGGTGCCGACAGCGTCGTCTACCGCGACGAGCGCGACGGCGTCCACCGGATCGCCTCGGCCGGAGCGGTCGCGGCGGGGGGCCCCGGACTCGGCGTGAGCACCGATGCCGTCCCGGAACTGACGGTCCCGGAGGCGGCCGACCGCCTCGGTCTCAGCGGCGCGCCGTTCGTCTTCTTCACCGACGCGGCCACCGGGCGGGGCAACGTCCTCTACCGCCGGTACGACGGCCACTACGGCCTCGTCACCCCCACGGCGGTGTGAGCGCCCGGCCGGGACGGGTGGCCCCTCGTGGAGGGGCCGCTGGTCCCGGCCCGGCCGGGCCTGCCCGGTCCTGTCGCCGGCGCGCGGCCGGCGGGACGATGAGTGCGGCCGTTCGTCGAACCGGAAGGAGATGGCCGTCATGGAACTGCCCGTCACGGTTGGGGTCGACGGCTCGTCCGCGAGTCTGCGGGCGGCCGGCCTCGCCGCCGAGGAAGCCCTGTCGAGGGGGCGCGGGCTACGCGTCCTGCACGCCTTGCCGCTCATGCCGCACCTGGTCTCGGGGAGGGACACCCGCCCCCGGTGGGGCGAACGGGGCGCACTGGCGGAGGTGCGGCACGTGCTGGCCGTCCGTCACCCGGAGCTGCGCGTGCGGGCGGAGGAGGTGCACGACGTCGCCACGGCGGCCCTGGTGGCCGCGGGGGAGGCGGCCGAACTGCTGGTCCTGGCCGCGCGCGGGGACGGAGGCTTCCCCGGGCTGCGGGTCGGCGCGACCGCCCTCCACGTCGCGGCCCGCGCCGGGTGCCCGGTCATCGTGGCACCCGTCGCGGAGGACCCGGTGCCCCGGGACCACGTCCTCGCCGCGGTGGACGCCCGTCGCCCGGCCGAGGCCGTCCTCGACTTCGCCTTCGACCTGGCGCGCCGCCACGATCTGGCGCTGCGCGTGCTCCACGCGTGGCCACCCGGGGGACCGGGCCGGTCGGAGCGCGAACTGCTCTCGACGGCTCTCGAACCCTGGCGGGCCGCGTACCCGGACGTCCCGCTGACCGGGGACTGCGAACCGGGCGGCGCCGGGCAGGTGCTGGTCGAGGCGTCGGCGAAGGCGCGGTTCCTGGTCCTGGGCCGACGGCGGTGCGCACCGGTGGGCCGGCTCGGCCCGGTGGCCCACGCGGCGCTGCACCACGCCGAGTGCGCCGTCGCCGTCGTGCCCGAGGCATGAACCGGCCGGAGTGCCGACGGACGAACAGGAGACGGATCATGTCCTTCGAAGTCGTGGCGGGCGTCGACGGCTCCGCGCCGAGCGAGGCCGCCGCCCGCTGGGCAGCGTACGACGCGTACCGCCGGGGCGTCCGGTTGCGGCTGATCGCCGTCATCCGGGACACACGCGCCTTCGGTGAAGACGCGCCGCAGGGAATGCCCGCGTTCGTGCCGGTGCTCCGCGACCGCCTCACGGACCTCCTCCCGGAACTGGAGATCACCTGCGAGGCGGTCCCGGGAACACCGTGGAGCGTGCTGGCCTCCGCGGGCCGGCGGAGGGGCCTGCTGGTGCTCGGCTCGCGCGGTCCGGGCCGTCTGGCCGGGCCGCTCGCCGGCTCGGTGGCGCTCCGGACGGCGGCGGAGGCGCACTGCCCCGTCGTCCTGGTCCGCCCCGGCGCCGAGGACGCGGAGGCCGGGCAGGGGCCGATCGTGGTGGGCGTCGAGGCGGACCGGCCGTGTGGTGCCGTGCTCGACTTCGCCTTCGCGGAGGCGGCCCGGTGCGGGGCCGGGCTGAGGGTCCTGGCGGGCGGGAGCGAGGGAGCCCTCGCGCAGGAGTCGCGGCTCGCGGACGCCCTGGCCCGCGGTAGGGACAGGTACCCGGACGTCCTCACCACGACCGAGGTGTTCGGCCGGCCGGCCGTCAGCCGACTGGTCGAGGCCTCGCGCACGGCGGCCCTGGTCGTCCTCGGCCGCCGCTCGCCTCGACTCGCTTTCGCTGCACTGAGGTTGGGCCCGGTGGCGCACGGCGTGATCCACCACGCGCACGGCCCGGTGGCGATCCTCCCGGACCCGTGAGCCCCGACCCGTGAGCTCACCGGTCAGTCCGCGTCGGCAGGGGCGTTGGCGGCGGAGTCGTTGAGCCCGGCACGCAGGAGCTGGTGGCCGAGGTCGATGAGGGCGCGCGCGGCGGCGAACTCGTCGCCGATCTCGGGCACCGGCGGGTCGTGCGGGCTGCGGCGCGCGGCGGTGCGGCTCTCCAGCACGTTGTCGCCGGTGTCGAGGACGGCGTGGACCTTGGTCTCGTCGGCTTCCTCGAAGAGGTCGATGCGCAGCTTCCACTGCTTGGTGCGCATCGTGGAGTTCGTGGTCATGCCGGGCCTCCCGGGTCCGGTCGGGCCCTGGGCGGTGGACCCCGGGCCGGTGGCCAGGAGCCCACGCCCCGGTTGATCTTGATCTTGCAGGCAGACTTCTCCCTGCCGCGTTCGGCCTGGACGGTCAGTACACGGTCGTCGACGCTGACCGTGACGTCCTTGTCCTGCGAAGGCAGCCGGCCGTGGCAGCCTCCACATGAAGGCGGACTTCCGGGGTGGGTCAGGCCGCCGCTTCGGGCAGCGTACTGCGGGAAACGGGGACGAGCAGGTCGAAGAGTCGCTGGACGACGTCGCCCAGCAGGTCGTCGACGGTGAGCATGCCGCTGGGTGGCCGGGTTCGACTTCGCGCCGCTGACTGTCCGGCGCGAACTGCTCGCCCTCACCGAACCCGGCGGTTCTCAGATCCACTCCTCCGCGGCCAGGGCCGCGAGGAGTCCGACACAGGTGACCATCAACGACAAGGGGTACCAATTCGGGTAGGCATCGACTCGCCGCTTTGTGCTGGCCGCGACCACCGCCAGCGTGATCTGTGCTGACGAGATCAGGATGATTGCGGTCCTCATGCGTCCCCTGTGAGTCATGTGCGGGCCCTGCCCGCCGTTCTGTGGTGGAGGGCCTGGGTCAAGCGCTTTCCTTTCGCCGACCCATCGGCAGCGAGCGCCGGTGAATTAATCTATCCGTACCGGAATTAAATGGGTTCGTTGGTCCTGCGGAATTTCGTGCAGGGGCCGTCCGATCCCTTGCAGGTTCGTGCGGGGGATCAGATCCAACGCCGGTCGCGGGCCGCCAGGGCCGCCTGGAACCGGTTGGGCGCGTCCAGTCGGCGCAGCAGGGAGGCGACGTGGCCGCGGTAGGTGCGCAGTGACATGCCCAGTTCCCGTGCGCCGGCCTCGTCCTTGTCGGCCCGCGCCATGACCTGGAGGACCTGTCGCTCGGCCGTGGAGGGCAGTTCGTCCGTGACCGCGCACGACTGTGACCAGCGGCGTTCGAACAGGCTCAGGAGGTGGGCCAGCAGTCCGGGCTGGCGGACGATCAGGGCGCCGCGGGTGATGTCGTCCGGGTCGGTCGCCACCAGGGCGGTCCGCCGGTCGAAGATCACCATCCGCTCCAGCGGGCCGGCGGTCCCGCGCACCTGGGCGCCCCGCTCCGCGAGCTCCGACACGAAGCGGTCGACCTGCCGGCAGTCGAGTGCGCTGGTGTGCAGGATGGTCCGCATCCGCAGCCCTCGACGCAGGTACTTCAGATCCGAGGTCCTGACGGCGTCGAGAGCCGCGGTGAGGATCGGCCCCGGGTGCGTGGTGAGCCGTTCCTCCCGGGCGAAGAAGGACAGCTCGTCGACGCAGGCGATCACCTGGTCCAGGCCATCGACCTGCTGCAACTCGTTGACCGCCGCGCGTTGCCCCGCCTGTTGGTCCTCGGCCAGCGCGTCGATCAGGTGGCGGGAGGAGGCGACCTGCCGGATCTCGCCCTGCAGTCCGTGGATGCGCAGCCGCGCCAGCCGGTCGACCGCGGTCGCGGGGTCGACGCCGCTGAAGGCGCTCCGGTCGGTGGCCGCCCGCACCACGCCCAGGTCCCGCAGCCGGGCCACGGCGGTGGCTGCCTCGTCCTCGTCCGTCCCGCAGACGTGGGCGATCACCGCGAGTCCGATACCGGGGGAGCGCAGGAGGAGTCGGTAGACCGCCTCCTCCTGTGAGCTCAGGCCGAGCACCGCGAGTGCGTTGCCTTCCATGGGACCCCCGGGTGCGGCGTGGACGAGGCGAGGTGCGGCGGCCCTGGTGGGGCCCGCCATCCGGAAGATCGTGCCCCGGCGCGCCGAGCGGCCCCAGGGGCCTCCGCCTCGTATTGGTCAGGACCAATGTCCCGGACGTTGCAGGAGCCTGCGGCCCGGTTCTGCAGGAAGTGACGGGGTATCCCGCCAGTATTCCCATACGTGCACGGATAGGTTTGACGGGCCTTCATGGATGGAGGCGCGAAATTCCACGCAGTACAACACCAGAAAGTCATCCCCCGTGCATCACGCCTTTCGCCGAACGATTCCAGGTCTCACCGCTCTCGCCGTGGCGGCGGGAACCCCGTTCCTCTCCCTCGGCGCTGCGCACGCCGAGACCGCGGGCGACTGTTCAGGGGCCAAGGTCGAATACTCAACGGACGGTGGCCGCACCTGGAGCGCGGCCCGCCGGATGAGCGAGCCGCACGGCGTCATCGACGTCCGGCTCGCGGGGGAGCCCGGGGCCGGCTGCGTCTACAAGGTCTCGCTGGCCTCGTACGACACCGAGGGGCCGACGTGGCCCACCTCGGGCCACCAGACCTTCCTCGGGTGGGCCACCGCCACGCTCGACCTGGACAAGCGCGGGGCGACCCTGGACGTGTCGGCCCGCCTGCCGAAGTGCTACGGCCAGATCGACCTCTACGCCGGGGACGAGAAGTTCGACGGCGTCGACAATCCGCTGCCCAGCTTTCCGCACGCCGTCATCGCGGACCAGCTGATCTCCGGCTGGGGCGGCGGGGCCCGGTGCGAGCCGGAGCCGACGGCGTCACCGACGGCGACTCCCACCACCGACCCCACCGGGATCCCCAGCGCCACCCCGACGCCCACCGCCACGTCGAGCCCGACCGCCACCGCGAGCCCGACGGCCACCGCGACCGCGACCGCGACTTCGGATCCGGTCCCGTCCACCGCCCCCGAGCCCTCGGAGCCGGCCACCGGAGCCCCGTCGACGGCACCGGGCAACGAGGAGTCCCCCTCCCCGTCCGCCTCCGCCGACACCCCCTCGGGCCCGTCCACGGCTCCGCCCGCGCCGGGCGGCGGGAACCTGGCCCAGACCGGCGGTGACGGCGGCCGGACGCTCGCCTACGGCGTCGGCGGCGCGGCGCTGCTCGCCGTCGGCACGGGCACCCTGGCGGCCGCCCGCCGCCGGGCCGCCCGCCGCTGACGCTCCCGCCCCCTCTGGCGGCCACCGCCGCTTCACGGCGGCGAAGCGGTCCGGGGTGACGGAGATCGAGCGGCTGATCGCGAGCCGCATCGCGCGGGGATCACGAGCTGCGGCTCGCGGACGCCCTCGGTGAGGGGCGCGATGCCCGCGAATCCGACTACCCGTCAGACCAGGGCCGCGCCCCAGGCGCGGGCGCGGTCGAGTTCGCCGGTGTGCAGCGGGCCGTCGACGCCGTCGACGATGAAGCCTTCGGGTTCGGCTACCACGTCGTAGCGGTGGTGGGAGAGCCGCTGGGCGATGCCCTTGGCGGCGCCGCCGGAGCCGGCGGTCGCGCCGCGGGTGTCGAACGCGGCGGCATGGGCGCCGGGCTCGCTCTTCGGGAGGCCGTGGAACCACGAGCGCAGGCCCGGTCCCTCGACGGTCTCCCGGGCCTCGGCGGCCGCGTCCTCGTACCCCTCCTTGCGGTGCTCGGCCGAGGCGGCCAGGCGGCGGCTGAGCCCGGAGGACATGCCGTGCATGTGGGTCGGGCCGCCGACCACCAGCAGGTCCGCGGTGCGCGTCACGTCCGGGCCGGCCTCTGCCACCGGGAGGCAGTCGACGTCCGCGGCGGGGTCAGCCTGGTGGACGCCCTCGGCGATCGCCTCGGCGATCTCGCGGGTGTTGCCGTACATGCTCTCGTACACGATCACGGTGTGCATGGTCTCCACCTTTCGTCACCACCAGGTTCGCGCCGGGCGGCCGGTCGTGCGCGGGCCGTTCGGCCCGGACCCGGACGCCGGACGGCCCCGGGTCAGCCGTGCGGGACGACCGCCACCGGGCAGTGGGCGTGGTGGACCGCGGCGTGGGCCACCGGGCCGAGGCGGGAGCCGAGCGGATGGTGGTGGGCGCGTCGGCCGACGACGAGCAGCCGGGCCGTCCCGGCCGCGGCGACGAGGACGGCGGACGCGTTGCCGAGGATCGTTTCGCAGGTCGCGTCCACCTCCGGATGACGGGCCCGCCAGGGTTCGACGATCGCGGTGAACCGGGCGTGCTCGGCCTCGGAGAGCCCATCCTCCAGCCCGCCGATCGCGTCAAACGTCAGGTAGTCGCGGAGGGGCGGCGGTGTCCAGGCGTGGATGACGCGCAGCGGCGCGCCGCGGCCGGCGGCGGCCTCGAAGGCGAAGGCCAGTACCTCGTCCGCCGGGTGCGCGAGGTCGAGGCCCGTCAGCACGGCGCCCTCACCCTCGCTCTCCCCGGCCCGGACGAGCACCACCGGGCAGGCCGCGCGGCCCAGCACCTCCTGGCTCACCGAGCCGGTCAGGTAGCCGTGTACGGCACCCAGCCCCCGCGAGCCGAGCGCCAGCACGGCGGCGCTGCGCGCGGCGTCCCCCAGCGCCTCGGCCGGCTCGGCGCGGACGTGCGAGGAACTGATCGGCACCTCGAGCTCCAGGGTGCGCAACTCGGCTTCACGAACGGAGAGTTGTTCCACGCTACGGTGATACGTCTCGTCGCTCCCCACCACGTCCCGCCGTGGCCATGGCCAGGCCTGGAGGAGCGTGAGGGGGCACGCGCGGCGTTGCGCCTCGCGGAGGGCCCACTCGGTGGCGGCGAGGCTTTCGGGTGAGCCGTCGAATCCGACGACGACGGGAGGGTTCACGACCACGGCTTCCTCCTCAGGATGTGCCCGGGTTCGGTGCGGGGGAGTGGGTACCGGGTCCTGGATGACGTGCTCGGGATCGCGGGAGACCACAACCGGGTAGTGGGACTGGGCGCTCACCGGGACGGTCACCGAGTAGGTGCTCAGCGTCTCCTGGGGAACTCGCGGAACAGGGGCGGCACGGCGTGCACCAGCCGCAGCGGCAGCCCGCGGCGGTCGGCCTCGTCGGCGGCCCAGGCGGCGGTCATCCGGCCGGTGTCGAGCGCGTCGACGCCGAGGACGACGGGACGGCGCGGGCCGTCCGGACGCACGGGTGTCATGGCTCCTCCTCGGGCCGGACGATCGAACCCTGCTCCCACGCTAGGCAGGCGGTGCCCCCGGCGCGAGGGCCGACCGGCCCAGACGGCGGAGTCCGTTGGGGAACGGTGGCGCCACGGCACTCCCCCGTCGCGACCGCACGTAGTAGAACGAAAGGATGGGAAGACAGTGGGTCGCCGTGCTCTACGTGCTCGCGATGGTGGCCGTCGTGGTCGGTGTGGACGTCCTGTTCTTCAGGCACCAGTTCTGGGCGCGGCTGATGGTGAATGCCGGGATCGTCCTGGTGTTCCTCGCGTTCTACCTGAGGTTCCTGAAGCGCTCGTGATCGCGGCCGCCGCCGTCGGCAGCCAGGAAGCTGGATGGGGGAGTCAGATCCCTGCTTGCGTAGCCGGGCCACCGCGAACCCGGCGAGGCGGGCGAGGACGGGTGCGGCGGCCTGGGGGCGACTTCCGTGCCGCGCCGGCCCATGGCCACGCCGATGTCCGTGCGGCGCAGAGCGGGGCCGTCGCTGACGCCGTCGTCGGTGATCCGTGGCAGGGGCCGGACGGTCCCGCCTGTGGGGTCCGCCCGGCCCTGGGGCCCCGGCCCCGGCGGAGGAACGCTGGCGGTACGAGCCCGTAGGCCACCCCGGAAGCCCAGGAGGCGCGCCATGTCCGCCACAGCCACCACGCACCCGCACCCGGCCCCGGGCGCGTCCCTGCGGCAGCACCTCCGGCGGGCCGCCGGGCACGACCACAACCCGCTCTGCCGCCCGCTCGACCGGGCCTATGCCCGAGGCCCTCCGGGCCCGCCCGCCACGCCGAACGGCACGGCGGTCGGGGCCGGTCGGCCCTCGCGTCCAGGCGGTGGCGTGCGCAGGCTGGAGGGAAGAACGGCGACGGCCGAGGAGATGAGCCATGTCCACCGTCCACCTTCCGCGGACCACCGCCGAGGCCCTGCTGGCCGACGGCACCACGGTCTCGATCCGGCCGCTCGGCCCGAACGACCACCGTGCCGTCCTCGGCCTGCACACCGACGGGATGTCCGAGGAGAGCCGCCGGATGCGGTTCTTCGGAGTCAGCCGCAACGCGCCGGCACAGGCCGCCGACCGGCTCTGCGGCGAGTGTCCGGGCGTCCTGGCCATCGGTGCCTGGGCCGGGGAGGAACTGATCGGCGAGGCGGACTGCGAGCTGCTGGACGACCCGCCGGAGACGGCCGAGCTGGCGCTCGCGGTGGCCGACCGGTGGCACCACCGCGGCGCGGCCACGCTGCTCCTCGAACACCTCGTGCACGCTGCCCGGGCGCACGGCGTCCGCTTCTTCGAGGCCGACGTCCTGTTCGGCAACCGGGCCGTCCTCCAGGTGTTCGCCGATCTCGGCCTGCCGGTCGAGCGGCGGTTCGAGCAGGGCGAGGTCCGCCTCCGGGTGCCGCTGGACGAGACGGACGAGCGCTACCGCGCCGCGGTGGACGAGCGCGGCCGCCGCGCCGACGTGGCCAGTCTCGCGGCGCTGCTCCGGCCCGCGTCGGTGGCGGTGGTCGGAGCCTCCCGGCGGGAGGGTTCGGTCGGCCGCACCGTCCTCGGGAAGATCCGCCGGGGCGGCTTCACCGGCACGCTCTTGGCGGTCAACCCGCACGCTGGGGAGATCGACGGCGTGCCCGCGTACCCGTCCGTCGCCGCCCTGCCCGCGGTGCCCGACCTCGTGGTGCTCGCCGTGCCGGCCGCCGCCGTCCCGGGCGTGGCGGAGGAGTGCGGTGCCGTCGGGGTCCGCGCGCTGGTGGTGCTCGCCGCGGGGCTCGGGGCCGAGGAGGCCCGTCGGCTGATGGCCGCCTGCCGCCGCCACAGCATGCGCCTCGTCGGCCCGAACAGCCTCGGCCTCGCCCAGGCCGATCCCGCCGTCCGGCTGGACGCCGAGTTCGGCGGGGCGTTCCCGCGCACCGGAACGGCCGGGTTGGCCGTTCAGAGCGGCGGCGTGGGGATCGCCCTGTTGCAGCGGCTCGCGTGGCTGGGCATCGGGGTGTCGAGCTTCGTGTCGCTCGGCGACAAGTACGACGTCAGCGGCAACGACCTGCTCCAGTGGTGGGAGTCGGACGGCCGCACCGACCTCGCCCTGCTCCACCTGGAGTCCTTCGGAAACCCGCGCGCCTTCGCCCGCACCGCCCGCCGCGTCACCCGCACGATCCCGGTGCTCACGGTCGACGCCGGACGCTCCGTCGCGGGCCGCCGCGGCGCGGCCTCGCACACCGCGGCGGCCGCCACCCCCACAGTCACCCGCGAGGCCCTGTTCCGGCAGGCCGGCATCACCGCCGTCCACAGTATCGACGAACTCGTCCAGGCCGCAGCTCTGTTGCACACACAGCCGCTGATCGCCCCGCGCGGGGCGGTCGCCGTGGTGTCCAACGCGGGGGGCATTGGCATCCTGGCCGCCGACGCTTGCGCGGAAGCCGGCCTCGAACTGCCCGAACTCCCGCAGGGGCTGGCCGGGCTGCTCCCCGCCGGCGCCTCCGTCCGGAACCCGGTGGACACCACGGCGGCGATCGGCCCGGTCGAACTCACCCACTTCCTCCGGGCGTTGGAGCGCGATCCGGCCATCGACGCCATTCTTGTGTGCCTGGTGCCGACCGCGCTTTTCACGCGCGACGGCGACCCGGCGCACGCCCTGCTGGAGGGCCCGGCCCGGCGCCGCGTCCCGATCGCCGCCGTGCTGCTCGACCAGCAGGTGCCCGTCCGCCTGCGCGACTGCGCCTTCGGCGGCGCGTTGCCGGTCTACTCGGACGCCGTCGCGGCAGCCCGTGCCCTCGGCCACGCCCGGGAGCGCGCACGCCGACTCGCGGAACCTTCCTCCGCCCCCGCCGACGCCCCGGACTGCGACCGGCGCACCGCCCGCAGCCTGGTCGACGGCTACCTCACCGCCCACCCGGAGGGCGGCTGGCTGGACCCGCTGAGCACCGCCGACCTCCTCACGGCCTACGGGCTGCCACTGACCACGTCCGTCTGGGCCAGGGACGAGGACGCGGCCGTCGCCACCGCCGCCGGGCTGCGCGGCCGCGGGCACGCCGGCGAGGTGGCGCTGAAGGCGTACTGGCCCGGCCAGGTCCACAAGAGCGTGGCGGGCGCGGTCCGCACGGGCCTCGCCACGGACGACGACGTACGCGCCGCCTACCGCGACTTCACCCGGCGCTTCGGCGCGGAACTGGCCGGCGCGGTGGTCCAGCCGATGGCGGCCCCCGGGGTCGAGCTGCTGGCGGGAGTGGTCCAGGACCGGGTCTTCGGTCCGCTCGTCGTCCTCGGTCTGGGCGGCACCGCCGCCGACGTCCTGGCCGACCGGGTCGCGCGGCTCGCCCCGCTGAGCGAGCGCGACCTCACCACCATGCCCGCCGAACTGCGCAGCGCACCCCTGCTGTCGGGCGACGGCGGGACACCGCTCGTCGACCTGGCGGCCGTCCGGTCCGTCCTCGCTCGGCTGTCCCGGCTCGCCGACGACGTCCCCGAGCTCGTCGAGGCCGACCTCAACCCCGTGATCGTCCGCCCCGACGGCGCGGTCTGCGTGGACGCCCGGGTCCGCCTCGAACCCCGGCCCTCCTTCGACCCCTACCTGCGGCGGCTCCGGCGACCGGCGGCGGCCGAAGGGACGTGAACCCCGTGAAGCACAGCATCCTCGACGGAGCGCCCGCCCTGACCTTCCCCGACACCGAGTCCGCCCGCCCACCGGGCCGGACGCTGGTCCGCGACTGCGTGAGCCACCCCGGTGTCGCGGTCACCCCCGGCACCGACTTCGCCACCGTGGCCGCCGTGCTGAGTGCCTCCCGGCGCGGCATCGTGCCGGTGGTCACGGCGGACGGATCGGTCGCCGGGGCGGTCGCCGTGTCCGACCTCCTCGCCGCGTACGCCGACGAGGACACCGAGGCCGAGCTGTCCGCCCGCGACCTCATGACCTCGCCAGCGGTCACCATCACCGACACGACGACCGCCGCCGCGGCGGCGGCCCTGCTCGCCGAGCACTCCCTGCACCACCTGCCCGTCGTCGACGCCGACGGCCGCCTGACCGGCCTGCTGTCCTCCCACGACCTGCTGGACGCCCTGCGCCGCGACGACGAGGCGATCCGCTCCGAAGTACTGGCCCTCGCCCTCACCCCCGGAAGCGGCGCAGTACCGACCTCGCTGCACGTCCGGTGCGAGCGCGGCCGGGTCTCGATCGCCGGCCGCACCCGCACCCGCGGCGACGCCGCCGCCCTCTGCCTCCAGATCGCCCGCATCGACGGCCTCGCCGAGGTGGTCGACCACCTCACCTGGGACCTCGACGACACCGCCCCGCAGCCGCACGGCTGACAGCGCGCCGACTCATCGAAGTCGGGGCCAGCGGATCGCGCGTAGAATCCCTGTCAGCTGGTCCACGCTGCGTGTACCGTGCGCTTCCTGACGAAGGAGGCCGCACGGCAGTGGAGCACAGCGAGTTCTTTCGGGCCGTCGCCCGACTCCATGCGGGCGCGGACGTGGGTGACCACATGGTGGTGGTGGACCGCGCGGCTCGTGGTTGGATCACGGTAGCCGTAGGCGAACGCGGCCATCCGATCGTGGAGTTCCGATTCGCCGCCGACGAGCAGGGGACTCTGCTCTACGAACGGCTGCATTCGCGTGCGACGCGAGGCCTCACGCTGGCCATCGGCAGCGCCTTGTACTGGAACAGGTTCACGCTGTGCGTGCGGGCGACGTACCCGCCGGGCGAGGTCGCCCCCGAGGCGGTCGAGTGGGCGGCCCGCGTCATCAACGTGTTCCGTCGGATCGTCCTCGGATCGGTCGACTACAACAACGGTGGGGAACAGGGGAACTGGGTCCGCACGCTCTCGGTCTCGAAGGCCGAACGCCGGGAGTTCATGCGTGCGGTGTCCGACGCGCTGCCGGACTCCGTCGACACGGTGGACGGTGTGTCGATCGCCCCGCACCCCGACGGGCTGCTCTTGGTGATGTTCACGGGCTCGAACAGTCTCGCGGTCGAGGTGGCTGCCACCGGCGCCTGCGGGCGACACCTTCCCGTCCTGCGCGCGAACAAGGATCTGATCGCGCGACAGCTGGGGTGTGATCTGGTGTGGACCGGCAAACGGTCCTTCCTGCGCGCCGATTGTCCCTTCCCGCCGTTCCGTTGGGACAGGATCGACGAGAGAGCGAGGGACTGGGCCGTCGCCACCGCCGGGGACCTCCGCCGGCACGTCCTGGCGCCGCTTCGTGCCGCCGCGCACTCCGGGGTGGACGTGTCCGTGTGGTTGGCACAGACCGATCCGACGGGCAGCGCCGAGGAGAATCCCGCCCGTGCTCGTGTGGTTCCCGAGGCAGCCGGTGCGCCTCCGGCTCCGGCCCCGTCGACGACATCGCTCCCGGGCCGAGCCGAGGAGGTCCGCGATTCATCGCCACGACCGGAAGAAGATCGTGTACGGCCGGAGGTGCTGTGCGCGATCTGCCGAAATCCCGTCCGCAACGGCCTGATACGCCATCAGCGCTGCGAACGGGCCCGCCGTGACGCCCCTGCCGGGCGGTCCCAGGAGCCCGCATCCGACACTCTCGGTCGCGCCGTCGCGGACGGGGTGCACCCGTCCGACACACAGGACACCGCGGGGAGGACCGCGGACTATCGCAGCCGCGTCGAGGCCTTGGAGGTCAAGGGAGTCGCGGATCGCACGATGTCCAAGCAGGTCCGGCGCAGGCGCTACGCGCTCGCTCGAACTCTGGTCCTCGAACAGTGCCTCGCCCAGAACGGCGGCCACTGCGAGAACCCGCACTGCGCGAACCCGTCGTTCCGGGAATCCAGCCGCACGGGGGAACCGATCCTCGACGTGGATCACGTGGACGACCACGCCGCCGGCGGGGCGGATCACCCGGCGAACATGATCGCTCTCTGCCCCAACTGTCATGCGGTCAAGACGCGTGGAACACGGCGGGAGGAACTGCGCGAGGTGTTCCGAAGTGTCGCAGGAGAGCGGCACGAACGGGCTCTGCGCGCCTGACAGCCGCTCAGCGGATGAGCACCCGCTCGCCCGAGCGGGGGACCACGGCGGTCCAGCCGAGTTCGCGGTCGATGCGGTCGCGCAGCGCCTCCGAGCCCTCCGGCTCGCCGTGGACGAGGTAGACGGTGCTCGGCGGTGCTGCCGGGCGGAGCCACTCGATGATCTCGGCGGCGTCGGCGTGCGCGGAGAACGCGGGGACGTTGACGACTTCGGCACGCACCGGGACGTAGGTGCCGTACATCTTCAGCGTGCGGGCGCCGTCGACCAGGTCCCGGGCGCGGGTGCCCTCGGCGGCGTAGCCGACCACGACGACGGTGTTGCGGGCGTCCGGGAGGAGGCGGCGCAGGTGGTGAACGACACGGCCGCCGGTGGCCATGCCGGAGGCGGAGACGATGACGGCCGGGCCGTGGGCGCGGCCCAGGGCGAGTGATTCCTGGAGCGAGTGGACGAGGGTGAACGGCTCGGGGTCCAGGGCAGCCGGGCCCTCGGCGAGGACGTCGGGGCGCAGCTGGTCGGAGCCCGCCGCGAAGGCCTCCCGGTAGATCTGCAGGGTGGCCAGCGCCATCGGGCTGTCCACGTAGACGGGCACGTGGGCCGGCAGCCGTCCGGCGCGGCGGAGCTCGGCGAGCTGGTGCAGGACGACCTCGGTGCGGTCGACGGCGAAGGACGGGATGACGACGGTGCCGCCGCGCGCCAGGGTCCGCTCCAGCGCCTGGGCGAACCACTCACGGGCGGCCGTCTCCTCGTGGTGCCGGTGGCCGTACGTGGACTCCATGAGCAGGACGTCGGCGCCGGTGAACGGCTCGGGCGGGCGCAGCAGCGGGTGGACGGGGCGGCCGAGGTCGCCGCTGGCGGCGACGGTGTGGCCGTCCTCCAGGGTCAGGTGGGCCCAGGCGGAGCCGAGGATGTGTCCCCCGCGGCGCAGCCGGAGCACGGTGCCGGCGGTCACCTCGACGTCGGTGTCCAGGGGAACCGGGTCGAACATGCGCAGCGCGTTCTCGACGTCCTTGTCGTCGTAGAGCGGCTGGGCGGGGCGGTGCTTGGACCAGCCGTGCTCGTTGGCGTGGTCGGCCTCCTCCTGCTGCAGGTGGGCGCTGTCGCGCAGGATCAGTTCGGCGATGCGCGCGGTGTCGGGGGTGGTGAGCACCGGGCCGCGGAAGCCGTCGCGGACGAGCCGTGGCAGGTAGCCGCAGTGATCCAGGTGGGCGTGGGTGAGCACGACGGCCTGCACGTCGGCGGGGTCGAGCGGCAGCGGGCGCCGGTTGCGGCGGCGCAGCTCGGCGACACCCTGGAACAGCCCGCAGTCGATCATCAGGCGGGCGTGGTCGGTCTCGACCAGGAACTTGCTGCCGGTGACGGTTCCCACGCCGCCGAGGAAGGTCAGCAGGCCCGGGCGGGGCGTCGGGGTCTCCGTGGTCATGGCCGCCTCCGGGACGGTTCGGGGTCCCCCCATCGTCGCGCCGCGCAGGCGTCCTGTCCTGGGCCGGACAGGACCTGGTGACGGGGACCATCCGGCCCTGCGCGCCGGCTTCCGGAGGGCGGCCAGTGCCGCCAGGTCACCACCGACCCGGTGCCCCGGCGGACCATCCGCAGCAGCCGTCTGCCCTCGTCATCATCGACCTCGCGGACCTGCACGCGTCCAGCCACCAGGACAGCTTGACGGAAACCCGCACATCCCAGGTAGTCGACCGGACGCCGGGTCGCCAACCATCCGGTGCGGGAAGGGGATCCGTTGCACCGGTCTACAGCTGATCGAATGTCCAGGTGAGTACCACCTGTCCCGTTTCCGGGACGCCGCCGGCGCGGCGGTACGTCGCCAGTGCCGCCGCATTCTCCTCGTCCGTGATCGTCCACACGCCGTAGCAGCCCCGTTCGCGTGACAGGTCCGCAAGCGCCGACACCAGAGCCCGGCCGACGCCACGCCCACGGAACGACTCGTCCACGCCCAGCTCGTACAGGAACATCTCGGTTCCCTTGTCCGGATGGGTCATCTCGACACCGGTGACCATCCCCGCCGGGACGTCGTCCACATAGGCGATCAGGAGGTGATGGCACTCGTCCGCCAGGAAGCGTTCAGTGGCCTCCCGCCCTGGGGCGGTGTCGAAGAGATGTCCAGCGGCGTTGACCGCCTCGACCTGAGTGACACGACGGATCTCCATTCGAGGATCCTGGCACGTTCCGGCATCGGGTGGCGGCCGTTTTGCCGTGGAGCGATCCTGACGCCGAATCCGGCTCCACGGCCTTCGGAACCCCACCGCTCCGACCCCTACCGCTTTCTCGGCAGGGCGAACGTTGCCTGATTCGGCACTAGGCCAGACGCTCTGGCTCGCCCCGGGCGACGTCCAGGTGGCGGTGCACGGCGGCGTCGTCACGCGGAAGGGCAGGCTCCCCGTCGGCGTCGAGCTCCGGCTCCCCGGGCCGGCCTGAGCGTGGCGACCCGCGTGGGCCGGTCCGTCGTGGCCGCCGCCGGCCGTTGGGCGAGCTGGTGCGCCCGGCGGCGCGGACGCGCAGAATCGGGGGTGTCACCGAGCGCGCACCGCAGGGAGCAGGCCATGGACACGCCCCAGCCCGTGCGGGTGTTCCTGCTGGACGACCACGAGGTGGTCCGCCGGGGCGTCCGCGACCTCCTGGAGGCCGAGCCGGACATCGAGGTGGTCGGCGAAGCGGGAACCTGTGCCCAGGCCCTCGCCCGGGTGCCGGCGCTGCGCCCGGACGTCGCCGTGCTCGACGTGCGCCTCCCGGACGGCGACGGCGTGACCGTGTGCCGGGAGCTCCGGGACCGGATGCCCGGACTGAACTGCCTGATGCTGACCTCCTTCGACGACGACGACGCCCTGCTCGACGCGATCATGGCCGGGGCGGCCGGCTACGTCCTGAAGCAGATCAAGGGTGCGGACCTGGTCAGCGCCGTCCGCACGGTGGCCTCCGGCCAGTCCATGCTCGACCCGGCCACCACCCGCAAGCTGATGGAGAGCCTGCGCCACCACGAGGAGAGCGGGACCGACGGCGTCCTCGCCGGGCTCACGCCGCGAGAACGCGAGATCCTGGTGCTGGTGGGGGAGGGCAAGACCAACCGCCAGATCGGCCATGAGCTCTACCTCGCCGAGAAGACCGTGAAGAACCACGTGTCCCGCCTGCTCGCCAAGCTCGGTGTCGAGCGCCGGCTCCAGGCCGCCGTGCTGGCGGCTCACGCCGATCCCGGGCAGCAGCACCACCAGCGCCCGCACTGAGGCGCCGTGGCCCGGACGGTCCCGGGGTCCGGGCCGAACGGCCCAAGCGCCGTGCCGCACGCCGGCCGCACCGTGGAGGTGATCCACCAACCCACCCGGGAGGCGGTCATGACCACCCTCGCCATCGACGCCGCCGCACTGGAGAAGCTCGTCTCCGCCGCGGTTGCCGCACCGTCGATCCACAACAGCCAGCCTTGGCGCTTCCGCCTGGAGCCGGCCACCTCGACCGTGGAGGTCCGGGCGGACCGGACCCGCGCCGTCCCGGCCGCCGATCCGCAGGGACGGGCGCTGTACGTTTCCGTCGGCGCGGCCGTCCTCAACCTGCGCGTCGCCGCCCGTCACCTCGGCTGGGCACCCGAGGTGCGCCTGCTGCCCGACCCGGCCGAGCCGGACCTCCTCGCGGCCGTCGAGCTCGATGCCGCGGCAGCCGCACCCGCCCCGGGAAACGACCGGCTGTACGAGGCGATCTGGCGCCGGCACTCCAGCCGTCTGCCGTTCACCGGCGAGCCGGTTCCGAAGGCCGTCCTGGACGAGCTCGTCACCGTCGCCCACGCCGAAGGCGCTGGGCTCCACCTGCCCGACCACACGGAGACCGCGCGGCTGCTGCACCTCACCGCCGAGGCCGAGCGGCGCAACACCACCGACGAGGCCCAGCGGACGGAGAGCCGCAGCTGGATCCGTTCCGGCGAGGCGCCGCCGTACGGGATCCCGGTCGGTGCGCTCGGCCCGCAGGACCTGGCCGGCCACGTTCCGATGCGCGACTTCTCCGCCATCCACGCCGCCGAACACCAGGCGCCCGCCCTCTTCGAGCACGAGCCGCGCATCGCCGTCCTCGGCACCGACCGCGACACGCCCGAGGACTGGCTGCGCGCCGGCCTCGCCCTGGAGCACGTGCTCCTGGCCGCCACGATCCACGGCGTCCGGGCCTCCCTCCTGCACCAGGCGATGGAGTGGCCCAACCTCCGCTGGGAGGCGCGCGACCCGCGCGACCGCCCCGGCTACGTCCAGATGCTGGTCCGCCTCGGTTACGGCCCCGAGGGCGCGCCCACTCCCCGCCTCACGGCCCGTGAGGTCCTGGAGCCGTAGCGGCGGGGCGGCCCGGGCGTTCCGGGTCGGGAGGATCCATGTCCGGTGGCGGTCGGCCGGCCGGGGTCAGTGCTCGCCGAAGAAGATCTCCCGGACCTCGCGGGCGGCGTAGTAGACCAGCACGTAGCCGGCCGCCGGGTCGGCCCACCACCAGCCGAGGGTGGTGTTGAGGACGAGGCCGAGCAGGACGGCCGCGGCGAGCAGGCCGTCGATGAGGGTGACCCGGCCCTCGGTCCTCAGGACGGGGTTGTCCAGGGCGGCGCCGGTGCGGGCCTTGCCGTAGGCGAGCGCGAACATCACGGCGGCGGTGACGGCGGTCCAGGCGATCCCGAGCGGCGAGTGGTGCGGACGGAAGCCGCTGACCAGGACGGCGGTCGACTGCACGAGGAGGTAGAGGCCGAGCAGCGCGAAGCCGGCACCGATCAGCTTCAGCGCCCGCTTCTGCCGCTCCTCGCCGGTGCCGGACAGCTCCCAGACGACCACGGTGGAGGCACCGATCTCGATCAGGGAGTCCAGGCCGAAACCGGCCAGGGCGACGGAGCGGGCAGCGATCGCGGCGATCGCGAGGACCACGATCCCGACCACGTTCCAGCCCAGGGTCGTGTATTCGAGGGCGAAACCCCGGCGGAGCAGGCTCTGGCGGGAGGTCGTGTCGAGATCGGTCACCGGAGGATTGTCGCAGCAGTCCGTCCGGGTGCGCCTCGCAGGGCGCCCGCGGGCACGGGCAGGCACCCGGCCGGATGCGGTGTCATCGCTCCCCGGCGGGCAACGGGACCCGCCACACCAGCTCGGTGCCGCCCTCGGGGCGCGTGCGGGCGGTGAAGGTCCCGCCCAGGGCGGAGGCACGGTCGGCGAGGTTGGCGAGGCCGCTGCGGCGGCCGCCCTCGGGCAGACCGACACCGTCGTCGGTCACGGTGAGCGTCAGCGAGGTGCCCGCGTCGATCGAGGCCTCCACGGCGTTCGCCTCCGCGTGGCGGGCGGCGTTGGACAGGGCCTCCTCCAGGACGGCGACGGTCGCGTCCGCGATCTCGGCGGGGACGGCGACGTCGAGCAGGCCTGTCATCCGCAGCGCCGGGGTGAAGCCGAAGGCACGGGCGGCGCGTTCGACGACCACGACGAGCCGGGCGCGCAGGCCGACCGCGGCCGGGCCGGACTCGCGAAGGCGTAGGCCGAAGATCGTGGCCCGGATGGTCTTGGCGGTCTCGTCCAGGTCGTCGATCGCCCGCAGGACCCGGTCGGTCGCCTCGGGGTGCTCGATGAATCGGGTGGCGCCCTGGAGGGTCATGCCGGTGGCGAAGAGGCGCTGGATGGCGAGGTCGTGCAGGTCACGGGCGATGCGGTCGCGCTCCTGGAGCAGCGCGACCTGCTCGGAGTCGCGGCGGCGCTCGGCGAGCTCCATCGCCACCGCCGCCTGGTTGGCGAAACCCAGCAGGGGGCCCGACTCGCCCTCGTCGAACAGGGGTGCGCCGGCCGCCCTGGCGAGCATCAGCACACCGCGCACCCCCCGCTCGGTGGTGCCGATGGGGACCGCGACGGCGGGCCCCAGCCCCTCCCAGCGGGGCGGCCCGGCGGTGATCCTCGGGTCCTTCTGGACATCGGGGCTCACCACGAGCCCGGCAGTGCGGACGGCCGCGCCGGCGAACGACCCCTCCACCGGCAGCACCAGCCCGCGGTGCTCCTCCGCACCGAGGCCCACGGCGATCCGGACCTCCAGCTCGTGGGAACCGGGTAGCGGTACGGCGACCACGGCGAGGTCGGCGCCGGCGATCTCGGTGGCCCGGGCGAGCAGCA
Source organism: Kitasatospora sp. NPDC057904 (assembly GCF_042887925.1). NCBI lineage: Bacteria > Bacillati > Actinomycetota > Actinomycetes > Kitasatosporales > Streptomycetaceae > Kitasatospora > Kitasatospora sp. NPDC057904. Next base: position 115,083 of record NZ_JBHVOL010000006.1, read on the forward strand.
GGTCGAGCACCTCCTGCTCGGCACTTCCCGACAGCAGCCTGCTGGTGACCTCGGCGCTCGCCTCCAGCCAGTGCTCCCTCTGCCGGGCCCTGGCGTAGAGCCGGGCGTTGTCGATCGCCACGCCGGCGGCGACGGCGAGGGTGGCGAGCACCGACTCGTCCTCGGCGTCGAAGCCGCCGCCGCCGCGCTTCTCGGTCAGGTAGAGGTTGCCGAACACATTTCCCCGGATGCGGATGGGCACGCCCAGGAAGCTGTTCATCGGCGGGTGGTCGGCCGGGAAGCCGTAGGAGGCCGGGTGATCGGCGATCCGGGTGAGCCGAAGCGGCTCGGGGTGGCGGATCAGCTCGCCGAGGATGCCGTGGCCGGACGGCAGCGCTCCGATCAGCTTGACCTGCTCGTCCGAGACGCCGACCGGGATGAACCGGGACAGCCGCTGGTCCTCGCCGATCACGCCCAGGGCGCCGTACTCGGCGTCCACCAGCGTGACGGCGGCCTCCACGATGTGCTTCAGCGCCTGGGACAGCTCCAGGTCGCGCCCCACGGCCAGCACCGCCTCCAGCAGGCTGTGCACGCGGTCGCGGGTGCCCCGGGCCGTGTCCAGCCGGGCCTGGAGCTCGTCCAGCAGCTCATCCAGCCGCAGCTTCGGCACGGGGGCACCGGTATCCGACGCGCCGATCTCCGATGCGCTGCCCAACGAAACCTCCGCGGCTCGCCCGATGCCACTGACCAGCGTAGGCGTGCACGGCCCGTGCTGCGGGGCCGAGGGGGCCCAACGGCCCTGGGCGGGGACCCCACCAGCCCCATGGCGCCCCGCACGGTCCGGCGGAACGCTGGAAGAGCGGAAGCACCGGCTCCGCCACCTGAAAGGAGCGGACACGGCATGAAAGCGCTCACCTACCACGGACCCGGCCGCCGCGTCTGGGGCGACGCCCCGGACCCGGTGGTCCGCGACCCGGAGGACGCCGTCGTCCGGGTGGACGCGGTGACCATCTGCGGCACCGATCTGCACATCCTCAAGGGCGACGTCCCCGAGGTCACCGATGGCCGCGTCCTCGGCCACGAGGCCGTCGGCACCGTCGTCGAGACCGGTCCGGGCGTGCGCACCGTCGCGTCCGGCGACCGCGTGCTGATCTCCTGCATCTCGGCCTGCGGCCGCTGCGCCTACTGCCGCGCCGCGAGCTACGGCCAGTGCACGGGCGGAGGCGGCTGGATCCTCGGCCACCTGATCGACGGCTGCCAGGCCGAGTACGTCCGGACCCCCTTCGCGGACACCTCGTTGCACGGGCTCCCCGGCGGAGTCACCGACGAGGACGCCCTGCTGCTCGCGGACATCCTGCCCACCGCCTACGAGGTCGGGGTCCGCAACGGGCAGGTCACCCCGGGCGACACCGTCGCGATCGTCGGCGCGGGCCCGATCGGGCTCGCCGCGATCCTCACCGCCCGGCTCTACAGTCCGGCCCGCGTCATCGCGATCGACCTCGCCAGGACCCGCCTGGACGCCGCGAAGCGCTTCGGCGCCGACACGGCGCTGACCGCGGCGGAGGCCACCCCGGAGGTCGTGCGGGCACTGAGCCGCGACGGCCTCGGCGTCGACGTCGCGATCGAGGCGGTCGGCGTGCCCGGGACCTTCGAACTGTGCACGGGCCTGGTGCGCCCGGGCGGCCGGGTGGCCAACGTCGGCGTGCACGGCAAGGCGGCGACGCTCCACCTGGAGGACCTCTGGATCAGGGACGTCACCATCACCACCGGTCTCGTCGACACGTGCAGCACCCCGATGCTGCTCGACCTGCTGGCCGCCGGCCGACTGGACATCGGCGGTCTCGTCACCCACCGCTTCGGCCTCCCCGAGATGCAGGAGGCGTACGACGTCTTCGCCGACGCTGCCGACACCGGCGCCCTCAAGGTCGCGCTCTTCCGGACGTGACCTCATCCGCACCACCGAGGAGCACCAGCCATGGCCGCCCACCCCGACGCCGAGGACATCGCCCGCCGCGTCGTCGACCGCTGTCGCCAACTCGGCCTCAGCGAAAACGTCTTGTGCCGACGCGCCGGCATGGCTCCGTCCTACCTGCGGTTGCTCATGCGGGCCGGACCGGAATTCGACCCGGACGCGTTCGTCCGGATCGCCACCGCCCTCGGGACCACCTGGTCGGAGCTGGCCGCGGGCGACCGCCCCGACGCCCCGCCAGGGAAGGCGGGGCCCGGGCCGAAACCGCTGCTGTTCCACCTCGCCGAGGCGGAGTGCTGGGAGCTGATCGGTACCCACGGCGTCGGCCGGATCGGCCTGTCCGGCGGACCGTCACCGGACGTGCTCCCGGTCAACTACGCGGTGGACGCCCGGACGGTCGTCTACCGCACGTCGCCCAGGGTCGCCGCCGCCCCGCCCGAGGGCACCCCGGTCTCGTTCCAGGTCGATCACATCGACGACCGCCACGGTCACGGCTGGAGCGTCCTCATCCACGGCGAGGCGCACCGCATCGACGATCCGGACGAGGAACGGCGACTCGCCGCGCTCCCCGGCGCCGTCCCGTGGGCCGGCGGCCACCGCCCGCTGTGGGTGCGCGTGCGGCCGGGCGAGGTGACCGGGCGCCGGATCGGCACCGGGTGACGCTCCTCCGGCCGCCCCACCGCGTGATCGCTCCTCCGGCCTCCGCCCGGTCAGTTCCGGGCCTTGTCCAGCGCGCTCTGCAGGGACCGGGTGTAGCCGTCGCTGGTGTAGCTGGCTCCGGAGACCACGTCGATGTCGGCGCTCTGCGCCGCGATGGCCTCCTTGTTGAGCAGCGGCAGGGCGTACGAGTTGATCGAACGGTCGCGGCCGCTCTCGGAGGGGTACTGCACCACGTCGATCCGGGTGATCTTGCCGCCGCTGAGGGCGACCCGGACCTGTACCGGCCCGTAACGGGTGTCGACCGCGTCGCCGGTGATGCTGCGCGCTGCGCCCGTGCCGGCGCTCGGAGCGGCCACCGGGCCTGCTGCGGACGTCGGCGCGTTCCGGGCGAGCCCGGTCGGGTCGGAGCTGATCGGTTTGACGCCCGCGCTCGTCACCCCTGCGTGGGGTTCCAACGACAGCAGCAGCACGATCCCGGCTGCGGTCGCCGAGGCGGTGACGACGGCCCTGCGCATCTCGAATTCTCCTCTGCACTCAGAACGCGAAACTCAGAACGCGAACGACTCGTGGTGGATGCGGGACCGCGGCACCCCGGCCGCCCGGAGCGCCTGCACCGCGTCCCGGGCCAGTTCCTCCGGTCCGCACAGGTAGACCTCGTGCCGGGCCAGGTCGGGCACCAGCCGGGACAGCGCCGCCCCGAGACCGCCCACCTGTGTGCGGGAGCCCACCAGGTGGTGCACCCGGGCGCCCCGGGCCGCGGCGACCGCCGCCAGCTCGTCCTGGAACAGCAAGTCCTGTGGCCTGCGGACGCGTTGGACCAAGGTGACCTCACCGGGCAGCGTCTCGAAGAGCGCACGCAGCGGCGTGATCCCGACACCGGCCGCGAACAGCAGTACCTTCCGCTTGCGTTGCAGCCGCCCGGTGAACGCGCCGTACGGGCCCTCGGCACGCACCCGGGTACCGGGTCGGAGCCGGGCGACGGCCGCGCTGTGCCCGCCCAGGTCCTTCACGGTGAAACGCAGGTACTCCGAGTGCGGCGGAGCGGACAGCGAGTACGGGTTGGCGGCCAAGCGCAGGCCCGGGGCCTGGAACTGGAGGCGGAAGAACTGGCCCGCCTCCGCCCCGAGTTCGTCCAGCCGCTCGCCCGTGAGGAACAACGAGACCACGCCCGGTGCCTCCCGGCGTACCTCCGCGACCCGCAGCCGGTGCCTTCGATCGCGCAGGTACGGCACGGCCAGCCGGCACCAGCCGATCAGCAGGGCCGTTCCGCCGTACAGCAGGTACCAGAGCACGCGGCCGGGGCCGTCGCCGAGGTCGGCGCCGTCGCTGAGCTGGTGGGCGAAGCCGAGTGCGACGGCGAGGTAGGTGGCCAGGTGCAGGTAGTACCAGGCCTCGTAGCTCAGCCGGCGGCGGGCGGCACGGGCCGAGACGATGCCGGTGCCGAACATCAGCAGCGTCGCGGCCGTCGCCTTCAGCATGTCGGGGAAGTGGAGGACCATCTGCACGCCCTCACCGACCACCCCGCGGCCGTCGGTCAGGGCGTAGCCCCAGATGACGGTCGTCACGTGCGCCGCCACCAGGCCGACCAGGTACCGGCCCCCGAAGGCGTGCCAGCGGGCGAGCCGGTCGGCGCCCACCCCGCGCTCCAGCACCGGAATCCGTGCCATCAGGAGCAGCAGCACCGGCGCCGCGTATCCGGCGAGCAGACCGGTGATCCGGCCCGCGCCGGTCAGCCACCCGGCTGTGCCGTCGACCCCGACGGTGTCCCGCCACCATGGCGCGAGCACGCCGAGCGCACCCACCGCGATCAGCGCGAGCACGGCGGACGGCAGGAACCGCACCGGAAGCCCCCCGTTGGCGCGCGGTGCGCGGCGGCTCTGGGCGACTGCGCCCAAGACCGGCCCCCCTTTTCCCTTTCGATCGACCTTTCGATCGACGTCTCGATCAGTGCCCGACCACCTTGACAGCGCAAGCTCTCAGTTCCCTCTGAGTCCAGCCGCTGCCGACCGGAGCCGGAGGCGTTCTCGCAGCTCAGAGCCGCCGGCCGGGGCCGGCCGGGCAGACCGCGTCTCACGGCTTTCTCATGGCCGTCCATCAGAATCGAGGCCGACCGGACCGCGACCGGTCGACCCGCCCGAGCCCCAGGAGCCACATGGACCGCAGCGCTGATCCGCCGTCCTGGCGGATCCTGGTCGTGGACGACGAACCGGACCTGGTCGACGTGCTCTGCGCCACCCTCCGCTACGAGGGCTGGGAGGCGCGCGGTGCCGCGGACGGCGTCGCAGCGGTCGCCGCCGCCACCGAGTGGCAGCCGCACGCCGTGGTGCTCGACATGATGCTGCCGGACCTCGACGGCATGGAGGTGCTGAGCCGCATCCACGCCACCCGCCCCGAGGTGCGGGTGCTCTTCCTGACCGCCAGGGACACCGTCGAGGACCGGATCACGGGCCTGGCCGCAGGCGGGGACGACTACGTCACGAAACCGTTCAGCCTGGCGGAGGTCGTGGTCCGGCTTCGGAGCCTGCTCCGCCGTACCCCCGTGGCCGGACCGGCCGGACCGCCGGACGGTGCCCTGACGCTCGGCGACCTGGTCCTGGACGATCGCGCCCGCGAGGTCACGAGGGGTGGCGAGCCCGTCGAGCTCAGTCCGACCGAGTACGCACTGCTGCGCTACCTGATGGACCACCCCCGACAGGTGCTCAGCAAGGCCCAGATCCTGGACGCGGTGTGGTCGTACGACTTCGGCGGTCAGGCACACGTGGTGGAGCTCTACATCAGCTACCTGCGCAAGAAGCTCGACGCGGGGCGGTCGCCGATGATCCACACCGTCCGGGGCGCCGGCTACCTGATCAAGCCCGCGCGGTGAGGGGCCTGCCCGTCGGCCCGCGGACGCTGCGCGCCCGGCTGATCACCGGCGTGCTGGCCCTGTTGCTGCTGACCTGCGGAGGGGTGAGCCTCGCGACCACCGAATTGCTGCGGCACTTCCTGGTCGGCCGGCTCGACCAGCAGATCGCCGCCGCAGGCGCACGCTACGCCGCGAGTCTCGAACACGCCGGCGGACCGAACGCGGCCACCGACACCCGCGCGCAGGCCCCCGGCACGTTCGGCGCCCGCCTGCTCGATGGTCGGGTGACCGGCGCGGGCGTGGTGGACGGTGACGCCGACGACGCCGACGTGGCGGCCGGCGACCGGCCCGCCGACACCGACGACCGCGTCGACCTCTCCGCCGCCGACCAGGGGCACCTTGCCGCCCTGCCGCCGGACGGGTCGGCACGTGAGGTCGGACTCGGCAGACTCGGCGACTACCGCGTCCGGGCCGTGGCCGGGAGGGACGGCGACGTGCTCGTCACCGGGCTGCCGATGAGCCCGGTCGAGGCGACCACGAACAAGCTCGTCATGGTGGAGCTGCTGGTCTTCGGCGTGGCCCTGACCGCCACCGGGGTCGCCGGCGCGCTCTGGGTGCGGCTGTCGCTGCGCCCCCTGAAACGCGTGGCCGACACGGCCGAGCGGGTCAGCGCGCTGCCGCTGGGCTGCGGCGAGGTGACCCTGTCGGAACGCGTGCCCGACGAGGACCCGCGCACCGAGGTCGGCAGGGTCGGCTCCGCGCTCAACCGGATGCTCGGCCACGTCGAGCAGTCGTTGGCCAGGCGCCACCTGGTCGAGGAACGTCTGCGCGCCTTCGCCGCCGACGCCAGCCACGAACTTCGCACCCCGGTCGCCACCGTCCGCGGCCACGCCGAGCTGGCGCTGCGCCACCCCGGACCGGTCCCCGACGAGGTCCGGCACTCGCTCGGCCGGATCGAGGCCGAGTCGCGCCGGATGGGCGCGATCGTCGAGGACCTGCTGCTGCTCGCCCGCCTGGACGCCGGCCGGCCGCTCGCCGCCGACCAGGTCGACCTGACCCGCCTGGCCCTGGACGGCACGGCCGACGCCCGAGCCGTCGCCCCCGACCACCACTGGCGGCTGGACCTGCCCGCGCAGCCCGTCCTGGTGCCGGGCGACGCCGACCGGCTGCGCCAGGTGGTGGCCAACCTCCTCGCCAACGCCGCCGCCCACACGCCCGGAGGCACCGAGGTGACCGTGCACCTGGCGTCGGCCCCGGGACAGGTGGTGCGCCTCGCCGTCACCGACACCGGGCCGGGCATTGACCCGGAGCTGGCCCGACAGGTCTTCGAACGCTTCGTCCGCGGCGACCGCGCCCGCTCCCGCGCCACCGGCAGCACCGGCCTCGGCCTGGCCATCGTCCACGCGGTCGTCACCGCCCACCACGGCTCGGTCGAGCTGACCAGCCGCCCGGGGCGCACGGTCTTCACGGTCACGCTCCCGGCGACGGCCTGACCCCGGGGCCGGTGGGCAACGGCCGCCGGGCCGTGCGCCGAACCCACCGGCGAGACCCGCATCACGGTTGCCATGAGAACTCGCCGGGCCTGTCCGGTAGGTCAGGTCGGGTGACAGGGTGTTCCGCCGATCTGGCTGGGCGACAACTCCTCGGTGATGAAGAAGGTCATTGAGCGCCTCTACGCCTGCTCGTCGATCCTCAACTCCGAGGGTCAGTACGCCTACTACGGCCGCGTCGGCGGCTGCCTGATCACGGGCAACGAGGACGGTGCGAAGCACTGCGCGATGAACGTGCTCTACAGCCTCCAGCACCTGGGGTACGTCATCCCCCCGCAGGCTGACGCCGGTTGGGTCGGCGAGGCCGGCCCTGGCCCGTCCTACCTGGACCCGGGTTCGGGCGGTCCGCAGAACGACTTCACCAACCGGAACACCACGTTCATGACGTGGAACCAGCTCCATCTGGCGAGGATGCTCAAGGACGCCGGCGGCATCCCGGCCTACGGCAACCAGCGCTCCGAGTGGGACGCGGGCTGCCGCTTCGACTTCGAGAACCCCGAGCACCGCTGAGCCGACCCAAGGGCCTGTACCCGCTTGCCACCCCGGGGGCTGACGTTTCGCTGTTTCGGTGACACGGGAGCCGAGGCTGCGCCATCGTCGCCTTCAAGGCCTCGCAACGGGCTTGCAGGCTCATGAGGTTGTGGAGGGGTGCGATGGGTGAGCGGCAGACGTGGACGACACCGGAGTTCGGCTCCTCGCACGAAGGTGCGGTCGGCGTGCTCCTGGCCGACGGTACCGTTCCCGGACCGGTCTTCTTCCCGCTGTCGAGCAGCGCGGGCGGGCAGACGGTCTCGGAGTGGAGCGTCTATGACGGCGCTTTCGCCTTCGTCCCGCGAGCGCATGCCCTGCGCGCGGTGTGCTCCTGCGGGTGGACCGGCCCCGAACACCCGCTGGACTGGGACGACATCGGCGAGCAGAAGCTGGCCGTCGCAGGCGGCGACGCGGCGGACAGGTGCCTGGAGCAGTGGGACGAGCACACCACCGACGTCGAACGGTCCGCTGTTCCCCTGCCCGAGACCGTCACCGACCTGCTGCGCCGGCTGAGCGAGGAGATCCAGAGGCTGGGCACCACCTCTCCGCTCGCGGCCGTGCGGGCGGCTCGTCAACTCGAAGTGACCGCCGAGCGGGTCGCGTACTGGGCCGCCCATGATGCCCGCGACGACGCGAGCCTCGAACAGGCCGCCGGGGCCCTCGGGCTCAACGAGGACGACGCCCGTCACCTGTTGGCCCGCTTCGGCGGCTGGAGTCCGTACAGCTGAAGCTGTGCCGGCCGCGTGGGTGCCGGCGGGGCCAAGGTCGGTTCCCGGTGTGTCGAGGAGGTGGCTACGGGCGAGCGGGTAGGGCGAGGGGCCTGTCGAAGGCCGGCGCCGAGGGCTGCGGCGCCCTTGTGAACATCGGTGTCGCGGACTTCGTCGGGGTGCTGGACGGCGACACTGGCGGCGGCGCTCCGGGAGTGGAGGGCGAGGGTGGCGGCGACCCACAGCTCCGCAGTGTCGGGGTGAGCGCGAACGGCCGGGACCGAGCCGGCACGGAGCCGGTCACCAGAGGTTCCAGCCGCGTGCGGTGCCGGCCGGCACCATCGCGAAGTAGGCCTCGAACGAGTCGTAGCAGAACACCGGGCCGCCGAGAACGCGGCTGAGATAGCGGTCCACCAGCGTGGGCTGGTCGGTCCGCGCCGCCGCGTGGACCTCGGCCGCCGAGACCGCGACGACGGCGAACAGAACACCCGCAGGCAGCAGAGCCAGCCCGTCCTGCTTCCAGTCACGGTAGACGAGGCGGGGCACCGGGGCGGCGCAGGCGAGCCAGTGCTGGGCAGCGCGCTGCCGCTCGGCGGCGGTGGTGATGCGCGGGATCACTTCACGGCCCCCTTCGGCGGCAGCTCGGGGCTCAGGTGGGCCGTGCAGAACGCCGGGTCGTCCAAGTCGGCTTCCCGGGCGCTCTGGTCTTTGGCCGCCAAGGCATCGGCCCCGGCCCGCAGTACCTCGGCGAGTCGGCTGATCACCTCGGGCGGCGCGCCGCCGAGGTGGACCAGGACTCGTCCCGTCACGATCGACGGGGTATCGACCGTCAGCGAGGGCAACGGGCATCCTGCCGCCTCGGTCGCGTTCCGAAGCTCGGCGCACGCCTCCTCGGCCTGCGCCCGCATCTCCTCTGTGAGGCGGGAGAGCAGGGACTCAGCCACGGTGCAACACCTCCTTGCGCACTGGCTTCCCACCACATCGGCTTGGGAGTGGGCTGCTTGGTTGTCGAACGGTGAGCGCAGGCCGATCCGCCGCCTGGCGGTGCTGTCCAGTGAACGGTTGCGGAGCTGAGACTGTAAGGAAATCCCGCCGCTTCCTACGCGCCAGCCACCGGAAGTCTTGAGAGTCCCTTTACTTGGCAGTCTGCACAGGGGGTGACTGCAGGGCTACGGTGAGCGCGTGGGAGGCAACGTCGTACTTCGCCGGGCCATCGCAGAACTGGGCCTGCGTCACTCCGAGTTGGCCCAGCGGATCAACCAGCACACAGAATCCGTGTCGGGCCGGTTGGGGACCGTCACGGAGCGGACCGTCCACAACTGGGTGTCCGGGCGGACCGGGTGGCCGAACGCGAAGCAGCGCGCTGGGCTGGAGGCAGTATTCGACTGCTCGGCCGAGGCACTCGGCTTCACCCCTCGGGGCCAGCGCCCCGTGTTGCCGCCGGAGGGACCTGTGCGACGTAGAACATTCCTCACATCCGGACCGTCCGCCGTCGCCGCGCTTGCCGTTCCGATGCTTGCAAGTCGCAGCACGGTCGGACACGCCGACATTGAGCGTGCGAGCGCCAGGCTCCAGACCTTGGACGCCTTGGACGACCACCAGGGCGGCCACACTGCCCTCGAACGCGCCGCGGTCGCCGGCGCCCAGCAGGCTGTCGACTTGCAGAACGGCACTGCCGGCGAACGCGTGCGTCAACGCCTGTTCGGCGTCGCGGCCGCCTACACGGCTCTCGCCGCCTGGTCGTGCATCGACAGCCGCCTGTTCGACCAGGCGCAGCGACACCTGGACCGCTGCGCAACGCTTGCCGGTCTCGCGCGGGACTCGACCGCCCAACTCCGGGTGTGGAACTCGATTGCGATTCTGGCCAACAGCCAGAGTCGGTACGGCGATGCGCTCGCTGCTGCGCGAGCCGCGCAGGCCACGCGGATCACCCGCCGTGACCCGCTGTTCGCCTCCATGGCTCATGCGCGCGTTGCGGTGGCGCTCGCCAACCTTCGGGACCGTCAGGCCGCCCTGCGGTCGATCGGGCTCGCCGACGAGGCGCTGGGGCATTCGATCGAACAGCCTCGGCCGACGTGGATGGCGTTCTACGGGCCTGCGGAGCTGCACGTACTCACGGCCATCGTGTATGAGCGGCTTGACGAACCCGAGCAGGCCGAGGGCGCGTCGCACCGAGCGCTCAGTGCCTTGCCCGAACAGTTCCGTCGGAACCGAGCGCTCGCTACGGCTCGCCTGGCACTGGCACAGGTTCGACAAGGAGATGCGGAACTCGCAACGGCTACCGCGGTGAGCGTCGTCGACCTGATGAACGGTGTTCCGCCGTCGAGCCTGCTGACCCTTTCCGCGACCACCCCCAGTGCGCGAGAGTGGGCGGACCGCTTCCGCGCCGAATGGAGCCGATCATGACCGAACTCCAACTGCGGTACTACCAGCGCGGCGAACTGCCGAACGGGTTCCGTCAGTTGCTCATAGACGTGCACGCCGATGCCTACGCAGCCGAGATGGACGATCCGTTCACTCAGCGGTTCCCGTGGTTCGTGGATCACTGGTCGGGGCTGGAAGGCTTCACATGCGTGGTGGGGTTCGACGGCGAGGAGCCGGTCGGATTCGCCTACGGCGCACCGGCGAAGACCGGGCGAGAATGGTGGCGGGAGCACATCGATCCTGCACCGGAACGGGATTCGACGTTCTCCTTCTCCGAGCTGATGGTGCGTCCCCGATGGCGCAAGACCGGAGCCGCCGAGCTCTTGCACTCCGCACTGATGGCAGGTCGTGACGAGGCCTTGGCCGTACTGCTGGTCGATCCGGACCACCCGAAGGTCGCAGCGCTGTACGCGTCGTGGGGCTACCGCAAGGTCGGTGACCGCCAGCCGTTCCCGGACTCACCCCGGTACTCGGTGATGCTGCGAGACCTCCCGTAATGCACCCGAGGCCGCGCCACTCCTGCCCGGAGTGGCGGGGCGCCCTTCATCCGGTGCGAGCGCCGGCAACTCGGCCACCGGGGCGCGGGCCCTCGGGCGGTGGCAATCGGTGAGCCCGGGTGGCGCCGCGACCGGCGGGATCTGCTGGCCCGGGAGGTGCTGAAAGGGGGGCTCGGCTGCTGCCTGCGGCGAGGCTGGGAGGGTCTGCCGTCACGGGCGCCTCCCTGCCGAGGAGATCCGCTCGGCAGGGAGGCCGGTCGCGTCGCGGATCAGGCCCTACATGGTGGTGATCTTGCCGTCCCACTCGCCGCCGGCCGGGACGGAGGCGTGCTGGTGGATCAGTTCCCAGCCGTTCTCACGACGCTCGAAGCAGTCGGTCTGCCGGGCCATGACGTGCTTGGCGGAGCCGTTCTTGAGCACGATGTTCGTGCTCTGCACCGTGCAGACGATGCCCATGTCCCCGTTGACCTTCGCGTCCAGTTCGAGGATCTCGACGTTGCAGGACTCGAAGTTGGCGAAGGTGTCGTCGAACAGCTTGCGCGCCGGGGCGACGCCCCTGGACGCGAACGGCGGGATGTCGAACCACAGCACGTCGGACGCCCAGTGCCGGGTGCTCTGCGCACCGGTCATCGACGCCGCCATCTCGCGGACGATGGCGATGATGGCTTCCTTGTCCTGCACGGTCGTCGTCATGACTTTGCTCCCTTCGTCTCGCGGCCCTGATCGGCCGCTACGGACAACCCTGCGGCGTGCCGTCAGGGGAGGTGCAAGACCCAGCCCCGAGACGGGGTCTCCCCCGAGGGGAGATCCCCTGCCCAGGACCTGCCGTCAGCGCTGGACATCGGGGGTTTCCCCCGCGAAGCCGGCCGCTCAGAGGGCCGCCAGGGTGCGGATGCGGTCGGCGAAGGCCCGTCGGGCGGCCCCGGACTGGGGGGCGAGGCGGTCCCATCCGTGCGGGACCCCGGGATGGACGTGCAGTTCAACGGGGACGCCCGCGGCGGCCAGGCGCGCGGCGTAGGCGATGTCCTCGTCGCGGAAGATGTCGAGGTCACCGGTGTCGATGTAGGCAGGGGCCAGTCCGGTGAAGTCGGTCAGGCGGGCCGGTGCGGCGACCGGGGAGACATCCGCGGTGCCGAACGTGTCGCCGAGCACCGCCTTCCAGGCGGTGTGGTTGTCGTCGTAGGTCCAGGTCAGGAAGGGTTCGCGGGCCGGGTCGGGGCCCTGGTTGCGGTCGTCGAGCATGGGATAGACCAGGATCTGCCGAGCTAGGGGAGTGCCCCGGTCGCGGGCCAGGACGGCGGTGGCCGCGGCGGGGGCGCCGCCGCCGCTGTCGCCCATCACCGCGATGCGTCCGGTGTCCACGGCCAGTTCGCGCGCGTGGTCGGTGAGCCAGGTCAGGCCGGCGAAGACGTCCTCGGCGAGCATGGTGCCGGTCGCCTCGGGGGCCAGGCGGTAGCCGACGGACAGGAACGGCACCCGACTGTGCGCGACGTACCAGGAGAGCAGGGTGTCGTAGGCGTCCAGGTCGCCCAGGATCATGCCGCCGCCGTGGGCGCAGAGCACGGCCGGGCCGGGTGCCGTGGTCTCGCCGGCGGTGTACCAGCGCAGTTCGATCCGGGCGCCGTCGGGCGCCGTGGCGAAGTAGGTGGCGGTCTTGATCCCGGTGACCGGGGGGACCAGGGCCGCCATGGCGGCCTGGCCGAGGTTGCCGGCCTCGCGAATCGACCTCCAGTCCCCGCGCTCGCGGGCGGCTACGCCGGCGGCCTGCTCGGTGCGGGCGGCCAGGAGGGGGACGAGTTCGGGGTCGAGGGTGTGGTTCATGGGAAGTGGTCCCGCTTTCCGGAGGTGGACGGATGGGTGCGCAACGAAGTGGCGGCGCACGCGGGTCGGCGGGCCGGTTGCGTGCGCCGCGGGCCTCGGGCGGGCCGGACACAGCGGTGTCCGTCGGTGCGGGGACGGCTGGTTGCGGATCACGGCGAGGCCGACGATCTCCCGGTCGACCGCCTGCAAGCAGGCTCGGGCGTGCCCCGGCGAGAGGTGCAAGACCCGTGCGCGCCCCTGCATCTCCCCTTGGGGGAGGTGGCACAGTGGCAGGCATGGACGCGACACTGCCGATCGGGGACTTCGCGAGGGCCACGCACCTGAGCGTGAAGACGCTGCGCTACTACCACCAGGTGGGCCTGCTGGAACCGGACGAGGTGGACCGGCACACCGGCCACCGGTACTACACCACCGCGCAGATCCCGACCGCGCAGATCATCCGCCGCTTCCGCGCCCTGGACATGCCGGTCGAGCAGATCGCCAAGGTGCTGGCCGCCCCCGACCTCGGCACCCGCAACGCGCTGCTGGCCGCGCACCTGAACCAGATGGAGCAGGAGTTGGCGCGCAGCCAGTCCGCGGTCGCCTCGCTGCGTGACCTGCTCACCCGCCCGCCGGGCGGCACCCGGGCCGAGATCGGGCGCCGGAGCGTTCCGGCCACGCCGGCGGCTGCGATCACCGGGACGGTGGACGTCGCCGAGGCGTTGGCCTGGTACCAGGGTGCGCTCGGTGAGATCTACGCGACGCTCGACGCCCAGGGCCTGGCCGCCGACGCGCCGGCCGGCGGGATCTTCGGTACCGACCTGTTCACCCACGGGCACGGACCGGCGACGATCTTCGTGCCGTGCGCCGGACCCGTACGGCCGATGGGCCGGGTCGACGGGTTGGTGGTACCGCCTGTCGAGCTGGCCACGATCGTCCACCGCGGCCCGCACGCGAACATCGACCTGGCCTACGGAACCCTCGGCGCCTACGTCGCCGAGCATGCCCTGGCCGTGGACGGCCCGATCCGCGAGTACTACCCCGTTGGCCGCCACGAGAGCGCGGAGACCGCCGAGTGGCGCACCGAGATCTGCTGGCCGATCTTCCACACCGGACCGTCGCCCGACGAACCCCCGGTGCGCACGGGTGACGGCGGCCGGTAAAGGGCGCTGTCGCTACTCGCGAACCAAGCCAGGAGAGCCGACCTCCCATAGGCGAACTGCCACTCGGCCATCCAACGGACGATGCCAGGGAACACGGCATGGTTGAAATATCGACAGTCCGCCAGTCTCATGCGCGGTACTGCATCGGATGCAACGTGAACAGAGTGTTGGACCTGCCGGGCTCGGCCCAAGACCTCCACAGATCGAGATCAGCGGTGCGTGGGGGCGTAGCGTGGTGAGGGTGACGAGCCGCGCGGAGAGCGGAGCGGGGGTGCGTCTGGCGGAGCTGGTGGCCGCGCTCTCGCTGGGCGTGGACCTCGGCTTCGGCCAGCCGATGGAGCACGTGCTGCGCCAGTGCCTGATCGCGTTGCGGCTGGCCGAGCGGCTCGGCCTGGACGACGACGCCCGGTTGGTCGTCTACTACACCGCGTTGCTGGTCAACGTCGGCTGCCACTCGGACGCGCACGAGCAGGCGAAGTGGTTCGGCGACGACATCACGTTGAAGGCCGGCAAGTACGCCTACGAGCAGCGCAGTCTGGCGGGCGCGGCGGCGACGCTGCGGTTGATCGGATCGGGCAATCCGCCGCTGCACCGGTTCCGGGTCGGCCTGGAGTTCACGCTCGGCGGGTTCCGCGATATGAACGGGATGATCAGCTCGCACTCGGCGCTGGCCCGCGAGCTCGCGCGGCGGCTCGGTCTGCCGGACGCCGTGCAGGAGGCGGTGGCCTGTTCGTACGAGCAGTGGGACGGGCGCGGCTGGCCGGGGGAGCTCAAGGGCGAGGCCGTGCCGCTGCCCTCCCGGCTCGCGCAGCTGTCCGAGTACGTCGAGGTGGCGCACCGGATCGGCGGGACCGGCGCGGCCACGGCGCTGGCCAGGCGTCGGGCGGGGACGCAGTTCGATCCCGGACTCGCGGTCGAGTTCTGCCGGGAGCCCGAGGAGATCGTGGGCGGACTGGACACGGCCCGTACCTGGGAGGCGGTGATCGGGGCCGAGCCCGCGCTCGGCGTGCGTCTCGGCGAGGAGGAGTTCGACGCGGCGTTGCTCGCGGTCGCCGACTTCGTGGATCTGAAGTCCCCGTACACGCTGGGCCACGGCCGTGCCGTGGCGGCGCTGGCCGAGGCGGCGGCGCTCGGGCTGCGGATGGATCCGGCCGAGGTGACGACGCTGCGCCGGGCCGGCCTGGTGCACGGCCTGGGCCGCCTCGGCGTCTCCAACGCGATCTGGGACAAACCAGGCCCGCTGGGCGCGGGGGAGTGGGAACGGGTGCGGCTGCAGCCCTATCTGACGGAGCGGATGCTCCGGCAGTCCCCGGCGCTCGCCCCCCTGGGCGAGGTCGCCGTGCAGTACCGCGAACGGCTGGACGGCTCCGGCTACCCGCGCGGGCTCGCGGGCGGCGCGATCTCCCGGCCGAGCCGGATCCTGGGCGTCGCGGACGCGTACCAGTCGATGATCGAGCCGCGCCCGCACCGGGCGGCGCTCCAGGCGGCGGAGGCCGCCGCGCAGCTGCACGCCGAGGTCGCCGCCGGACGCCTGGACGGCGAGGCGGTCGCCGCGGTCCTCGCGGCCGCCGGGCACCGCACGCCGCGGCGCGGCGCCGGGCCCGCGGGCCTGACCGCCCGCGAGATCGACGTGCTGCGGCTGCTGGCCCGCGGCTGCTCCAGCAAGGAGATCGCCGCACGGCTGGTGATCTCGCCCAAGACCGCGCGCAACCACATCGAGCACATCTACGCCAAGATCGGGACCTCGACCCGGGCCTCGGCCTGCCTCTTCGCGGTGCAGAACGGTCTGATCTGAGAGCGGGGCCGGTTCCGGGAACGACGACGCGGACGACGGCGCCGCAGATGCCGAAGATGAGGCATCCGCCCCATGTGCCTGGCACGGCACGGGCCTAGCGTCGAGGCAGAACGTCGGACCGTGAATCGAGGCAGTCATGGGTGTCAGAAGCACACTGTTCGCGGTGACCTACGACAGGATGATGGCCAAGGCCGAGCGGCAGGGCCTGACCGACCTGCGTCGCCGGTTGATCGCCGAGGCCGGCGGCCGGGTGCTCGAGATCGGCGGCGGCACCGGGGCCAACCTCGCCCTCTACGGCGAGGGAGTCGATTCGCTCACAGTCACCGAGCCCGAGCCGGCGATGGTCCGCCGGCTGGAGCGGCACGTCGCGGAGCGGGCTCCGCGCACCACGGTCCTGCGGGCGCCGGCCGAGGACCTTCCGTTCGAGGACGACAGCTTCGACGTCGTCGTGTCGACGCTGGTGCTGTGCGGGGTGAGCGATCAGCAGCGGGCACTGCGCCAGCTCGGCCGGGTGCTGCGCCCCGGCGGGCGGCTGCTCTTCCTGGAGCACATGCGCTCGGAGGACCCGAAGGTGGCCCGCCACCAGGACCGGATGAACTGGCTGAACCGGCTGGTGGTCTGCTGCGAGTGCAACCGTCCGACGCTCGACTCGATCCGGGCGGCCGGATTCGTCGTCGACCACGTCGAGCGCCAGGTCTTCCCCGCGAGTCCGTCCTTCGTCGGCCCGGCCGTGCTGGGCAGCGCCAGGCTCCCGGCAGCGACCCCGTCCGGACCCGACGCGGCCACGGCCGTGCCGGAGAAGGCCGCGGGCGCCTGACGGGGAGTGCGGCTCAGGAGCGGCGGCGCGGCTTTCCGCGCTTCGGGGCGACCTTCCTGGCGGTGGGCCTGCCCCGGCCGCCGTCCGTGCCGTTCTTGGCGGTTGCGGCGCGGGCGGCGTCGCGACGATCTACAGGGAGATCCAGCGCACGGATCACGCGGATCGTGAGGGACTGCTCGAGCGCTGAGAGGCGCCGACCACGGATCATCCATCAAGGAGTGACCTCCCGGCCTCCTCTTCCGTTCTCCAGGAACAACTCCGGTGTTTTCCACGCCGGTTCGTCCTGTTGCTGCGGAAGTCAGAAGGCACCCATGAACGTGACCGGCCTGCGAACCGGCGCCGTCATCCCGACTCAGGACACCCGGCCCAGGAGAGATGTGCGCGTCCTCGTGGTCGGCGCGGGGTTCTCGGGCATCGGCGCCGCCATCCGGCTGCGCCAGGCGGGGGTGCGCGATCTCCTCGTGCTGGAAAAGGCGGCGCAACTCGGGGGCACCTGGCGGGAGAACACCTACCCGGGCTGCGCCTGCGATGTGCCCTCGACGCTCTACAGCTACTCGTTCACTCCGGACACCGCCTGGAGCCGGCTGTTCGCCGGGCAGCAGGAGATCCACGCCTACCTGCGGGCGACAGCCGAGCGGCACGGGCTCGGCGAGGTGCTGCGCTTCGGCGTCCAGGTGCGCGGAGCCCGGTGGGATCCGGTGGCCGGGCGCTGGCTGCTGGAGACCAGCAAAGGGCCGTATAGTGCCGAGGTGCTGGTCCTGGCCACCGGACCGTGGCACATCCCGCGCCACCTCGACGTCCCCGGGGTCGAGGAGTTCAGCGGGCCGGTGCTCCATACCGCCCAGTGGGACCAGAGCATCGACCTGACGGGGCGTCGGGTGAGCGTGGTGGGCACCGGCGCCTCCGCCGTGCAGCTCGTCCCGGCCATCGCCTCCCGAGCGGCCGCCGTGCACCTCTTCCAGCGAACCGCCCAGTGGGTGCTTCCCAAGCCCGACCTGCCGGTGCCCGCGGCGGCCAACTGGCTGCTGGACCACCTGCCCCGTTCCCGCAACGCACTGCGCGCCGGGCAGTACGTGCTGCAGGAGGGCTTCGGCTACGCCTTCCGCCACCCGCGCCTCGCCCGCCTGCTGGAGACGGGCGCGCGTGCACACCTGCGGCTCGCGGTCCGTGACCGGTTGCTGCGCCAGGCGCTCACGCCCACCTACCGACTGGGCTGCAAGCGCCTGCTGACCTCCAGCACCTTCTACCGGGCGCTCGCCCAGCCACACGTCCACGTGCACCCCACCGCCGTGGCAGCCGTGCGAGGCAACGAGGTCGTCGGCGCCGACGGCACTACCGCCCGGTCGGACGTCCTCGTCACGGCCACCGGCTTCCGCGTGGGCGAGCCGCCGCTCGCCCGGAGCCTGTACGGCAGCGGCGGCCGGACGCTGCACGACGCCTGGGACGGCGAACCGCAGGCGTACCTGGGGACCACCGTCAGCGGCTTCCCCAACCTCTTCCTACTGCTGGGCCCCAACCTGCTCGGGGGCTCCACCTCCGCGATCACCGTCCTGGAAGCCCAACTGGCCTACCTCACCGACGCCCTGGCCCACCTCGACCGCGACGGCCGGCGGGTCCTGGAGGTCCGGGCCGCCGCGCAGGCCGCACACAATGCGGCGGTGCAGGAGGCGTTACGGACCACCGTGTACAACTCCGGCGGCTGCACCAGCTACTACTTCAGCCCGAGCGGGCGAAACACCTTCGCCTGGCCCTGGTCCACCGGGCGGCTCATCCGGCAGCTGAGCCGCTTCGACCCGGCCGCCTACACCTGCGACGCACCCGGGCCCGTGCCATCGCCTGCTACGGCAGCGCAGACTGGACGGCCTGGGTGACGAGCCGCGCCCCGGCGTCAGTCAGAAGAACACTCCGCACCGCAGCAGCACGTTCGCGTACGGCCGGGCTTCCCCGGTCCGCACCACCAAGCGCGCCCCCGCACTCAGCTCCTTCAGCGTTTCGTGCGGCACGTACTCCAGCCCGGCGAAGGAGCCGGTCAGCAACCCGTCCGCGGCGGGGTTCGCCTCCCGGACCTCCTGCGCCGCCTGCGCCCCCTCGATCACCAACTCGTCGAGGAGCCCGGCCAGTACGTCCTCGAACGACGGGATCCCCGCCCGGAAGGCGAGGTCGACCACCCGGGGCCCGTCCGGAACCGGCATCCCCGCGTCACACACGAGCACCCGGTCACCGTGCCCCAACCCGGCGATGGCTCCGGCGAGATGGCGATTCAGAATCCCGCCCTTCTTCACAACGCCTCGACCTCCGCGGCGGTGGGGAACGACTCCTGGGCCCCCCGCCGCGTCACGGCGACGGCGCCCACCCGGGCGGCGTACGCGGCTGCCTCCGCGAGCGATGCCCCCGCACCCAACTTCCAGGCCAGCGCGGCCGTGAAGGAATCACCGGCGCCCGTCGTGTCGACGGCGTCGACCTTCACCGACGCCACCCGCACGACCTTCTCCTCGGCGGACGCGACCAACGCACCATCCGCACCGAGCGTCACCACGACCGATTTGGGGCCGCTCGCGAGCAACTCCCGTGCCCATTCGGCGGGATCGTCGCCGGTGGCCTCGCCGCCCAGGATCACCCGGGCCTCGTGCTCGTTGACGATCAGCGGGTCGCAGGCCGCCAGGACCTCGGCCGGCAGCGCCCGCGGCGGAGAGGGGTTCAACACGAACCTCGTGCCGGGCGGCAGTTGCCGCACGACCTCCACGACCGACTCCAACGGGATCTCCAGCTGCGTCGAGACCACCCGCGAGGCGTGGAACAGGGGCCCGGCGGCCCGGACGTCCTCCGGCGTGAGCCGCCCGTTCGCGCCAGGCGACACCACGATGCTGTTGTCGCCCGACGGGTCGACGGTGATCAGCGCGACGCCGGTCGGGGCCCCGCCCACCAGGACGCCCTCGGTGTCGACCCCCGCGTTCCGCTGCGACTCCAGCAGCAGCCGCCCGTTCGCATCGTCCCCGACCCGCGCGAGCAGCGCCGTGCGCGCCCCGAGCCGCGCGGCGGCGACCGCCTGGTTGGCCCCCTTGCCGCCGGGATGGACGGCGAGGTCCGAGCCGAGCACCGTCTCCCCGGCCCCGGGCCTGCGCTCGACACCGATCACGAGGTCGACGTTGGCCGACCCGACGACCAACACGTCGTAGTCGTACATGAAACTCCCCAATCAGAAATCCGAAACAGGGCAGCCGGAGCCCCGCTTCCGCGGGCACTCCGGCCACCCCTTCCCCGTCTCAGCCGGTGAACCCGGCCACGGTCTCCTTCGTGACCACCTTCACCGGCACCTTGATGGTCTCCTCGACCTTCTCGCCCTTGATCGCCTTGACCGCGTTGTCCACGGCGATCTTCCCGAGCTGCGACGGCTGCTGGGCCACGGACGCGTACAGCGTCCCCTGCTCGACCGCCTTCAGCCCGTCGGGGGTTCCGTCGAAACCGACGACCTGCACGGAATCGCCGGCCTTGGACCCGAGCGCCTTCACCGCGCCGAGCGCCATCTCGTCGTTCGCGGCGATGACACCCTGGACGTCCGGGTGTGCCTGGAGCAGGTTCGACATGACGTCGAGCCCCTTGGTCCGGTCGAAGTCGGCCGGCTGCTGAGCGACGACCTCGATCCCCGGGTACGCCGCGAGTCCCTTGGCGAAGCCCTCGGCCCGCTCGCGCGCCGCGGAGGTACCGGCCAGCCCCTGGAGGATCACGATCTTCCCGCTGCCCCCGAGCTTCTCGGCGATGCTCTTCGCCGCCTGCTCACCGCCGGCGACGTTGTCGGAGGCGACCAGCGCGTTCACGTCGGCGTTGTTGACGCCGCGGTCGACGGCGATGACCGGGATCTTCGCCTTGCCCGCGGCCGCCACCGGGTTGCTCGCGGCGTCGGAGTCCACCGGATTGACGACGATCGCCCCGAGCCCCGAACTGGTGAAGTTCTGCAACTGGTTGGCCTGCTGCGAGGCGTCGTTCTGCGCGTCGGTGACCGTCAGGTCCACCCCCAGCTTCTTCGCCTCGGCCTGCGCACCCGACCGGATCTGCACGAAGAACGGATTGTTGAGCGTGGAGAGCGAGAGCCCGATCTTCTGAGTGCCGGACTTCGGACCGTTGTGCAGGAACGACGTCGCACCCACGATCGCCACCGCCACGACGGCCGCGAGCCCGTAGGTGGCGACCTGCTTGCCCCTCCCGCCGCCGGGCGCCCCGATCGCCGTGGGAGCGGCCCCGGCCTTGCGCCGCACCGTGTCGAGCAGCACCGCCAGGGCGATGACGACACCGATGACGACCTGCTGCCAGAACGCGGAGACGTTCAGCAGGTTCAGCCCGTTGCGCAGCACCGCGAGGATGAGCGCGCCGATCAGCGTCCCCGACGCCTTGCCCGTACCCCCGGCGAGGGAGGCGCCGCCGATGACGACGGAGGCGATGGCGTCCAGCTCGTACCCGGTGGCGGCCTGCGGCTGCGCGGAGGAGAGCCGGGAGGCCAGGACGACACCGGCGACCGCGGCGAACACACCGGACAGCGCGTAGATCGCGAGCTTCTGCCTGGGCACCCGCAGACCCGAGAGCCGGGCCGCTTCCTCGTTGCCGCCGATGGCGTACATCGAGCGGCCGATGTACGTACGGCCGAGCACGAACGCCGCGATGAGCCCCATGACCACCATGACGAGCACCGGCACCGGCAGCCACCCGCCGAGCGTGTCACCCAGGTGGGAGATCGAGCCCGGGAACGCGATCGGCGATCCGTCCGAGATCACCAGCGCCAGACCACGCCCCACCGACAGCATCGCGAGCGTCGCGATGAACGGCGGCAGCTTGCCGTACGAGATCAGGAAGCCGTTCACCAGGCCGGCGGCCACACCCGTCGCCAGCGCCAGCAGCACCGCGACGACCACCGGCACTCCGTGTGCCGTGGCGCTCCACGCCAGCACGGTCGCCGACAGCGCGGCCACCGAACCGACCGACAGGTCGATGCCCGCCGAGACGATCACGAAGGTGACGCCGAAGGCGAGGACGGCGGTCACGGCCGCCTGGACGCCGACGTTGAGCAGGTTGTCGGTGGTGAGGAAGTCGCCCGACAGCGCCGACATGGCGATGACGAGGACGATCAGCGCGGTCAGCGCGCCGTTGTCGAGCAGCAGACGGCGCAACGCCGCGGCGCCACCGGCGCCCGTACCGCTCGTGAGCGTTTCAGCGGCCACGGGAGGCCTCCAGTTCGGTAGTGGGATTGCTCACGGCCAGCGACATGACCGCGTCCTGCGTGGCCTCGTCGGCGGACAACTCGCCCGCGATCCGGCCCTGGGCCATCACCAGCACCCGGTCGCTCATCCCGAGCACCTCGGGCAGATCGCTGGAGATCATGAGTACGGCGGCCCCGGCCGCCGTCAGTTCGTTGACGAGCTGGTAGATCTCGACCTTGGCGCCGACGTCGATGCCGCGCGTGGGCTCGTCGAGGATCAGCACCTTGGTGTCGGCCAGGAGCCACTTGCCGATGACGACCTTCTGCTGGTTGCCGCCGGACAGCGTGCGCACCTGCTGACCGAGCCCCGCCATCCGGACGCCGAGTTGCCCGGCGATCCGCGCGGCGGAGTCGTGCTGACCCTTGAGGTCGACGATTCCGGCTCTGGTCGCGGACTTGAGGGTGACGAGTCCGAGGTTCTCCTCGACCGACTGGTCGAGCACGAGCCCCTGACCCTTGCGGTCCTCGGGCACCAGCCCGATCCCCGCGGTCATGGCGGCGCCGATGTCGTGCCGCTTCAGGGAAGCCCCGCAGACGCGGACCGTACCGCGGTCGTACGGGTCGGCCCCGAAGACGGCCCGGACCACCTCGGTACGGCCCGCCCCGACCAGCCCCGCGACGCCGACGACCTCGCCGGCCCGCACCTCGAAGCTGACGTCGTGGAAGACACCGTCCCGGGACAGTCCCTCCACGGACAGCAGCGCGGTGCCCGGCACGGCCCGCTCGCGCGGGTACTGCTGCTCGATGGACCGGCCCACCATCAGCCGGACGAGCTCCTCCTCCGGCGTGGAGGCGGGCACCTGTCCGACCGACTTGCCGTCCCGGATGACCGTGACCCGGTCCCCGAGGGCGGCGATCTCCTCCAGGTGGTGCGTGATGAAGACGATCCCGACGCCGTCCTCGCGCAGCGTGCGCACGATCACGAACAGCTTCTCGACCTCCTCGGAGGTCAGCACGGCCGTCGGCTCGTCCATGATCAGAACCCGCGCGTCCAGGCTCAGCGCCTTCGCGATCTCGACCATCTGCAGGCGCGCGATGCCGAGTTCGCGCACCCGCGCGCGGGGCGACACGCTGACGCCGACGCGCTCCAGAAGCTCCGAGGCGTCCGCCTCCATCTTCTTCCGGTCGATCATCCCGAACCGGCGCGGCTGGCGCCCCAGGAAGATGTTCTCGGCGACCGTCAGATCGGGGACGAGGTTGAACTCCTGGTAGATGGTGGCGATCCCGAGTCGCTGGGAGTCCTGCGCACCATGGATGCGGACCTCCTCACCACCGACCAGGATGCGGCCCTCGTCGGGTGCGTGGGCACCGGAGAGCATCTTGATCAGGGTGCTCTTTCCCGCGCCGTTCTCACCGAGCAGCACATGGACCTCGCCCCGCCGCAGGTCGAAGTCGACGCGGTCCAGTGCGACCACCCCGGGGAAGGTCTTCCGGATGCCCTCGATGCGCAGCAACTCGTCCGCGTTGCTCACGACTGGCTCCTGTTCGTTGCGGGGGTCTCGTTCGTTGCGTTCTCGTTCGTAGCGTTCTCGTTCGTAGCGGCGTTCTCGCCGCACGAGCGGCGAACGACGAGACGGGCGGGGAGCGTCACGGATCGTGGCTCCCGCCCCTCGATGCGGTCCACGAGCGCGCGCACGGCGGCCCGGCCCAGTTCGCCCGTGGGCTGGGCGATCGCGGTGATCGGCGGGTCCGTGTGCACGAACCAGCGGATGTCGTCGAACGCGGCGAGCGCGATGTCGTCCGGCACCCGCAGACCACGGGCGCGTACGGCGTCCAGGGCGCCCAGCGCCATCAGGTTGTCCGCCGCGAACACGACCTGCGGGGGCTCGGCGAGGTCGAGGAATCGCTCGGTCGCCCGTCGGCCGCTGTCGGCCTGGAAGTCGCCTTGGCCGATGTACCGGCCCGGCAGGTCGAGGCCGCACTCCTCCATCGCCTCGCGGAACGCCTCCACACGCTCCCGCCCGGTCGTGGTCGCCGCCGGCCCGGCGATGATCGCCAGCCGCCGGTGCCCCAGCCGGTGCAGGTGCAGGACGAGATCCCGTACGGCACCCCGCCCGTCCGCCCGCACCACCGGCACGTCGACGCCGGGGATCCACCGGTCCACGAACACCATCGGTGTCCCGGCCCGGGCGGCGTCCAGCATGAGCGGCGACCCGCCGTCGGTGGGCGAGACCAGCAGCCCGTCGATACGGCGGTCCAGAAGCGTCCGTACGTGGTGGTCCTGCAGTTCCGGCCGCTCGTCGGCGTTCCCGATGATCACGCTGTACCCCAGCGCCCGCGCCTCTTCCTCGACGGACCGTGCGAGCTCGGTGAAGTACGGATTCAGCACATCGCTGATCACGAGGCCCAGGGTGCGGGTCTGATCGGTGCGCAGCGACCGCGCCACGGCGTTGGGCCGGTACCCGAGCGACGCAACGGCGGCCAGCACCCGCGCCCTCGCGTCCTCGCTCACCGAAGGGTGCTCATTCAGGACACGCGAGACAGTGGCGACGGACACGCCTGCCTCGGCGGCGACGTCCTTGATGCTCGTCACAGCCGTCCCACCTCCTCGTGGAATCGATTACATCAACGCGTTCCCACGATTGGAATCGATTACACGCCCGTAGGGCAAGCCTTGAGCCGGTGGCTGAAACCTGATCGTGATGAACGCCGCGCCGACGGACTCGGCGTCACCGTGCGTGACGGTCCGGCCGGTCCGGTTCCGGCGTGCGCGGGGGTGCCGGACCCGCCGATCGGCCACCCGCAGCGGGAACCGGGCACGCAAAAGGCCAGCCCCAGGCCTCTGGCCTGGGGCTTTGCCCATGATCTGGCGCCCACGTGGCCAAGGCCCTCAGCCTCTGCCACGTGGACGTGCGGCGCATGTGGCCGCCCGTCGTCGACGGGCGGCCACTGGGTGTTGCGGTGCGGAAAGGTGCGCGTCGGGAATCGCTCCGGCGCCGTCCCTATACGCGGACGGAGTGCACCGTCGGGTCGCGCGTCGTGCGGCTAGATGTTCGATCCGCCGCCGGAGGTGTTGTTCCACCAGGCGCTGTAGGAGTTCAGCGAGTACCGCTTCTGCATGCCGCTGGTCGAGGTGATCTCGATGCCGAACTGCATCGTGTCGAAGTCGGTGTTGCGCAGGAGGTGCTGCGACGCGGCCCATCGCCAGACCGCCGAGGCGTCGATGGTGCCGGTGTTGCTCTGCTGAGCGGGGATGAGCTGCAGGACGTTCCAGCCGGGATCGGCCTGCCAGACCGACGCGTACTGGATGCCGCCGATGGTCACGTTGGACGCGATCTGCCGTCCCCAGCCGCCTGCCGTCCCGGACCAGCTGGTGAAGACCATGATCTCGTCCTGGTTGCCGGTCGACCAGAAGTCGCTCGTCCAGTTCCACCAGTCACTGCCGGAGACGGGAGCCGACGACGTGTTGAACCAGAAGCCCGCCGAGTTCAACTGCGACAGCGGCGTCCGGGGTCGGACCGAGGTGTTCGGGTAGGACTTGATCCCGCCGCCGGAGTGGTCGGCGTCGACGTACCAGGACTTGATGCTGTTGACGGTCTGGCACTGCCAACCGGCGTTCTGGCCCCAGATGTTGTTGTAGATCGTCCAGCTGCCCTGGGTGTACTGACCCCCCTTGTCGCAGGTCGAGGACACCTGGGCCTGCGCCGGAGACGCGAGGCTCAGGAACCCGGCGATCACGGCGACGACAAGGACCAGCCGACCGGACCCGGCTGACTTGCTGCTGATGGATTTACGGGTGTGCCATCTCATGTGTCCCTCCAAGGACGGCGATGGGTTGTTCCGGACTCCCCGGTCTGGTGGCGGGGTCCGGCGCAGCGAGGTGTCGCTCGCCGGCGGGTCCGGGCTCGGGACGGGCGCGGCTCAGCCCCGTCCGAGGTGGCGCGCTCAGGAATTGCGGGAACGGTGCTCGGTCCCCTTGCTCGCAAGCACCGGGCTCGCCCGACGCAGGTGCGAAGGGTCGAAGCGCTTGCGTCTGTAGACAGTAATAATGACGGGGACTCAGCACAGCAAGGCTCTGTGCAGGGGGACACACTTCTTTCACCTGCTGACTGTCGAATCGCCCTCGAAGGACTGTCGAATCGCTTTCGACAGCATCGGCCGCGCGCGCCAATTGGCCTTCACGGAACTGCTACTGGCCTTGGCGGACGCGGCGGAAGGTGCCGGGGCAGGTGCCGACGTGACGGGTGAAGAGATTCCCGAGGTTGGTGGGGGCGGGAAAGCTCGGACGGCGGGGATGCAGGACAGTTGTGCCGCAGCGACGTTGCCGGCACTGCCCGTCGAAAGTATTGACACGCTATTTGTGAGCGTTAACACTCTTGTAACAGGCGGGCGGGCGGGCGCCGCGCCTGCGGTAGCCGGTTGGAGCCGAACAGCCCTTGTGTGTGGATTCCTTGGCCGCTGCACTCCCCGTTCTCTTCTCTTACACACCGTGGAGTTCGCCATGCAGGCTCGCCCCTTCAGTCGCCGTGCCATGTTCAAGGCGACCGGCGTCGCGGCCGTGGCCGCCGCCGGCCCCGCCCTCGGTCCCGTCTCCGCCGCGGCGCAGACGGGACCGGTCAGGTCCGACGTCGGAGTGTCGACAGTCCCGTTCGAGCTGGGTCAGGTCCGGCTCACCAGCAGCCGATGGCTCGACAACCAGAACCGCACCCTGGCCTACCTCCGCTTCGTCGACGTCGACCGCCTGCTGTACAACTTCCGCGCCAACCACCGGCTATCCACCAACGCGGCTGCCACGAACGGGGGTTGGGACGACCCGGGGTTCCCGTTCCGCACCCACGTGCAGGGCCACTTCCTCTCGGCGTGGGCCCAGGCCGCCGCCGCGCTCGGGGACACCGTCTGCCGCGACAAGGCCAACCGGATGGTGGCCGAACTCGCCAAGTGCCAGGCCAACAACGCTGCCGCGGGCTTCTCCGCCGGCTACCTGTCGGGCTTCCCCGAGGCCGACTTCGCCAGCCTCGAAGCGGGCAGGCTGGGCAACGGCAACGTCCCGTACTACTGCGTCCACAAGACCATGGCCGGTCTGCTCGACGTGTGGCGCCTCCTGGGCAACACCCAGGCCCGCGACGTGCTCCTCGCACTCGCCGGCTGGGTCGACCGCCGCACCGCCGCGCTCGGCTACGGCACGATGCAGTCGATGCTGGGCACCGAGTTCGGCGGCATGAACGACGTGTTGGCCGGTCTCTACCAACAGACCGGTGACGCACGCTGGTTGACCACCGCTCAGCGGTTCGACCACGCCGCGGTCTTCGATCCGCTCGCCGCGAACCTGGACCAGCTCGACGGCCTACACGCCAACACGCAGGTGCCCAAGTGGATCGGAGCCGTCCGCGAGTACAAGGCCACCGGGACGACCCGCTACCGCGACATCGCCGCCAACGCCTGGGCGATCACCACCGGCGCGCACACCTACGCCATCGGTGGCAACAGCCAGGCGGAGCACTTCCGGGCCGCGAACGCGATCTCCGGCTACCTCACCGACGACACCTGCGAGCTCTGCAACTCCTACAACATGCTCAAGCTGACCCGGGAGCTGTGGCAGCTGAGCCCGGACCGGGCCTCGTACTTCGACTTCTACGAGAAGGCGCTGCTCAACCACGTCATCGGCGCCCAGAACCCGGCCGACCCGCACGGCCACATCACGTACTTCAGCTCCCTCGACCCGGGCGGCCGCCGGGGCAAGGGCCCGGCCTGGGGCGGCGGCACCTGGAGCACCGACTACGGCACGTTCTGGTGCTGCCAGGGAACGGGTATCGAGTCCAACACCAAGCTGATGGACTCCATCTACTTCCACGAGGGCACCACCCTCACGGTGAACCTGTTCCTCCCGTCCGTCCTGGACTGGACCGAGCGGGGCATCACGGTCACCCAGACCACCGCGTTCCCGGCCGAGGACACCACGACACTCAAGGTCACCGGCGACGTCGGCGGGACGTGGTCCATGCGCGTCCGCATCCCTGGGTGGACCTCGGGCGCCAGCGTCAGCGTCAACGGCGTCGCGCAGAGCGTCGCGGCCACCCCGGGCACGTACGCCACCCTCACCCGGTCCTGGGTCTCCGGCGACACCGTCACCGTGGAGCTCCCCATGCGGGTGGCACTCGAAGCCGCCAACGACAGCCCCGGTGTCGCGGCGATCACGTACGGCCCCGCCGTCCTGGCCGGCAACTACGGCAGCACCGCGCTGTCCGCCCTCCCGACCCTGGACGCCACCACGATCACCCGGACCAGCAGCACCGCCCTCGCCTTCACGGCCACCGCCGACGGAGCGACGGTCGACCTCGGCCCGTTCCACGACGCCCAGGGCTTCAACTACACCGTCTACTGGCGGACCGACGGTGCGAGCTTTCGTCTGGTCAACGCGGCCAGCGGACTCGTCCTCGGCATCCAGAACATGTCCACCGCCGACGGCGGCCTCGCCCTGCAGTGGCCCGACACCGGCACCGCCGACCACAACTGGGCCCTCGTCGTCGACGGCACCGCACTGCGGCTGCGCAACGTCAACAGCGGCAAGGTCCTCGGCGTGAAGGACATGTCCACCGCCGACAACGCCCCGATCCTCCAGTGGGCCGACACGGGCACCGCCGACCACCGGTGGACCGTCGTCGACGCCGGCAACGGCTACCACGAGCTCCAGAACGTCCACACCGGCAAGCTGCTCGGCATCGCCGGCGGCTCCACCGTCCAGGGCACCGCAGCCGTACAGCTGCCCGACAGCGGTGCCGCCGCCGGCCAGTGGCAGTTCGCCCCCGTCGGTGCCAGGCGGATCCAGAACGTCGCCAGCGGGCGGGTCCTCGGAGTGAAGGACATGTCCAGCGCCGACGGCGGCCTCGCCATCCAGTGGGACGACAACGGCACCGCCGACCACCTCTGGACGGCCGCCCTCGACACCGGCGGCCACCTGCGGCTGCGCAACTCCAACAGCGGCAAAGTCCTCGCCGTGGAGAACGGCGGCACCGCCAACGGCGCGCGGATCGTCCAGTGGACCGACAACGGCGCCACCGACCACCGGTGGCGCCTGCGCCACGGAGGTGGGGACACCTTCAGGATCCAGTGCGCCAACAGCGGCCGCGTCCTCGGTATCTCCGGTGCCTCCACCGCCTTGGGAGCGCAGGCCGTGCTCTGGGACGACTCCGGCACCAGCGACCACCTGTGGCGGTTCATCTGATCCGGCGTCGGGGCCCGCGGACACCGGCACTTTCCAGCAGGACACCGGTGAGGTGGCAAGGACAAGGGCCGCACGTTCACCGTGAGCGTCCACCCGAGCGAGCTGCGCTGCCGGACATCAGGGACGCCCAAGGACCGGCCGCCGCGGTGTCCGGGTTGCATACGATGACAGCCTGTTCGACGGGCCGAAGGGCTTGCGAAGTGATCCGCGCCCCCAATAGCGGGTACCGGCGGTGGCGCTGTGATCAGTCCTGAAGGGCTTGCAACATCCTCTACAGCCTCCAGCACCTGGGCTACGTCATCCCACCACAGGCCGACGCCGGTTGAGTCGGCGAGGCGGGCCCGGGCCCGTCCTACCTGGACCCCGGCTCGGGCGGCCCGGAGAACGACTTCACGAACCGCAACACGACCTTCATGACGTGGAACCAGCTCCACCTGGCCCGCATGCTCAAGGACGCCGGCGGCATCCCGGCCCACGGCAACCAGCGCTCCGAGTGGGGAAACAACCCTTTTAACGTGCCGGCCCGATTCCCGCCGGCAGGACGGCGACCACGAAGGCGACGGCCTCCTCCGGCGTCTCGAAGCGCGCGAGCAACTCGCTCCGGTTCCGTACCCCGTAGAACCCCTCATCGTGCGGCCAGATCATGTACCCGACCCGTGTCGTATTCCATCGCGCCGTGGTACTGGTGGAGAACCAGAGGTTGAAGTGGCTGGTCACCGGCATCAGTTGGCGGAGCACCGGCTGGGTGTACGCGGCCGCCAACAGCGCATGCACGCGCGGGAACCGGTTCATCGGCGGCATGTGGATGCTGTCGAGCTTGAGGCACCAGGCCAACTCGACAACACCGAGCGGCTCCCGCTCGTGCGCGAGGGCCCAAGGGCGGAACTCGATGCACGGAGCCTGCTCCTTGGTCTCCTCGAGCCCCGCTCCGCCGGTCCAGGCCACCGCCGCCCTGACCACCTCGGCCGGATCGGCGGTCCACCCGCAGGCCAGGCGCCGGCCGTTGCTGTGGAGATACACCCAGAAGGCACGCCGCTGCTCGCCGGCCGGACGCACCGACACCCGCCGGCCGAGCCCCGCGTCGACGTACACCGCCATGCCGCTCCACTGCCCGTCCGGCTCAGGCAAGACGACCCCGAGGCCCTCCGCCACACGCCCCAACGTCTCCTGGAGCACCCCGCCACCCCAGTTGCTCTCGCCGGACCCCACCCCGAAGCTCATCCCGCCAGTATGCCGCCGAGCGCATCGACGGTCCCAGTCGATCAGGTGCCGGCCCTCCCGGCTCCGGGCAAGGCGGCCCCGGGGTTCGACTGACTGGGTTGGTGGTGCTGGCGGTCTGCTGGGTGATGAGCAGGTGGGGGTTGGCGGTGCGTGGCACTGCTTCTCGAACGGCGCTCGGACAACGGCCGGTGGGGGATGCCGGGCGGGGGCCTCGAGATCGGTGAGAACCTCCCGGGTGCCGTCGTTCGCGAGGTGCGCGAGGAGACGGGCATCGAGGTCGAGGTCATCGGCCTGGTCGGCACTTACGGTGACCCCGGGCACGTGATCGAGTTCTCGGACGCTGGTGACTCCGTTGCCGGGCTTGCCGCCTTCGGCGCCCCACATGTACACCAGAGGGCCCGAACCGCCTGCACCAAGACCGCGGCTACGGTCCGAACCGGGCTCCGGGCCCGTCCTCCTCCGGCCTGGTCATGGCGCGCTGAGGTCCCTGCTCAATCACCTCTCGGGGGCCATGTGGAAGACCACGCGCTCGCCGCTGTACCTCGCTGTCGCGATCTCGACGCAGCGATCGACCAGCTCGGGAGGGAGGTAGTGGGCCGCCACTTCGCGGAGCAGCTCGATCGACCCGGGCGACGTGCGGACCACCGGCCCCTCGACGGAGACATAGCGGACCCGCGGCTCCGTACATTCGACCATCAGGCTGAAGCGTCCGGCCTTCTCGATGAGCAGCGCCTTGCGGCAGCCCACATCGGTCATCACCCTGACATCGCCACCGGGCCCGTACCGGTACCAGATCGGGACGATCAGCGGACCGCGCCCTTCCCCTGCATCGACCGACAGGGCAGCGACACGAGGCTCCGCCAGGAACCCCTCGCGTTCGTCACGGGTCAGCGCCACGTGTGCTCCTCTCCGCA
Source organism: Kitasatospora sp. NPDC057904 (assembly GCF_042887925.1). Classification (NCBI taxonomy): domain Bacteria; kingdom Bacillati; phylum Actinomycetota; class Actinomycetes; order Kitasatosporales; family Streptomycetaceae; genus Kitasatospora; species Kitasatospora sp. NPDC057904. Next base: position 146,365 of record NZ_JBHVOL010000006.1, read on the forward strand.
TGCAGAGACCGGGGCCAGGCCACACATCGAAGTGAATGAACCAGCTGTCGTCCCGTCAAACGATGCGTAGGTCACGCCGGATCAACGCTGAATCCCTTTCGAAGGTCACGGGCACGGGCACCTGTCCGGTCGGCAACTCGGTGACACCGGTACGTATGGACAACCCGCGTTCGACCCTCGCGATCGTGGTCGCGTCATTCGAGGGATGGACGTGTCCCGTGAACGGCTCTGTCCCGCAGTTGGTGACGACGAGGGGTGACTGGTGTCGTCGGCAGTCATGTATGTGATCTGAACGAACCTGCGGGAGCGGCCCGAGCTGCGTCCACGTGGCCGTCCGCTGAGTCCGTGTCAGGCCGGGCGTCGTGATCGTCGGAGGTCAGGGCGATGGCGGGTCGGTGTCGAGGGTTGCGGCGAAGGGGTCGTCGGACAGCTGCCAGTGCTCCACGCCGAGGGCGAGTTCGGCGTCGGTGAGCAGGCAGTCGTTCAGCCGCTCGTGGAGCGAGGGGACGTCGAGGTCGATGCCGGTGAAGGTCAGTTCGCAGCGGCGCTCGCCGTAGTAGGGGTGCCAGAACAGCGCGGCGAACGTGCGTCGCTCGGCCGAGGCCGTTCGCCATGCCGTGTCGTCCTGCTCGGGCAGCCAGGTGCCGGCGGTCTGGATGGCCAGGTGCTCGCCGGCGGACTCCCACCGGTGGATGGACCGGGGCCGGTTGGCGAGCCACAGGTGCCCGCGTCCGCGAATGGCGCTTGGGCAGATCTGTGGCAGGGCGTCGTACAAGCGTTGTGCGTGCAGGGGTCGGCGGGACGACCAGTACGTGGTGCGGACGCCGAACTCCGGTGCGCGCGGCTGCCGGGGGACGGGCAATGGGCCGTGCCGGTCCCGTACGTCGTCGGGGTCGAAGCGGTTCTGGCCGATCAGCGCCGAGAGGTTGGGCGTCCAGAGGGCGCCGGTCAGCGGGTCGTGGCAGATGTGGGCCATCGAGTGGCACGCGGAGAGGTGGTTCACCAGGGCGACGGCGCGTGCGGAGGCGGCGGGATCGGGGTCGTGTGCGTCCGAGGTCACCACGGTGCCGGCACTCGCGAGGTGGCCGGCGGCGGTCTCGGCGACGGTGCGCCGGTCTGCGGGCCCGATGGCCAGTCCCCGGTCCAGGAGCCGGTCGCCGCTGCCGAGATCGTTCTCGAGTCGCGACAGGTCGACGCAGGCGGCGACCGTGTCCATGTGCAGATGGTCGGCGAGTGCCTGCCCACAGACGTGCCCTTCCCCCATATCCAGGGCGACCAGGTCGGGTGCCATGCCCGGTGGCAGGGTGAGCAGCAGGCGCCGGTAGCGGGCGGTGCGCGCCAGGCGCAGCAGCACGGCGAGCAGGGCCGGCGGCAGTGCGTCGGAGGCGCACGGCCGCGCCGGCGTCAGCGTGCCCCCGCCGACCGGTCCGCGGCGTTCGTACACCTGCCAGGCGACCGTACGGCCGTCGGAGCCGACCCTCACGGCGAGCACCGCGAGGCCCGGGACCTCGATGCGCGCCAGGTCGGCGACGCAGTCCCGGAGGCCGGTGGCGAGGCCGCCGAGCACGGTGACGGGCAGTGGGCGGGGATCGCCCTGCGGGGTCAACTCATTCCTCCTTGGGGTACCGGGCGAGCCGGTGTGCGTCGGCTCGCTGTGCCGGGCTTGGAGCCGGTGAGGCCGTATCGGCGCTGGAAGGTGTGTCGGGCCGGGTGTGGGCCCCGGGTGCGAGCCCCACCATAACGTAATGGTTTTCGTTTTCATCTAGTGCTAGTGTCGGCTCACCATTCGCGGCAGCGGCGGCATCCCCACGGGCCGGCCCGCCTGCCGCCGCTGTCCTCACCGGCACGGAGTCGCCATGTCCGCCCACTGCCAACTCACGGGCCGCAAGCCCGGGTTCGGCAACGCCATCTCCTACTCGCACCGCCGCACCCGGCGCCGCTTCGACCCCAACATCCAGACCAAGCGCTACTGGCTGCCGAGCGAGGGCCGGTTCGTCCGCCTGACGCTCAGCGCCAAGGGCATCAAGACCGTCGACAAGCTCGGCATCGAGAAGGCCGTCGCCGTCGTGCGCGCCCGGGGAGGGAAGGTCTGATGGCCAAGCGCAGCAAGATCGCCAAGAACGAGCAGCGCCGCGTGATCGTCGCCCGGTACGCCGAGCGCCGCGCCGAGCTCAAGCGACTGATCGCCTCCCCGGCGACCTCGCCCGAGCACCGTCTCGCCGCGCAGGCCGAGTTGCAGCGCCAGCCGCGCGACGCCAGCGCCACCCGGGTCCGCAACCGCGACGCGGTCGACGGCCGCCCGCGCGGCTACCTGCGGGCCTTCGGGCTCTCCCGCATCGGTGTGCGCCGGCAGGCCCACGCCGGGGTCCTGCCCGGTGTGCGCAAGGCCAGTTGGTAGCACACCTCGTGAACCGGTCGTGCCCCGTGCCACGCGGACCCTCCCGGCCCGCGCGGCACGGGGTGCGACCCCGAGGGACACGCTCGATCCCGTCGTCGCCTCACGCGTACGCAACTCTCACCAGAACCAGGGAAGCTGTGATCAAGATCGCCCCCGCCCGCCGGGGCCGCAGGACGGGCCCCAATCCTCCCCTCACGTACATCGACGACAAGGACACGAACCTGCTTCGGAAGTTCATTTCCGACCGCGGCCGCGTCCGTGCCCGCCGCATCACCCGGATGACCGCTCGGCAGCAGCGCGCGACGGCTCGCGCGATCAAGAACGCTCGCGAGATGGCTCTGCTGCCCTACGGCACCGGCGCAGTGCGAGTCGGCCGGTGAACGGCCGCCTGCCGGTCACCGTGCTGTCCGGGTTCCTCGGCGCGGGAAAGACCACGCTGCTCAACCACCTGCTGAACAACCGCGACGGCCTTCGGGTCGCGGTCATCGTCAACGACATGAGCGAGATCAACATCGACGCCGCCCTGGTCCGCGAGGGTGGCGGCGCGCTCTCCCGGACCGAGGAACGCCTGGTCGAGATGACCAACGGCTGCATCTGCTGCACCCTGCGCGACGACCTGCTGGAGGAGGTCGACCGGCTCGCCCGGGCCGGGCGCTTCGACTACCTGCTGATCGAGTCCAGCGGCATCTCCGAGCCGATGCCGGTCGCGGCCACCTTCGCCTTCGCCCGCGACGACGGTGCCACCCTCGGGGCCGTCGCCCGCCTGGACACCATGGTCACCGTGGTCGATGCCGCGAACTTCCTGCCCGAGCTGCGCGGCGGCGACGAGCTGACGGCCCGCGGCCTCGATCAGTACGAGGACGACGAACGCACCGTCAGCGACCTGCTGATGGACCAGGTCGAATTCGCCGACGTCCTGGTCCTGAACAAGACCGACCTGGTCACGGCCGAGGAGGCCGACCGGCTCGCCGCCGCACTCAGCCGCCTCAACCCCGCGGCCCGGATCGTCCGGGCGACCGGCGGTCGGGTCCCGCCCGCCGAACTCCTGGGCACCGGGCTCTTCGACCTGACCAAGGCCCAGGAGGCCCCGGGCTGGGTGGCCGAGCTCAACGGTGACCACGTGCCGGAGACGGAGGAGTACGGCATCACCAGCCTGGTCTTCCGCGCCGAGCGGCCCTTCCATCCCGGCCGGCTCTGGGAGTTGGTGAGCCGCCGGCTCGACGCGGGGGAGTTCGGCACCGTCCTGCGTTCGAAGGGCTTCTTCTGGCTCGCCTCCCGGCCGGCCTTCACCGGCCTGTGGTCCCAGGCGGGCTCGGTCGCCCGCTTCGAACCCTCCGGCATGCGCCCGTCCATGAGCCTGACGACGAACCTGGCCACTCTGACCGATGCCACGGCGCTGACCGGCCTCGGCGACGAGCAGGTGCACGGCGGCCAGGAGCTGGTCTTCATCGGCACCGGTCTGCGCAAGGACGAGCTGCGCGCCGCACTCGCCCACTGCCTGCTGGACGACGCCGAGCACGCGGCCGGGCCGCACGTCTGGACGTCGTTCGATGACCCGTTCCCGGTGTGGGACGAATACGGGCTCCAGCAGGACCACGACCACTCCCACGCCTAGGACAAAGCGCCGGAGCCGCTACGCCACCGTGATCAGCGACTCCGAGGGGTGTGCGGATTTGTACGGGAGACGTGCCTTCAGGGGGGTTCGATGGCAGCATGGGTCGTCGCAGTGACCAGCCGTCAACTCCACAGGGGGAAAAGATGATTGGGTTGCGAACCGCTGCTGTCCGCCTCGCCGCCGTGACTGCCGTCGCAGCAGGCAGCCTGGGTCTGAGCACTGGTGTGGCGTCGGCCGACGCCACCTTCACCGCCAACGTCCCCGGCTGTGCCGGGGGCATGATCGATCAGTACTACAACGGGCACGACTGGGTGCAGGGCTACGTGATCTCCACCATGGGCAACTACTGCACGGTGAACCTCCAGCAGTCGAACGGCAACTGGTCCAGCGCCTACAGCAACGTCCGGGGCGATGAGCACTACACCTACCAACTCCAGGACTCCGGAATCACCTCGTACGTCATCGTGTGTAACACCGACCTCGGTCGGTGCGCCACCAGCGCTTCGTACTGACGGGCAGCCGTCGTTCGGGCCACCGTTGCGTACAACAGCAACACCGCGTTCGCCAAGTGACCCTGGTGCTGTAGCGGGCACATGAACGTGTGCCCCCGGTTCGCGCAACTCGGTGCCCCGGACGTGTGCCCGACGGTGGAACCCCGCCGTCGGGCACACGTGTCGGACGGTCAGCGGCCCGGTTGTTCGGTGCCGGTCGCGGACGAGCTTCCCGGGCCCTGCCAGCCGGTGGCCGAGGGCCACAGGACGGCGACGTCGAGGACCCGCTCCACGAGGCCGGGGATCCACGGCTCGTCGGGCGGCGAGGTGAGGACGACGTGCAGCCGCTCGGGGGTCTCGTCGGTCACCTGCCCGATCTCCCGGACCCGGACGGCGCCGGCCCGCACGGCGTGGTACGAGGTGTGGCCGGCGGGAAGGACCTCGCAGACGATCGGACCCCGCTCTCCGGGCCGGACGACGTCGACGATCGACGAGTCCCGCGGCTTGTGGCCCGCCGCGAAGAGGTCGGCCATGAGCCGGTGGCGCACCGCCTCGTGCTGGAGGCACGTCCGGTCGGCCTCGGCCGCGGCCGCGAGCTCGGCCGTCAGGACACCGGCCGGCACGGCCACGGCGGACACCTCGGCGGCCACCTCGGAGGACTCCCCGCCCGACTCCTCGCCCGTGAGCTTCGCCAGGGCGGCGCCCGCCCGGTCCCGCCAGCCGCTGCTCCGCAGGACCTCGCCGAGCCGCGCCAACTCGGTTGCGTCCGCCGACCGCACGGCCTCCGGAAGGCTGCGGGAGAGGTCCCGCAGCACCGTCAGGTCGGCGGAGGACGGCGATCCCAGGAGGCGCCAGACGGAGAGCCAGTCGGCCTGGTCGCGGCGGAGGCAGCCGCCGACCAGAGCGTCGAGCCCCAGGAGGCCGGTCTGGGGGAGTTCGGCCGGGACGTCGTCCTCACCGACGGCGGTGAGGACCGCCAGCGCGCTCCTGTACCGCTCGGTCGCGCGCCCGGAGATCTCGTGGCGCCCGAAGTCGTTCGCCGACACGACGTACACGCCGGAGCGGCGTTGCACGACCCAGACGTCCAGCTCCTGCCCGGCCTCGGGTGCCCGCTCGGTGGGCCTCAGCTTCAGGATGTACCGCCGCTTCCGGTCCTCCGGCACGGGGGTGACCCTCCAGTGGAGCTGGTCACCGTGGGCGAGGGCGCGTACCCGCAGTTCGGTACCGGGTGTGAGTTCGTCCGCGGCTTCCAGGCCGGTGGCCGCCAGGATCTCCGCGTCCAACGGGGTGGGTCTGCGGACGAAGAGCACCGAACTGCCGTCCGGCGAGAGGTTCCAGGTGCGCGACGAACCGAGGACGAGGTGATTGCCCCGCGGCTGGGTCTCGACGTGGCCGCCGGACAGGTCCGCCGCCAGCGCGCTGCGGAGCCGGCCCAGGAAGGCGTCCGTCTGATCCGACCGGTCCGAGGTGAGGTCGGCGTACGCGGCCCGGGCCTCGGCGCTCACCTGGATCTGCTCGACCGTCAGGGCGCGCACCGCGGCCGTGTCCTGGAGCGCCGGGCCGCGGTCGGCGACGGCGGGCCCGGAGACCCGGTACCGGGACGGGACCCCGGCCAGGTACTGCGCGGGGCTCCGCTCGCCGTGCACGCTCCGGTAGCCGGTCAGGGCCGTCCCGTCGTGGCTCAGGACGAACCGGTAGCCATGGAGGTCGACGAGGCGGTAGCCGTCCGTCTGCTGGGCCTGGCGCCCGTCGGTCAGGAACGTGGCGATCACGCCACGGATCTCGGCTTCGGCCTCCTGGTCACTCCCGCCGTGCGCGGTCACGAAGGCCCGGACGGCGGCCCTGGTCACCCGGAGCCTGCCGAGGAAGGCCTCCGACGCGTCCAGCCCGGTCCCGAGGTCGGCGTCGGCGGGCACCCTGGGCAGGTTGCGAGGTGTCGGGCGCTCCGGCACCGAGCTCGTCCGGAAGCCGCCGCACGAGCTGTCACGGCACCAGCCGTCGGCGTTCTGCGTGGGCAGCTCGCAGCGTTCCCCGTCCAGGTGGAAGCGTGAGCAGACGCGATCCTGTGCCGGGCCGGACAGCGGCCGCGGTGCGGGATCGTCCGGTCCGGCGGAGGGCGACGGGCCGACGGCGGGCAGCATGACCGCAGGCAAGGGCGAGGTGTGCAGCACCGTCAGCGTCTGTGTGCTCCGGGTCAGGGCCACGTACAGCTGCCGCGGGCCCTCGGCCCCGCGGGCGGTGATGGTCGCGGGCTCCAGGACGAGGACGTGGTCGAACTCCATGCCCTTCGCCTCGCCGGCGGTCAGGACGGTCACCGCCTCCCGGACCTCGTCGGTCATCGCCTCCGTGGAGTCGACCAGGAGCCGGACCTGCTGGAGCCAGTCCGAATCGTCGGGGACGACCAGGGCGATCGAGCGCTGGGTGTGACCGTCCGATCCGGCCAGCCGTGCCGCGTGCCCGACCGCCTCGGCGAGGAGCTGCCAAGGCGTCGTCTCCACGATCCGCACCGGCTCGCCGTCCGCCTCCTTCACCGCGGCCGGGAAGGGAACGGACGGGGCCACCGCCCGGGCGAGCGGAGCGACGAACTCCATGATCTGGGCCGGCACCCGGTAGCTGGTGGTGAGCTCTTCGAGCTGCCAGCCGCCCTCACCCGCCAGGATCCGGCCGATCCGCTCCCAACTCGGGTAGTCGTGCGGCCCGGTGGCCTGCGCGAGGTCGCCGAGCACCGTCATCGACCCCTTCGGATTGCGGCGGCGCAGCGACCGGGCCTGCATGGGAGTCAGGTCCTGGGCCTCGTCCACGACGATGTGCGGGTAACGCTGGGGCGTCTCACCCGAGATGAGGGTCCGTAGCTCTTCGAGGCACACCAGGTCGTCCAGGGTCCACGGCTCGTCCTCGGCACGTTCGGCGGCCGGGCGCGACAGCAGTGCCTGCTCGGCCGCGTCGAACACCTCGGCGGCGCACTCGGTGAGCCTGCCCGGCGAGTTCAGCAGGCTCCGCAGGGCCTCCTCCGGGCTGAGGGGAGGCCACGCGCGTTCGACGAGCGCGGCCACCTGGCGATGGCGCTCGATGCTCTGCCGAACGGCCCGGTCACGAGCGCGCTGGGGGAAACCCTGCCGCAGCGCGGCCAGCAGGAGGTCGACCAGCACGTCGCGGAAGCGGTCCCGACGGGCCCGGTAGTGGCCCGGTCCGGTGCGGGCGGCCTCGAAGACGCGGCGGACCTCGGAGGCCGGCACCCTCAAGGGTGCGCTGCCCAGGACGATGGTGAACATCGGCTCGCCGTGCTCGTCCGCGGGGGCGGTGACGGCGGCGTCGACGGCGGCCGGCCGGCAGTTGCCCTCGACCCGGCGCCGCAGCACGTCGGCCATGCGCTCGTCCGACTTGATCCGGCGCACGGACGGGTCGTCCTCGGCTCGCACGCTCCCCTCCCAGAGGAAGGAGAGCTCGACGGCGGTGACGTTGCGCGTGCCCAGGGTGGGCAGGACCCGGCCGACGTACTCCAGGAACCTCCGGTGCGGGCCGACCACCAGGATGTCCTGCGCCTGGAAGCGCTTGTTGTCGACGAGCCAGGTGACCCGGTGGAGGCCGACGGCCGACTTCCCGGTGCCCGGACCGCCCTGGACGACCAGGACACCCGTGGACGGGCCGGCCACCAGCGCCATCTGGTCGGGCTGGATGGTTTCGACGATGTCGCGCATGCGGCTGCGGCGGGCGCGGTCGAGGTCCCGGAGGAGCAGGTCGTCCACCACCGGTTGCCGGGCCCCGGAGACGGGGCCGAAGACGTCTCCGGGGGACGGCACATCCGTGCCCGGGCCGACGGAGGCCGGGACCGGCGGAGCTATCTCGTCGCGGTAGTCCCGGACCGTCCGCTGGTCGCAGTCCAGACGCCGCCGCAACCGGACCTCGCCCGGGGCGTCCGGCGTGGCCAGGCGCCACGCGGTGGCGAGCGCGTTGGTCCAGGAGATGACGACGGTGTCGCGGGTCTCGACGTCGTGCACCGTCCGCCGCCCGACGTAGAAGACCTCCGGCTCGCCCGTCCCGTCCGCCCGGGTGTCCACCCGCATCGTGACGAGGTTCTCGCCCTCCAGACGGAACACCTCCGCCCTGGCCGAGGACTCCGCCCGGGCCGCGATGCCGTCCTTCCCGCTGGCTGCCGCCCGGGCCGTCGCGTCGCCGGACAGTTCGGCGAGCTTGGCTTCGTAACAGGCGTACGCGCGGTCGACCGCCCGCTGTTCGGTGGCGATGACGGCCGACCTCGATGACGTGCTCATGTGCTTCCCCTCCCGCGGGCGTCGCACTGCGCGGCCGCCCGCCTGCAGCCGCCACTTGCCTACCAGAGCGTGCACGCACGTCGGGTGCGGAATGCCACATTCGTTGTGGAAGCGTAGGGTTCCGGAGCCTGCGCGCCGTGGGGGCTCCGGAACCCTGAAGTCCCTGCTCCCGCGGGGGTTGCCTCGGACGGGACGTCGGCGTGCTCTGCAGGACGGTCACCGCCGACCACCTGTGCTCCGCGCCGTACGCGGCGTGGGCACCGAGAAGTGCGTTGCTACCGCAGCGGTGAGGCAGGGGTGGGGGTCACACGGGTGACGACGGACTTCTCGGGGATCAGCAGGCCGTAGACCACGGGGCCGATCTCGTTCTTCCAGCGGTCGTGGCCGTAGACCGCCGCGTGGAGGCCCAAGTGCGCTCCGTGGAGGGCTGTTGACGGGCCCTCCTCCGACGTCGACGACGCTATCCCCGTGGGGGTGGCTACCATCAAGGTCTAGTACTTCCCGTTGGGAAGTGACCTGATGAGGAAGAGTGAGCATGGCGACCACCTGCCCCAGCGGCCAGCACGTGCACCACGACGTCTACGCCGCCCAGTGCCCCTGCCGCGCCCTGCTCGACCTGCTCGCCAACAAGTGGTCCGCGCTCGCCATCGGTGCCCTCGAAGACGGCCCCCAGCGCTTCGGCGAACTCCAGCGGAAGCTCCAGGGCGTCAGCCCCAAGGTCCTCACCCAGACACTGCGCCGTCTGGAGGACTTCGGCATCCTCGACCGGACCGTCTACCCCGCCGTCCCGCTGCACGTCGAGTACTCCCTCACCCCGCTCGGCCGCAGCGCCGCGATCCCGCTCAACGCGCTGCGCTCCTGGGTCGAGGACAACATCGACCACGCCTACCGCGCCGAGCCGGTCACGTCGTAGGCCCGGGTCGGGCCCCGGGGCTCGATCGGGTATCAGCGGCGGGTTTCGACCAACAGGTCGCCGTGGGTCGCCGTGCGCATCCTGTCGCCGGCGAGCAGGTCGTGCGGGTAGCCGAGTTCGATCGCGCCGGCCTCGTCGAGGCGGGCCAGCTGGGAGGCCGTGAAGTCGACCTCCAGGGCACCCAGATTGTCCTCAAGCTGCGCGAGAGTGCGGGCGCCGATGAGCGATGCCGTCACATCCGGGTTCTGCAGGGTCCAGGCCAGCCCGACCTGGGCGGTTGTGCGGCCCAGCTCCGCGGCGATCTCCTTCACGACATCAGCGATGTCCAAGTCGTGTTCGGTGAGCCCGCCGTTGGCGATGTTGAACATTTTACGGGTGCCGTCGTCGACCGCGGTGTTCGTCGTGGTCAGGTCGTCGCGGCTGTACTTGCCGGTGAGCACCCCGCCGGCAAGTGGCGAGTACGGCACCACGCCCAACCCCATCTCGCGTGCCATCGGGATCAGGTCACGTTCCCCGGTGCGCTCGATCAGGTTGTATTCGATCTGCAGGGCGACCAGCGGCGACCAGCCGCGCAGGTCGGCGATCGCCTGCATGCGCGACACCTGCCAGGCCGGGGCGTTGGAGATCGCCACGTACAAGACCTTGCCCTGCCGGACCAGATCGTCCATGCCACGCAGGATCTCCTCGACCGGTGTCGTGAAATCCCACACGTGCAGGTAGAGCAGATCGATGTAGTCCGTATTCAGCTGTCGCAGACTGGCTTCCACCGACGCGAACAGGCTCTTGCGGTGAGGGCCCCCGGAATTCGGGTCGCCGGGCCGGCGCAGCGTGGTGTATTTCGTTGCCAGCACCAGACTTTCGCGGTTGTCGCGGGTGAATTCACCCAGCAGGCGCTCGGAGCGGCCATTGGTGTAGGTGCTGGCGGTGTCGACGAAGTTGCCGCCGCGCTCGACGTAGAGGTCGAACAGCTTTCGGGCCTCGTCCTGCTCGGCGCCCCAGCCCCACTCGGTGCCGAAGGTCGCCGCGCCCAGCGCCAGCGGGGAGACCCGCAGCCCGGAGCGGCCCAGCAGCCGGTAGGTGTCGAGGGTGAGCGACATCGTGTCCTCCTGTGCTTGTCATCCGTTACCGGGAACAAGTCTGTGACCGCCGCGAGCCGGGGATAAGGGAAAGAAGTTCCTGGGAACACCAGTCCTACCCTGGCTGTTGGAGCGGACATGATGACCCGCACCGTGGACACGACAATGGAGCTGGCCGCGTTCCTGCGGACCCGGCGCGAGCGCCTGGACCCGAAAGACTTCGGCCTGCCGTCGCGTCAGCAGGCCCGGCGGACCCCGGGACTGCGTCGTGAAGAGGTCGCCGAACTGGCCGGGGTCAGCATCGACTACATCGCGCGGCTGGAACAGGCCCGGGGACTGAGGCCCTCGGCGAACGTGGTGGAGGCGTTGGCCCGGGCGCTGCGCCTGGCCCCCGACGAACGCGCCTACCTCTTCAACCTGGCCCAGCAGCGCCCCCGCAACGCCGACAAGCCCGCCACCACTGCAGCACCCCCGCTGGCCCGGCTGGTCGCCGACCTGTCGCCGCTGCCGGCCTTGCTGATGAACCACCGCTACGACATCCTGGCCTGGAACGGCGAAATGGCGAGGCTGCTGCTGGATTTCGACACCCTGCCGCCGTCGCAACGCAATGCCATGTGGCTGTGCCTGGTGCACCCGGAGATACGCGAGTTCTACGTCGACCGAGAGCGCGTCGTGCGGGAGGGAATCGCCCACCTGCGCGCAGCGTGGGCCGCGCACCCGGAGGACCAGGCGTTGACCGACCTCATCACCGAATGCACCACCCGTAACGAGGAATTCGCGCGGTTGTGGGCCGAGCGGGACGTGAAGGTCAACGGCCGCGGACACAAGGTGATGCGGCATCCGGACGCAGGTGTGATCGCCGTGAACTTCGAAGTGCTCATGCCACTCCAGGATCCGGACCAGCGGTTGATGATCTGCCGTGCCGCGGACGATGAGAGCAAGTCGGCATTGAACCGGTTGTGCTCGCGGTGACGTCAAACCCTCATTCCGGCGTGCCTCGGAGTCCATCGGTGAGACCCGGGCCGAGAGCATGCCGGGATGGCCGAGGACGACCCCGCACTGCGGGGCACCCCGGTGGCCGTGCCCCCGTCAAGCTGATCCCCGCCAAGCGGGATCTGAGCTGTTGTCGCTGGGACAGCTGAACTATTCATAACATCGGACTGGCAGCTCGGGGGCAGTTCGCCGGTCCGGCGAAGAATCATGCAGGTGTTCGGAACTTCTCGGGGTTCCGGTCCGACTCATGGGCCGGGTGTCGTCGCCGACGGCGCCCGGCACAGGAGGAGGACGGAGCATGCGGCCCATGAGGCGCTGGTCGGATCGGCCGGGATCCGCCGGCAAGGGGTGTACGGCGTGAGCGCGACGACGGGCCAGGCGGCGGCGCCGCCGGCCGGCACGGACCGCTGGAGCCTGGTCGCGGTCGCGGGGATGCTGTCGTTCGTGGCGATGCTCGACATGAACATCGTCAACATCGCGCTCGCGGACATCGGCAAGGGCTTCCACATATCCGCGCAGACCGCTCAGTGGGCCGTCCTGGGGTACCAACTCCCCTTGGTGGCGCTGCTCCTGCCGGCCGGACGCTGGTTGGACGCGGTCGGTACCCGCCCCGCGCTGCTCACCGCCGTCACCGGGTTCGCCCTGGGGAGCGCCGCTGCGGCCGCGGCGCCCTGGGCCGGGGCGCTGATCGCGGCCCGGGTCGTCCAAGGATCCTTCGGCGCCGTGCTGTTCGTGCTGATGCCGGTGCTGGCGATGCGGTCGGTACGGCCCGAACTGCGCGGCCGGGCGATGAGCGTGCCGGCGACCCTAGGGCCGCTCGGCGCGGTCACGGGCCCGGCCCTGGGCGGAGTGCTGCTCGACCACCTCGGCTGGCGGGCGATCTTCCTCGTCAAGCTGCCCGTCTGCCTGGGGGCCTGGCTCCTCGCCCGCCGCCACCTGCCCCGGAGTGGCGCCCTGGTCAAGCCCGGCCGGACGGAGCTCACCGACGCGGCGCTCATCGGGGGCGCCGTCTGCGCGGTCCTCCTCGGGCTCACCTTCACGGCGGACGCCCCGGCCTGGCTGCTGCTCGCGGCCCCGGCCGCACCGCTGACCGCGCTGTGGCTGCGGCGCGCGGGCGGACAGCCCGTCAGATCCGTGCTGCGGGCGAACCGGACGGCGGGCCTGAACACCGCGGTGCTGGCCATCGCCCTGGCCTTCGCCGTCATGCACTACCTGCTCGCCCTGCACCTGCAACGGGACGAGGCCGCCAGCGCCACCGCCACCGGCCTGACCATCCTGTGCTTCCCGCTCGCCATGGGGATCGGCGGGCCCTTCGGCGGACGGCTGGCGGACCGCTTCGGCGCCCGGCCGACCGCGACCGCCGGGGCCACGCTCACCGCGCTCGGCTTCCTGCTGCTCGTTCCGCTGGGCGACACCTGGAGCCTGCCGGACATCGCCTGGCGCCTCGCCCTCGCAGGAGCCGGCATGGGCCTGTACGGCGGCCCGACCCAGGCGATGGTCATGACCTCGGCCACCCCGGCGACGACGGCCACCGCCGCCTCCACCGTCCAGCTCGCCCGCAGCCTCGGCTTCACCCTCGGCCCGGCCCTCGCCACCGCCACGTGGAGCCTCGGCGGCTCCGGGACGGGCGGCCTGCACCTCGGCCTCGGTCTCGCCGCGGCCTGCGCGTGCCTCGCCGTCCCGCTGCTGGCACGGCACGGCCGCGCGACCGCCGCGCGAGCGGTCTGAGCCCGCGCCACCTCCCCGTCACGTTTCCACCCCTGGAGCACACGCATGTGCGGAATCACCGGCTGGGCGTCCTTCCACCAGGACCTCCGGCGCAGCACCCCCGTCATCGAGGCGATGACCGCGACCATGGCCCTGCGCGGGCCCGACGCCGGGGGCGTCTGGACCGGCGCCCACGCCGCGCTCGGCCACCGCCGGCTCGCCGTGATCGACATCGAGGGCGGCGCCCAGCCCATGGCCGACCGCCCCGAGCAGCCGCAGGTGGTGCTCACCTACAGCGGTGAGGTCTACAACCACCACGAGCTGCGCGAGCGGCTCAGAAGCAGCGGCCACCGGTTCGAGACGCGCAGCGACACCGAAGTGGTGCTGCGCGCCTACCTGGAGTGGGGCGACGCCCTGGTCGACCACCTGGAGGGCATGTACGCCTTCGCCATCTGGGACGAGCGGCGCGAGCGCCTGCTGCTCGTCCGCGACCGGCTCGGCGTCAAGCCGCTCTTCTGGGCGGCGGTCGACGGCGGCCTGGCCTTCGGCTCCGAGCCCAAGGCCCTGTTCGCCCACCCCGAGCTCACCCCCACCGTCGACGCCGACGGCCTGCGCGAGGCCTACAGCCTGCTGTTCAACACCGGCCCCACCGTCTGGGCCGGCGTCCGCGAGGTCCACCCGGGCGGGCTGCTCGTCCTCGACCGCGACGGCATCCGCGAGCGCCGCTACTGGGACCTGGCCGCACACCCGCACACCGACGACCCGGAGACCACCAAGAAGCGGGTCCGCGAGCTCGTCGACCGCGCCGCCAGGTCGCAGCTGGAGGCGGACGTGCCGCTGTGCAGCCTGCTCTCCGGCGGCCTGGACTCCACCGTCGTCACCGCCCTCGTCGCCGACGAACTCCGGCTCAGGGAAGGCCCGCAGGCCAGGCTCCGCTCCTACGCCGTCGACTACAGCGACCAGGCCGAGCAGTTCACCGGCGACGTCCTGCGCACCGGCCACGACACGCCCTTCGCCACCGAGGCCGGCGCCTTCATCGGCACCGACCACTCCACCGTGATCCTCGACCCGCGCGCCCTGCTCGACCCCGACCACCGCCGGGCCGTCGTCGTCGCCCGCGACTCGCCGATCGGCGTCGGCGACATGGACACCTCGCTCTACCTGCTGTTCGGCGAGATCCGCCGGCACTCCACGGTCGCCCTGTCCGGCGAGGCCGCCGACGAGGTCTTCGGCGGCTACCCCTGGTTCCACAACCCCAAGGCGCTCGCCGCACAGGCCTTCCCCTGGCTGCTCGTCACCGGCGACGCCGCCGCCATGCCGCTCAACCCCGAGCTCGCCGCCCGGCTGCGCATCCCCGAGTTCCGCGCCGACACCTACCGCAGCGCGCTCACCGCGGTCCCGCACCTCGACGACGAGACGCCCGCGGAGCACCGGCAGCGCGAACTCCAGCACCTCTCGCTGACCCGCTGGCTGCGCCAGTTGCTGCACCGCAAGGACCGCCTCTCGATGGCCCAGGGCCTGGAGGTCCGGGTGCCCTACTGCGACCACCGGCTCGTCGAGTACGCCTTCAACGCCCCCTGGGCGATGAAGAACCACGACGGCCGCGAGAAGAGCCTGCTGCGCGACGTCGGCCGGGGCATCGCCCCCGGCTCGGTCCTCTGGCGTCCGAAGAACCACTACCCGGCCACCCACCACGCCGACTACAACCGCGGCCTCCAGCACCTGGCCCGCGAGGCGCTGGACGCGCCGCACGTACGGGACATCGCCGACGAGACGGTCATCAAGACCGCCCTCGACACCCCCGCCGAAGAACTCCAGTGGGGCCACCGGCTCCGCCTGGAACGCGTCGTCGACCTCGCCCTGTGGCTCGACCACCACCGCCCCGCCCTGGCCCTGTGACCCTGCTACCGCCCCGCCCTGGCCCTGTGACCCCGCCACCGCACGACCTCCGCACAACCCCGAAGGAACCCGGCATGACCACCCCCGACCGCCCCGAGGGCCGCTGCCCCGTCACCGGCGCCGCCGCCGGCGAACCGATCCCGCTGTACGGCTCGGCCTACAAGACCGACCCCTACGACCTCTACCGCCGGATGCGCGACGCCGGGCCCGTCCACCGGGTCCGCTTCCCCTCCGGCATCGCCGCCTGGCTGGTCACCGGTTACGACGCCGCCCACCAGGCGCTCAACGACCCCAGCCTCGGCAAGAACCCGGTCGCCTACGACAAGCGCACCTGACCTGACCCATCCCGCCTGACCCATCCCGCCCGACCAGGGCGGCCCGGCACCGCCTCCTGCCGAGACAAGCGGCGCCGGGCCGCCATCCCGCCATGCCCTCATGGAGGAGCCGCAATGCCCACCGAGTCCATCACGAGCACGTCCAGACCCGTTCGGCAGACCTGCGCCGCCGTCCTGGAACTGCTGCTGCCCCACCGCCGCGCCACCGACACCGCGCGCCCGGCCGCCGTCGACGACTTCCCCGAACAGCTCCGGCAGCTGGCCGAGTTCGTCGAGGCGGGGGAGCGGATCGTCTTCGCCCTGCCGGGCTTCCCCTGCAAGTCGCCCAGCCCCGCGAAGGTCCTCGGCCATCTCCCCGACGAGGGCGAACGCCTCTCGCTCACCTTCCTCGACGACCTCTGCCGGGCGGTCGGCGAGGTGTACGAGCCGGGCGCCCGGATGGAGATCTGCTCCGACGGGCACATCTTCGGCGACCTGATCCGGGTGCCGGACCCGCACATCGACGCCTACTCCGACGAACTCGCCGCCCTGATCCGCCGCGAGGGCCTGACCCGGCTGTCCGTCTTCGACCTGCGCGACGTGCTCGGCGACCTGCCGTACGACGAGAAGCGGGCCCGGGTGCACGCCGCGTACGCGCCCACCGTCGAGGAACTGCGCGCCGAAGTGAGGCGCGACGAGCACACCCTCGCGCTCTACCGGGGCATCACCCGCTTCCTCACCGAGGACACCGTGGACTTCACCGGCACCAGGTCCGCCCTCCAGCGCGAGTGCCGGCAGCGCGCCTACGGCGTCATCCAGCGCAGCCGCGCGTGGGGAGACCTCATCGCCGAGCACCGCCCCCGCACCGTCCGCCTGTCCATCCACCCCCAGCCGCGTGGCGCCGCCAAGTTCGGTATCCGCCTGCTCGACGCCCCCGACGCCTGGACCACCCCCTGGCACTCCACCGTCCTCCACCGCGCCGACGGCACCTGGCAGTTGATGCGCCGCGCCGACGCCGAGCAGCAGGGCGCCCTGGTGCTGCGCGACGGCAGGCCGAGCCACTTCGAGGAGTCCCGCCGTCTCGCCGGCTGACGCACGACCGCCCTCTCGCTCCGATGGGAAGCGAGGGGGCGGTTACCTCGTCATCGCCCTGGTCGCCTTCAACGTCGTCGAGTACACCTCCACCCGCCGCTTCCAATTCCTCGACTGGAACGGCAACATGGCCGCCCGACTCCTCTGCCGGCCCACCGTCACCACCCTCCTCCTCGCCACCACCGTCGCCGTCTTCCTCCTGTGACCGGCCTGCACCGGCACCCGGTGCCGCACCCGAGGCTGTCGTGAGGGCCTCGATCATGAAGCTGCTGGACCGTGGTTCGTTGACCGGTGGCCGAAGCATCCCGCGAGGCCGTCGGGGCGGCCGGCGGTCAGCAGCAGGGCCGAAGCGCTGGCGGTGGCGCCGACGGCGGCCACCGCGCCCCACCCGCCGTACCGCCACGCCAGGGTGCCGGCGAAGGAGCCGACGGCGATGCCGAGAAAGCGGAGGGTGAAGTAGCACGCGTTCAGCCGGCTGCGCATGGCGGGCCGCAGCGCGAACAGGATCCGCTGGCAGCCCACCTGGTTGCTCCACGTCCCGATGTCGAGCAGCGTCACGCCGGCGATCAGCCGGCCGAGGTTCGTCCCGCCGGGCAGGAGGACGGCCCAACCGGCCAGGACCGTCCCGATCACGACCGTCTGGGCGCGCCGCGGGCCCAGACGGTCGGCCAGACGCCCGGCGAGGGGGGACACCAGGGCGCTCGCCGCGGCCACCAGACCGAACAGGCCCACCGCGGCGGACCCGTAGCGGTAGCGCTCCTCCAGGAGGAACGTCAGCGGAGTCCAGAACGCGCCGAAGGAGATCCCGACCAGCGCTCCTGAGAGCGTGATCCGGCGGATGAGCGGGTCGGCGGCGAACACCTTCGGAACGGACGACAGCGCGCTTCGGTAGGCCACGGGCCCGGCGGGCGGCAGAGGAGGCAGGGCCCGCCGGAGGGCGAGCGACAGCAGCGCGGTCGCCCCGCACGAACACCAGAAGACCGCGCGCCACCCGGCCGCCGAGGCGAGGACGCCCGAATAGGCGCGGGACGCCAGCACTCCGACGAGCAGTCCGCCCTGGACGACTCCCAGGGTCCGGCCGATCCGGTCGGCGCCGGCCAGCGCGACGGCCACCGGCGCCACGAGTTGGGGGACCGGAGACAGCACGCCGAGGACCAGGCCGCAGGCCACCAGCCAGAAGGCCGTAGGTGCGACGGCACAGGCGGCGAGAACGAGCGAGGAGGCCGCGCACAGGCCGAGAATCAGCCGGCGCCGGTCGACACCGTCACCGGCCGGGACGATCAGCGCGATCCCCGCGGCGAACCCCGCCTGTGTGACGGTGGGCAGTGCGCCGAGCGCCCCGGCGGAGACGTGCAGCGATCCGGCCGCGTCCCCCAGCAGGGGCTGGCAGAGGTAGACGTTCGCCCCGGTCACCGCGCTGGTGGTGGCCAGCAAGGCGGTCAGCCGCCGCTGAGCGGGACGCTTGCCACGGTGCTGTCGACTGTCGGATTCGATCACGTGAGGACACGCTAGGGAGGGCGGGACATGGCAAGCTGTCGCCGATGTGCCGTCTACTGTCGAGAGTGTGCCAATGCACGGCAAGAGCGAGGACCGCGACGACTACCAGCTCGTCCCCAGGCCCGTGGCGGCCATGGCCCGCGACCTCCCGGACGGGCACCACATCCCCCCGCACAGCCACCGCCGGGCACAGCTGATCTACGGCACCAGCGGGGCCGTCACCGTCACCACCGATCAAGGGATCTGGGTGGTTCCCGCGACGCGTGCGGTCTGGGTCCCGGCCGGAGTGACCCACGCGATGACCTGCACGGGTGCCGTGCGCATGCGGACCCTCTACATCGAGCCGTCGGCGGCGCCGAGCCTGCTCACCGGCCCGCTGGTCGTCTCGGTGTCCCCCCTCCTGCGCGAGCTCGTCGAAGAGGCGACCCGCCTGCCGATCGACTACGAGGTCGACGGGCGCGAAGGCAAGCTGATGGACCTGCTGCTGCTCGAACTCGAACCGGAACCCGTCCCGGCCCTGCACCTCCCCGCCCCGGCCGACCCCGCCCTCGTCCGCCTGTGCTCCGCGATCCGGGAGAACCCGGGCGCGCGCTGGACGGCCGAATCGGCGGCGGCCTGCGCCCACCTCAGCACGCGGAGCCTGCATCGCCGGTTCTCCGCCGCGACAGGGATGACCCTCGCCCACTGGGTCCGTCAGGCGAAGCTCGTCCACGCCCTGACCCTGCTGGCGCGGGACGCTCCGGTGACGAGCATTTCCGCCGAGCTCGGCTACGCGACACCGAGTGCGTTCACCGCGATGTTCCGCCGCGCCGTCGGCCGGGCTCCGAGTGCGTTCTACCGTGGCGCGGGCGAACCGGGTGTTCGCGAGT
This sequence comes from Kitasatospora sp. NPDC057904, assembly GCF_042887925.1. Classification (NCBI taxonomy): domain Bacteria; kingdom Bacillati; phylum Actinomycetota; class Actinomycetes; order Kitasatosporales; family Streptomycetaceae; genus Kitasatospora; species Kitasatospora sp. NPDC057904. The sequence goes on from NZ_JBHVOL010000006.1 coordinate 165,500, forward strand.
GAGGCGACGAGGCCCCCGATGTCCGGCACTGGCGACGCACGGGAGTGCGCCAAGGGCGACCACGGCCCATGCCCTGGCGCCACGACAAGCGTGAAAAGTCAGTAGCGCGAGGTTTTCGTCGCAGGCCGGGGCTAGAGTGCTGCGGTGAGTACGCGCAAACCCCGCGGCCCCTACGCCAAGACCGCCGCCAAGCGGAAGATGATCCTCGACGCCGCGCTGGCCGCCTACGCCGAGGCAGGCAGCCGGGGGGTGTCGGTCCGGGACATCGCCGAGCGGGTCGGTCTGACGGACGCGGGCGTCCTGCACCACTTCGGCGGCCGGGAGGCCCTCCTCACCGCCGTGCTCGAAGCCCGCGACGCCGCCGCGGCCGAGGAGTTCGGGCACGAGGCCGCGCTCTGGCGGGCCGACATGGTGGCGGACGCAGCCCGGACGCCCGGACTGGTCAAGCTCTTCGTCGACCTGGCCGCGGCCGCCGCCGAACCGGAGCACCCCGCCCACGAGTTCTTCACCGAACGCTACCGCGTGCTCAACGAGCGCATCGTCCGCGCCCTCGGCGCGGGCCGTCCGGCCACCGCGCCCCCCAGTCTGGCCGGTTCCGCGGACGCCGACTGGGCGGCCCGGATCCTGCTGGCCGCGGCCGACGGGCTCCAGATCCAGTGGCTGCTGGATCCGTCGATCGACATGGCCGACGACATCGCCCGGCTGCGCGACGTCCTGCTCGACTCGCTGGGAGCGGGCAAGCCCGACGCCTGACAGCGCGGGCGGCGGGAGGCCGCCGTCGTACGGCCGGTCCGGGCCCGGGCACCGATAATGGGATGGTCCTCCTGGGACGGGTGATTCCACCGACGAGGAGCGAGATGGACGTTCCCAGCGGTTCCGCCGACGACCGGTCCTTCCCCTTCGACGCCCTCGCCGCCGCGGTCCTCGACGACCGGGGCACCGTGACCCGGTGGTCCGCGGCAGCGGCGGAACTGGTGGGGCGCGAGGCCGCCGAGGTCTGCGGCCATCCCGTCCGGGACCTGCTCGCACGTGATCCGGAAAAGCCGTCCCGTGCCGCGGCCGTCGCGGTCCCGACGGCCGGCCGGGCGCTCCTGCGGCACCGTTCCGGGCACACGGTCGACGTCGCCTTCCGGACGATGCCCCTGGAGGGCTCGTCCGACGTCCTCGTCCTGGCACACCGCGCGCAGCCGGGCGCCCAACGTGCGGAGGCCGACGCCGCCGTCGAACAGCAGCGGACCCTCCGGCACCTCGACGTGCTCCACCAGGCCGCCCTGCGCGTCGGAGGATCGCTCGACGTGGAGCGCACCGCGCAGGAACTGGCCGACGTCGTGGTCCCCGCCCTCGGCCAGCTCGCCTCGGTCGACCTGGCCGACGCCGTGCTGGCCGGCGACGAGCCACCGCGCTGGATCGGCGGCGGCGACCCCCACATGCGCAAGGTCGCCGTCGCCTCGGCCGACGGGACCTGGCCGGCCGGACACGTCCAGCTGGGCGAGGCGATCCCCGCCCTCCCGTACGTCGACCGCGAAGTCGTCACCAGGGTGCGCCGCGACGGGGCGGTGATCCTCGGCCGGGACGAGGCCGCCGCCCTGCTCGGCGGCGACGAGCGGCTGGCCGGACTGCTCCTCCCGGAGGGCGGGCGCTCGACGGTCGTGGCCCCGCTGCTGGCCCGCGGCCTGATGCTCGGCAGCCTGTCCGTCTGGCGGGTGGACGACCCCGAGGCGTTCACCGCACGGGAGGCCGGCGTGCTGCGGGAGATCGCCTCACGGGGTGCGCTCGCCATCGACAACGCCCGCCGCTACACCCGCGAGCACCGCGCGGCCGTCGCGCTCCAGCGGCGACTGCTCCCGCCGGAGACCACCGACACCGCGGCGACCGAGACCACCGGGATCTACCGCCCGGCCGGCGGCGGGGCCGAGATCGGCGGCGACTGGTACGACGTGATCCCGCTGCCGTCGCTCCGGGTCGCCCTGGTCGTCGGCGACGTGATCGGCCACGGCCTGCACGCCGCCGCCACCATGGGCCGGCTGCGCACCGCGATCCGCACCCTCGCCGACCTGGAACTGGACCCCGAGGACCTCTTCACCCACGTCGAGGACCTGGTCCAGCGCCTCGCCGAGGAGGCGCCGCCCGGGACCCAGGACGCCGTCGGCGCCACCTGCCTGTACGCCGTCTACGACCCGGTCGCCTGCCGGTGCACGTTCGTCAGCGCGGGGCACCCGCCGCCCGTCGTGGTGCGCCCCGACGGCACCGCGCACGTGGTGGCGGTCGTCCCCGGCCCGCCGCTGGCGGTGGGCGGCGCGCCCTACGAGGCCACCACGATCGACCTGGCGCCCGGGAGCGTCCTCGTCCTGTGCACGGACGGCCTGCTCGAAGGCGACGACCACGACGCCGACGCCGGACTGCGGCGGCTGGCGGACCTCCTCCCCGGACTCTGCGGACCGGGGCGGAGCCTCACCGAGACCGGGCACGCCCTGCTCGCGGAACTCGGCACCCACCCGCGCCGCGACGACATCGCGCTGCTGCTGGCCCGCACCCGGGCCGTCCCGGAGGGGGCCACCGCGCACTGGGAGTTCCCGGCGGATCCGGCCGCGGTCGGCGACGCCCGCGAGGCCGTCGCCCGGCGACTCGCGGCCTGGGGGCTGGAGGACCTGGCCTTCACCACCGAGCTCATCGTCAGCGAGCTGGTCACCAACGCGGTCCGCTACGGCGGCGCCCCGATCGGGCTGCGCCTGATCCGCGACCGGGTACTGCTCTGCGAGGTCACCGACCCGAGCAACACCCAGCCCAGGCTGCGCAGGGCCCGCAACACCGACGAGGGCGGCCGGGGGCTGTTCCTGATCGCCCAGCTCAGCACCCGTTGGGGCTGCCGCTACGGCCGGCGCGGCAAGACGATCTGGGCCGAACAGCCGATCGCGGGCGGGGCCGGCTGACCCCGGCCCGTCGCGGCGGGCCGTTCGTCCGTCGGCGCGGCCGGCCGTTCACCCGGCGGAGCGCTCGGTCGTGGACCCGGCGGGCCAGGGCAGGATGCCGGTGCGGGCGATCCGGCCGAGCCAGCGGGCGGAGGGCTTCGGGACGCGCAGGAAGGTGTGCGGGTCGACGGCGATCAGGCCGGATGTCGGCCGGTAGGAACCCCACTCGTAGCCGTCGAGGGCGCTCCCGTGCAGGTAGCCGCGGATGTCGAGGCCGTCGGCCAGGGCCAGGGCCAGGTCCTCCAGGGCTCGGCGGGTGTAGGTGATGCGGCGGCCGTCGTCGTTGGTGGCGATGCCGTTCCCGGTGACGATGATGGGTACGTCGCCGACCACGGACGCCGTGTGGCGCAGCGCCTCGCCGAGTGCGGCGGGGTCGTACTCCGAGCCCCCGAGGGTGACCTCGGCGCCTTCGGGCGCGGGAAGCGGGCCCTGGCGGCCGATTCGAGTGCGGGTGCTGGCCTGCACGCCGATCCAGTCGTCGCCGCGGGCGGCCTCCAGGAAGACGTCCTCGCGGGCGTGGCGGTAGGCGGCCATGGCCTCCTCGGCGCCGGGGGCGGCCTGGCAGGCCCGGCTGGCGACGGACCACCCGGTGCGGACGGCGGGCGAGGCCTCCTTGACGACGGCGGTCGCGGCCGCGTGGGCCCGGACGAGCACCTCGGTCAGTGCCGGATCGGCCAGCGCCGGATCGGCCAGTGCCGGATCGGTCGGCGCCTGATCGGGGAGCGGCGGGCGGGGGGAGGGAACGGCGGCGGCGGTCGGAAGCGCGGCGACCAGGTTCGGTTCGCTCAAGGTGCAGACGTGCCGGACGTCGTCCCCGATGATCGGCGCGGTGGCCGCGGCGTACCGGGCGAAGCGGTCGACGGCGTCCGGGGCCCGCCAGCCGCCGCGGTCGGCGAACCAGCGCGGCAGGGTGAAGTGGTGCAGCGTGACCATGGGGCGCAGGCCGCGGTCGAGGGCTCCGTCGACGATGCGCCGGTAGTGGGCGACGGCCGCGCGGGAGATGTGGCCGGGGGCGGGTTCGATGCGCGCCCACTCGATGCCGAACCGGTAGTCGGTGAAGCCGAGTTCGGCGAGCAGGTCGAGATCGGCGGGCCAGCGGTGGTAGCTGTCGGCGGCGTCGCCGCTGGGTTCGGGAACCGGGGCGGCATCGCCGTGTTCCAGGTGCCACCAGTCGCTGGCGGTGTTGCCGCCTTCGGTCGGGTGGGCCGAGGTGGAGGCGCCGAAGAGGAAGTCGGACGGGAGGGGCAGACCGGAGCCGCAGGCGAACATGGCGGGACGTCCTTCACGGGGGCAGGGGTCCGTCGGCCGACGCGGCGGGCTGGAGTCGTGCACGGCGCGTCGGCGGCGGGGCGAGCGGGTGGGGGCGCCGCTGCGTCCCTGCCACGGTAAAACTAAAAACCTAGCGAGGCAATGTTTTCGATTGCCCGGCCGGGGAGCGCGCTCCGGGCCGTGTCACGGCCGGAGCGGGCTCGGGTGGATCTCCTCGCTCGGGTGGACCTCCTCAGAGCGAGCTCACGGACAGCCCCCGGGGCGCCGTGTTCAGGACCCCCAGCAGGCGGGTGACCTCCTCGGCCATCGCGGAGCGGCCGGCTCCGAGGTAGCGCCGGGTGTCGACCAGCCGCTCGTCGGCGGCGAGCACCTCGCGGACGGCGGTGGTGAACACCTGGTTGAGGTGGGTGGCGATATTGATCTTGGTCATGCCGTGCCGCACGGCGGTGGCGAGGTGGTCGTCGGCCACGCCGGAGGAACCGTGCAGGACCAGTGGGACGGGCACGGCCTCCCGGAGCGCGGAGATCAGCTCGAAGTCCAGTGCCGCGTCGCGGGTGAGCATGGCGTGCGAGGTCCCGACCGCGACGGCCAGGGCGTCCACGCCGGTGGCGGTGACGAACGCGGCGGCCTCGGCGGGGTCGGTCCGCGCGCCGGGGGCGTGCACACCGTCCTTGCCGCCGACCTCGCCGAGCTCCGCCTCGACCCAGACGCCCGCCGCGTGGCAGTGGGCGACCACCTCGGCGGTCGCCCGCACGTTGTCGGCGTAGTCCAGGGCGGAGGCGTCGAACATGACCGAGGAGAAGCCCAATTCGACTGCCTCTCGCACGAGTTCGGCGGAGGTCGCGTGGTCGAGGTGGACCGCCGTCGGCATGGCGGCAGCCGCGGCGACGGCCAGGACGGCCCGGCCGACCGGGGCCAGGCCGCCGTGGTAGCGGACGGCGTTCTCGCTGATCTGCAGCACCACCGGAGATCCGGCGGCCTCGGCTCCGGCGACGATGGCCTGGGCGTGTTCGAGCTGGATGACGTTGAACGCCCCGACACCGCGACCGGTGCCGGCGGCGGTGACGATCTCTCCGGTACCCGTCAGTGGCATCGGGACTCTCCTTCGCGAGTGGTGGGTGCTTGAGTGGAATCTGGTTGAACGGCCTCTGGAGGAGCAGCAGTTGATGTTTCGGTGAGCGGCTCGGCGGTCACCTCCTGCAGCAGGCTGCGGTGGACAGCGGGGTCGAAGTCCCCGGCCAGCGGCGCGGCGACGGCGGCCGCGGACAGGGCCACCGCGCGGGTCAGCCGCAGCGGCCACGGCGTGTGCGAGACCAGCCCGAGCGCCAGCGCGGCCACGGCCGCGTCGCCCGCACCGGTGGGGTTGCCGGCGAGTGCGCGCGGCGGCCTGGCCCGCCAACTCCCTTGTGGGGTCACGGCGATCAGGCCGTCGGGGCCGAGCGAGGCCACCACCGCCCGGGCACCGGCGGCCCGTAGCGCCGCGGCGCCGGCGCGCGGGTCGGCGGTGCCGCTGGCGGCCCGGAGTTCGGCGGCGTTCGGTTTGACGATCGCGGGTGCGGCCTCGACGCCGGCGTGCAGGGCGTCGCCGCTCGCGTCGAGGACGGCGGGCACGCCGTGGCCGTGGGCGAGGCGGATCAGCACGGCGTAGGCGTCGTCGGGCAGGCCGCCGGGGAGACTGCCGGAGAGGACGACCGCACGGGCGCGGGGGAGCAGGCGGTCGTACCGGCCGAGGAGGGCGCTCCACTCGGCGCCGGTGACCACCGGGCCCGGCTCCAGCAGGATGGTGGAGTCGCCGAGGTGGTCCTCGACGACCGCGACGGTGCGGCGGGTCTCGCCCGCGATCGGGACGAGTGCGTCGGTGAGCCCGGCCGCCGCGAGATCGGCGCGGACGGCGTCGCCGCTGGGTCCGCCGGCCAGGCCGGTGACGACCGTCTCGTGGCCGAGGGCGTGCAGGACGCGGGAGACGTTGACGCCCTTGCCGCCGGCGCGGGCGGCCGCCTCGCGGACCCGGTTGTCGGCCTGGGGCCGCAGCCGGTCGAGGCGGTAGGTGAGGTCGAGGGCGGTGTTGAGCGTGACGGTCAGGATCACCGGTCGGCCCTCCGGAACGTGACGGTCAGGATCACCGGTCGGCCCTCCGGAACGGGGCCGGCACCCGGACGCCCGGGAGGTCCCGGGCGAGCAGCGCGGCGCCCAGGCACCCGGCCTGGTGGCCGAGCCGCGCGGGGACGATCCGCGGCATGCCCTGGAAGGTCAGCCGGTCGGCGAGCGCTCTGCGCAGCGGGTCGAAGTACGAGGCCCCGGCCTGGGCCAGACCGCCGCCGATGACGATCCGTTCGGGGTCGAGCAGGGTGACGGCGGCGGCGAGGCCGTCGGCGAGCGCCTCGACGGCGTCCTGCCAGATCACGGCCGCGACGTCGTCACCGTCGGCGGCCCGTTGCTGGACCTCCTTGGCGCCGAGGCCGGTCTCCCCGGTGGCCCGGCCGTAGCGGCGGGCGATGGCGGCGGCCGAGGCGACGGTCTCCAGGCAGCCGCGGCCGCCGCAGGGACAGGGCTCCCCGTCGGGCCGCACGCGCAGGTGGCCGAGTTCGCCGGCGCCGCTGTGCCGGCCGGCCAGGGCCCGGCCGTCGAGCATGACGGCGGCGGCGACGCCGGTGCCGACCGGGACGAACAGGAAGGAGCGGCAGCCCCGGCCGGCGCCGAGCCTGGCCTCGGCGAGCCCGCCGGCGCGGACGTCGTGCCCGAAGGCCACCGGGAGGCCGAGTTCCTCCGTGAGCCAGCTCCGGACCGGGACGTGCTGCCAGCCGAGGTTGCCCGCGAACACCGCCGTGCCCGTCGTCTCGTCGACGATGCCCGGGACCGCGATGCCGACGGCGGACGGCGCGAACGTGCGGGCGAGGTCGGCGGCGAACCCGAGGACGGTGTCGACGACGGCGTCCGGGCCGCGTTCGGCCAGGGTGGGACGGCGTTCGGTGTGGACGAGGGTGCCGTCGTCGGCCATGGCGCCGGCCTTGATCTGGGTGCCGCCGACGTCGAGGGCGATGACCGTCATGCCGTGCCCTCCGGCCCGGAGGCACCCGGCCCGGCCGGGGCGGTCAGGACGACGGAGCGGGTGAGGTTGCGCGGCTGGTCGGGGTCGAGGCCGCGGCCGTGCGCCAGCTCGACGGCGAGGCGCTGGGCGCGGATCAGGTCGGCCAGTGGGTCGAGGTCGGAGACGGAGGCGAGCGCGCCGATGGCCTGGACCTCGTCGAGCAGCCCGGCCGGCGGCGGGCCGAAGAACCACACCACGCTGCCGGGTTCGGTGACGCTGACCGGGCCGTGCCGGTACTCCATCGCCGGGTAGGACTCCGTCCACGACCCGGAGGCCTCGCGCAGCTTGAGCGCCGCCTCGTTGGCCAGGCCGACCGTCCAGCCGGCGCCGAGGAAGGTGAACTGGCGCGCCGCCACGGCCCCTTGGGGCAGCGGGGTGAGGAGGGCGCGCTCGGCCTGCTCGGGCAGGTCGGTGGGGACGAGGCCGAGGTGGGCGCGCAGCAGGACGAGGGCCGTGGTGGCGAACCGGGTCTGCACGACGGACTTCTCGTCGGCGAAGCCCAGGTCGATCACGGTGCCGGCGGCCGCGCTGATCGCGGTCGCGGTGTCGCCGGTGATCGCGACCGTGGGCGTGCCGACGTCGGCGGCCTGCCGCAGGGCGGCGAGCACCTCGGTCGTGGTGCCGGAGCGGCTGATGGCGAGCACCCGGTCGTAGCGGCGGCCGGCCGGGAACTCGGAGGCGGCGAAGGCGTCGGTCTCGCCCTGTCCGGCGGCTTCGCGCAGTGCGGCGTAGGCCTGCGCGATGTACAGCGAGGTGCCGCAGCCGAGGACGGCGACCCGTTCGCCGGGCTCGGGCAGCCCGCCGGGGGTGAGGTCCAGGGCGCGGCGCCAGGTGCTCGGCTGGCTGGCTATCTCGTCGGAGACGTGGGTCATGGAGGGCTCCTGCATAGGGGGAAGAGGCGCGGCGGAGCGGCGACGCCTGCGCGGTGATGCTCTGAAGATAGTGAGAATGAGCAGAAGTGCGCAACAGTGCGCAGAACATTGCAGCAGAGGAAGCGGCCCGGGGCGGATGGACACGAGGGTGGACGGGGTGCCGATGTCGAGGCCGCGCCACCCGCCCCGGGCCGCTCAGCCCGACGTCAGGCGCCGGGCGGGGCGTCGAAGGGCGCGGCCCAGGTCTGGTTGGTCTGGATCGCGCCGGGTGCGACGCCGCAGGTGTAGACGTCGACCGGGGTTCCCGCCGTGGTGGTGGTGCCGCGGTAGACGTCCAGGCACAGGTTCGTGCCGGCGAGCTTCAGGTTCCCGTCGCGGTCGTACGTCCAGCTCTGGTAGCCCGGGTCGGAGCCGCAGGGGGCGACGCCGACCCACTGGCCCTGCTGTCCGTTGACCACCCCGGTGCCGGTCGAACTCTGCGCGGTGAGGCACAGATCGGCGCCGCCGCCCTGGAGCAGCCGGACGGAGCCGTCGGTGTCGCGCTGCCACTGCTGGTTGGACGTGCCGGAGCACGGGTACACGTCGACGGCGGTGTCGGCGGTCCGGGACTGGTAGTTGTCCAGGCAGAGCGAGGCCTTGCCCCAGCTGTCGCGGGAGGCGGTGATCTGGCCGCGCGGTGTGGCGCCGCTGCCGCTCGGCGGGGTGATCCTCAGCATGGCGCTGTCGTGCGGGGCCACGGTGAGGCCGACGGTGCCCGCCGACGTCGCGGTGGTGTGGGCCCACAGGTCCCGGACGGTGTAGCCGCCGGTGGCGTCGAAGCCGATCGCGTGCAGGTCGAGGGTGTAATTCGCGGCGGAAGCACCCTTGTTGAGCACCACCACGGCGCGGCTGCCGTCGGCGAGCGGCTTCACCACGACGTCGACGCCGCTGCTCGCGGCGGGGGTGCCGTCCGCGTTGGCACCGCCGCCGACCACCCGCTGGCCGCCGGCGCCCAGCGGGTCCTGGTCGACGGCGATGACCTCGGAGTTGCCCAGGATGCCGACCGACGCGTTGAGGTGCGCCGCCTCCGCCGGGTGCGCGGCGATGTACGACGGGGAGAACTTGCGGGCGTCGGTGGAGATGACGAGCGGCGCGGCGAGCGCGGAGAACAGCGACATCTGGCTGCGCTCCTCGGCCGTGGTCATGCCGTTGTCGCCGATGAGCAGCATGTCGGCGTCGTTCCAGTCGCCGGGCCCCTGGTAGCGGCTGAGCTCCAGGGAGTTGTCGAAGCTCTGGTAGGCGCCGAAGTTGTACGAGGACTGCACGCCGAGCGGCTGGTTCCACGGGTCGGTGGCGCCGTTGTCGTAGTCGTTGAAGATGTCCGGGCCGACCCGCCAGAGCTGGCCGAGGCCGCGCACCCAGGTCATGGCGTCGGACTTGGTGGATCCGTTGCCGTAGGCGGCGGGGGCCGAGATGTTGAACGTGACGTTCGGCGTGGGGGTGCCGGCGTTGTTGGCGGCGGTGACGGCGGTGGCGAGGTCGCCCGCCATGCGGCTGTCGAGCGTCCGCATCGGCTCCTGCTGCCCGCAGTTGTCGTACTTGAGCGTGTCGACTCCCCAGGAGACGAAGGAGCCGGCGTCGTTCTGCTCGTAGTGCTCGCTGCCGTTGGGCAGGTTGGGCGAGGTCGGTGCGACGGTCGAGCAGGTGTGGGTGCCGGAGGTCTCGTAGATGCCGAACCTGGCTCCCAGGCCGTGCAGGTAGTCGCCGTAGGCGGTCAGCTCGTCGTCGAAGCCGGGCTGCTGGGTGGTGTCGCGAACGTCCGTGCGCGAGCCCCAGTTGGCCGCGCCGTGCAGGTAGCCGGAGCCGTTGCGGTACATCCAGCAGTCGTCGACCGTCACGGTCTTGTACCCGGCGGCGATCAGCCCGGCGTCGGACAGGCCCTTGGCGTTGTCCTCCATGTACTGCTGGAAGGAGTAGCCGAGCCGCGGCGAGCCGTCGAGCGGCGCCTGGGGAGTGCAGGTGGCGCGGGCCCAGTTGTTGAAGCCCATCGGCGGGGTGGCGGCGATCGGCCCTTGCGGGGTGGCCGCGGCCGAGTAGTTGGCGACCGGGGCGGTCACGCCGTCGTCGGCGGCGGCCGGGGTCACGGTGAGGGCGGAGCCGGTGACGATCAGCGTCGTACACAGCAGGACGGACGCGGCCCGGAGGGGGCGTCTGGTCATGGGGAATCCTTCCACAGTGGGTTGGAGTCGAATGAGCAAAGTTGCTCTAAATCCACGTCTAGTGGGCATCTTCGAGCGTGTGCGCGACAGCTTCGAGGCTGCGGTGCGCATGAGTCAAGGCATCTGCGCGGAGTCCTGCCGACCGAATCTTCCGGCAACACTTCGGTAACGCCGACTGGCCTGCGGGGGCGTCGGCGTTGCACACTCTCCTCGCGAGAATGTTCAAGCGTGCGCATATCTGCCTGCTTCGCTCACCAATGAGCATGGCGGCGCATGGCCGGCTCGCGACCCCCTCCTCCCCGCAAAGGCGGTCCCCCATGAACCCGCGCGTCCTCGTCCTCCCCGCCGTCTGTCTGGCCGCCGCGCTCACGCTGTCGGCCTGCGGCTCCGGCTCCGACGGCTCCGGGCCCTCGGCCGACGGCACCACGACGATCAAGTTCGTCGCGGCGGACTACGGCTCCAACGGACAGAACCCCGGCCAGGCGTACTGGCAGGGCGTGATCTCGGCGTTCGAGCAGCAGAACCCGAAGATCAAGGTCGACCTGCAGGTGATCAACTGGAACGACCTGGACGCCCAGGTCAAGACGATGGTGCAGAACGGCAACCAGCCGGACCTCCTGCAGACCGGCGGCTACGCGGACTTCGCCAAGGACGGCCTGCTCTACCCGGCCCAGGAGGTGCTCTCCGGGAACACCGCGATCGACTTCGTCCCCGCAATGGCCCGGGCGGGCGAGCAGGACGGCACCCAGTACGGCATCCCGTTCGTCGCCAGCACGCGGCTGTTCCTGGTCAACAACGCCCTCTTCCGCAAGGCCGGCCTCGACCCGGCCAAGCCCCCGAGGACGTGGGCGGACGTCACCGCCGCCGCCACCGCGCTCAAGAAGGCGGGAGTCGAGATCCCGCTGGGGGTGCCGCTCGGCAAGGAGGAGGCGCAGGGCGAGTCGTTCATCTGGATGCTGGAGAACCACGGCGGCTACCAAGGGCAGGACGGGCACTACGCCATCGACTCGCCCGCCAACCTCGACACCTTCGCGCAGCTGAAGTCCTGGGTCGACGCGGGCCTGACCGAGCAGAGCCCGGCGGCCGTCAACCGCACCGACCTCACCAAGGACTTCGCGTCCGGCAAGGTCGGCATGCTCAACGGCTTCCCGGGACAGCTCGCGGACCTGAAGGGCATGGACGTCGGCTGGACGGCGATGCCGAGCAAGGACGGCGCCACCAAGGCCACCCTCGGCGTCGGCGACTGGATGATGGCCTTCAAGAAGCGCGGCCACAAGGACCAGGTCAAGGCGTTCCTCGACTTCGCCTACGGCAAGGACAACGTGGTGAAGTTCGCCAAGGAGTACAACCTGCTGCCGGTCACCCAGTCCGCGTCGGCGGCCCTGCAGGGCGACCCGGACGAGAAGGACCTGCTGCCGTTCCTGCAGGCCCTGCCCACCGCGAGCTTCTACCCGCTGAGCGACCCGACCTGGCCCGCGGTCTCCGCCCAGGTCAAGACCCAGATCGGCACCGCCGTCAGCGACCCGAAGAGGACGCTTGGCGCGTTGCAGCAGGCCGCCCAGCAGGCCGGTCAGTGAGTCGTCGGCCGAGCCACAGACAGGAATCCCCCGTGTCCCGCCCCGCCACCACCGCCGTCCCGGCGGGCCGCACGGCCCGCCGGGCCCACCGGCCCCTGCGCCTCCTGGACCGCCTCGGTCCACTGCCCTGGATCGCGCCCGCCGTCCTGCTGATCCTCGCCGTGGTCGTCTGGCCGGTGGTGGAGATGGTCCGCACCTCGCTGCGGCGCATCGACACCACCGGCACCGACCACGGCGCGGCCGGCCTGGCCAAGTACCGCAAACTGTTCGCCGACCCGCGCCTGCCCGAGGTCCTCGGCTGGACCGTGCTCTGGACGGTCGCCGTCGTCGGCCTGACGATGCTGCTCTCGCTCGCCCTCGCCCAGCTCTTCAACCAGGACTTCCCCGGCCGCCGGATCACCCGCTGGGCCCTCATCGCCCCCTGGGCCGCCTCCGTCCTCATGACCGCGATCGGCTTCCGCTGGATGCTCGACCAGGTCGCCGGCGTCCTCAACCGCCTCCTGCTCGACCTCGGCCTCATCGACCACCCACAAGCCTGGCTCGGCGACGCCACCCACGCCAAACCCTGGCTCATCGCCGTCGCGGTCTTCGTCTCCCTCCCCTTCACCACCTACACCCTCCTCGCCGGCCTCCAGACCATCCCCACCGAGGTCTACGAAGCCGCCCGCGTCGACGGCGCCACCCCCCGGCAGACCTACCGGCTCGTCACACTGCCGCTGCTGCGCCCGGCCTTCCTCGTCGCCCTCGTCGTCAACCTCATCAACGTCTTCAACTCCTTCCCCGTCATCTGGGGCATGACCCAGGGCGGACCCAACGCCGACACCGCCACCACCACCGTGTTCATGTACATGCTGCGCGGCTACGACGTCGCCGAATCCGCCGCCATGTCCGTCGTCAACTTCGCCGCCGTCATCGTCATGGTGCTGCTCTTCCTCAAGGTCAGCCGCTGGAACGAGCAGGAGAACCGATGAACCGCCCGCCCCGGTCGCCCGCCCGCCGCCCGACCGCCCGGACCGCCCTCTACGCCGCCACCGCCTGGGCACTCGCGGCCCTGTTCCTCCTGCCCTACCTGGAGATGCTCGTCACGGCCACCCGGCCCGCAGGCCAACTGCGCGACAACGCCTACCTGCCGACCAGCTTCGACCTCTCCTCCTTCACGAGGGTCTGGACCGACACCACCCTCGGCGGCAACCTCCGGACCACGCTCCTCGTCGCCGGTGGCTCCACCCTGCTCGTGCTGCTGGTCGCCCTGCCCGCCGCGCACCACACCGCCCGGGTCCGCTTCCGCGGCCGCAAGGCGTTCCTGCTCCTCGTCCTGATCACCCAGATGTTCCAGCCCACCGCACTCCAGGTCGGCCTCTACCGGGAGTTCCACACCCTCGGCCTCCTCGACAGCGTGGGGGTGCTGGTGCTCGCCAACGCCGCCTTCAACCTGGCGTTCGCGATCTGGATCCTCAGCGCGTACATCGCCTCCATCCCGGTGGAACTGGAGGAGGCCGCCCAGATCGACGGCAGCAGCCGGATCGGCGCGTTCTTCCGCGTCACCCTGCCGCTGGCCCTGCCCGGCGTCGTCACCGCCGTGATCTTCACGTTCATCTCGGCCTGGAACGAGTTCGTCATGGGGCTCACCCTCACCACCACGCCCGAGCGCCAGCCCCTCACCGTCGGGATCGACAACATGATCGGCGCCTACAGCGTGCAGTGGAACCAGGTGTTCGCCGCGTCACTCGTCGCGATCGTCCCCGTCGTCATCCTCTTCGCCTTCATCGAACGCCACGTCGTCGCGGGCCTCACCGCCGGCTCGGTCAAGTAGCGAAACGGACGGGGAGACCTCCTCGGCCGGTCCCGCATGATCCACGCGCGATATACGCTTGGTGACGGCGCAGACAGTGGAAAGTGGAGTGGGCATGCACGACCGGTGGACGCGACTGCTCGAAATCCTGGGCGACAAGGGCCGGATCGACGTCGTCGAGGCCGCCGAGCTCCTGGGGGTCTCCACGGCCACGGTGCGCCGTGACATGGAGGAGCTGGCCCGGCAGCAGCTGCTGACCCGCACGCGCGGCGGCGCCGTCCTGGGCGGGGTCGCCTACGACCTGCCGCTGCGCTACAAGACCGCGCGGCAGGCCGACGAGAAGCACCGCATCGCGCGGGCGGCCGCCGGGCTCGTGCCGCCCGGTGCGGTCGTCGGCCTCAACGGCGGGACGACGACCTCGGAGGTCGCCCGCGAGCTGGCCGTCCGGGCGGACCTCGCCGAGCACTCCGAGGGGCCGGCGCTGACCGTCGTCACGAACGCGATCAACATCGCCAACGAGCTGGCGGTGCGCCCGTACGTGAAGACGGTCATCACCGGGGGCGTCATCCGGTCCAACTCCTACGAGGCGACCGGCCCCTTGGCCACCCTCGTGCTCCAGGGCCTCTCGATGGACTGCATGATCCTCGGCGTGGACGCGATCGACCCCGCCTTCGGCGCGGCCACCCACGACGAGGGGGAGGCCAGTACGAACCGCGCCATGACGGAGCGGGCCGCCAAGGTGATCGTCGTCGCCGACTCCACCAAGCTCGGCCGGCGCGCCTTCGCCAAGGTCTGCGCGATCGGCGACATCGCGGTACTGGTCACCGACGGCGACGCACCCGACGAGGTGGTCGAGCAGATCGCCGCCCAGGGCGTCGAGGTGCTCTGCGTCTGACGACCGCCGCGGGCGGCCGGGCTGCCCGTGCAGCTCGGATCAGGGCTGCCCCTGGCGGTCACAGCGTGTCGGCTAGCCGAACGTGAACCAGTTGACGTTGACGAAGTCGGCGCCCTGGCCGCTGGCGAAGGTGAGGTAGACGGTGTGCGTGCCGGTGGTCCGGGTGATGTCGGCGGGCACCGTCCGCCAGGCCTGCCAGCCGCCGGTGTTGGCGACGGCGAAGCTGCCGACCGGTGCCGCGGTCGGGCTGTCCAGCCTGACCTGGACCAGACCGCTGACGCCGGGGGCGGCGCCGGAGGCGACCCGGGCGAGGAAGCGGGTCGCGCCGGAGCCGCCGAAGTCGACGCCCGCGTAGGCGAGCCAGTCGCCGTTCGCGATCCAGCCGACGTCGTGGCCGCCGCCGGTGTCGGCGCAGGGCTCCAGCGCGGTGCCGGACTGCGCGCTGTAGGACTCGGCCCGGATGGTGCCGAACGCGCTGGTCCCGCCGCCGGGTTGGGGCGACGGCGACGGCGACGGCCCTGGGCCGGGCGGGGTCCGGGTGCCGCCGACGGTGACGGACAGCAGGGTCGGGTTCGCCGACTGCACCTTGCCCTCGAAGTCCACGCCGGCCGGGTGGACGTCGTCGTAGGGGAACGCGTAGCCGAGGTGGTCGGGGTTGGTCGCGTGCAGGATGCGGGCGTAGTGATTGGTGCGCGCGGTGGTGTAGAAGGCGGCCGGGTTCTCGCCGTCCGGCTGGTGCGGATCGTCCAGCAGGGTGGTGCGGTTGAGCGCGGCGGCGAGGCGTGCGCTCAGGTTGCCCATGAGGTCGTTGCCGGTGGTGAACGGCGCCGAGCTGCAGTTGAAGACGGCGGCGGTGGAGGGCCTGGTGAAGCCGCCGGCACCGGGGAAGGTGAGGACGCCGTCGCGGACCCGGCCGGTGACGGTGCCCCAGCCGGACTGGGTGTCGACCACGAGGTCGGTGCTCTGGTACTTCTGCCACACGGCGGAGAGGTAGTCGTCCAGGTAGCCGTTGAACAGTGACGGGTCGCTGCTGATCGCGGTGTTGGGGCTGAGGATGCGCAGGGTCCGGCCGGCGGGGTCCGGGACGATCAGCCGGGACCAGTCGCCGCCGTCGGCGGTGGCCTGCGTGCGCAGCGAGGCCGCGGCGGACTCCAGGCCGCCGACGGGCAGGCCGCTGACGTTCTGCCGTCCGTCGCCGGCGGCCAGGTCGAACGCGATCGGGACGGCGGCGAAGTCGACGTAGCTGATGTTGGCGTACAACTGGTCGGGCCCGTAGGTGAATTCGCAGAAGCCGTAGGCGGTGGCGATGTTGGGATCGGTGGGGTTGCTCACCGAGGGCAGCGCGATGCCCGGGCCCGGGTTGATCAGGAAGGTGAGCTCGCGGCCGATGGAGAAGTAGATCCGCCCGCTGGAGAGGTACGGCAGGCTGATCCGCCGCGGGGTGCCACCGGACGCGCCCAGCGCGATGGCGCAGTCGGCCCCGAGCGGCGCGCCCGGGGCGCTGGGGGAGGGCGGGTGGTAGAGCGTGCTGCCGTCGGAGCGCAGGAAGGCCCAGCTGTTGCCCTGGGCGGGGTCGAGACCGAGGACGTAGGCGTAAACCGGCTGGGACGGCACGGTGTTGACCAGATCGACGTCGAGCCGCTGCGGGGTGGTGGTGCCGTCGGCGCGCTGCGACAGGGCGAACAGCGCGGGCGTGGCCAGGGCCGCGACGGAGGCGCCGAGCATGGTCCGGCGAGTGATCACGGGGGCTCCGGGGGGTGGGGGACGGGCGGCGACCCGGACGGCGCCGCCTGCCCGCCACCCTCCCGCCGGGGCGCGAACACGTCAATATCTGTCACCGTAAGCGGCTCTTAAGCCTGCTTCGGTTGATTTCCCGAAGGCACCGTCGGCGGCTCGGGTCCCCATGCCGCCTTGCCGTGACATGTGTGCGTGTCGCCATCCGATCGCGCCCATGCGGCAACCGGGTGGGACACCGGTCACGTCTTCGGTCGGACGGGGCGGACCGGGAGCCGGGAGGGGACGATGGGGCAGCGCGAGTTGGAGCCGGAGCTGGCCGCGCACGTGCGGGCGGCGTTCGCGGAGTTCGGGAACGAGGTCACCCTGCACGGGGAGGTGGCCCGGGACCTTCACGGGCGCGACTACGGGCTCGGCAGGCTGCTGGAGCTGGTGGAACGGCGGCCGGACGTTCCGCTGGCGGAACTGGTCCGGGCCCACGTCCTCGAACTGGTCGTCGCCGTCCAGGGGCCGATGGCGGGCGACGCGGGCTCCCCGGAGGAGACGGCCGCCCGGCTCTACCCGGTGCTCCTGGACGCCACCACGCTGGTCGATCCCGCGCGGCTCCCGCATGCGCTCGAAATCTCGCCCGGGGTAATGGAGTTACTCGCGCTGGAGTCGTCCGTCGGCTGGCAGGTGCTGACGTCGGAGGCCGTCGCCGAACTCGGGGAAGCGTCGCGGTTGCGCGTGGACGCACGGGCGCGGCTCGCCCGGCTGCCCGTCGAGCGGCACGAGGTCCGGCCGACCGGGCAGGGCGGCAGCCTCCACGTCGTCACCGGGGGCTCGGCGCTGACGGGGAGCCGGGTCCTCGTCCTGGACGCGCTCTACCGTGCGGTCGCCGGGCGGGACCTGCCGCCGGACGGCGCGGTGGTGGCGTTCCCGACGCCGTTCCGGCTGCTGTTCGCGCCGTTCGACGCCGAAGTACCGGATGTGCTGCAGGTCCTGATCGAGACGGCCGCCCGGGAGTGCGACGCGTCCGCCTCGCCGCTGTCCCGGCACACCTACTGGTGGCGCGGCGGAGAGCTGACGCCGCTCACCGAGGTGGGCGAGGGCGGTCTGCTGGACCTCGTGCACGTGGACGAGGTGGTCGCCGCGGTCACCCGGCTGGCTGGCGGGGGAGGGGACCTGCCCGCGCCGCGTCCGCACCACTACCGCTTCGCGCACCGCTTGCTGCCCTCGCTCCCGGAGCTGGGCTCGGTACCGGGGGAGCGGCTCGACACCGAGCTGCGACGGCTCTGGGAGGGGTACGGCGCGAGCCTGCCCGTCGAGCACCGGCTGGAGCCCGACGGCCTCCGGGGCGGTTTCGTCCGGGGCGGGCGGCACCGCATGCTCCTCGTCGCCCTGCCGGTGCCGCGGGCGGCGACGGAAGCCTTCGCGGTGGTGCTGGCCTGGCCGAGCGACGGGTCCGCGTTGCGGGCCTTCACCCTGGAGTACGCGGTCGACCCGATCACGGGCGAGCGCGGGGCGGTGCTGGGCGAGTGGGAGGGGGAAGGACGCCACCGCCTGCACCGGACCGGCATGACCGCCGAGGCCCGCCCCTTCCTCCACGCCGTCGAGGCCCTCCTCGACCCGCCACCGCCACCCCCGGCGAAGCGGCGCGGCCTGTTCCGCCGCTGACCGCGGTCCGGCCGGTGCGGGCCGTTGCCACGGCGCCGGGACGGGAGCGCCTTGCGAAGATCAACAACCGGGTGGAAAGCTCGCAGCATGCCAACTTTCTCTTCCTACGACGGTACCGAACTGGCCTACCACCTCATCGGCGAGGGCGAGCCGCTGATCTGCCTGCCCGGCGGCGCGATGCGCGCCTCGGAGTACCTCGGCGACTACGGCGGGCTGTCCGCCCACCGGCAGTTGGTCCTGCTCGACCACCGCGGCACCGGTGATTCCCCCGAGCCCGCCGAGGTCGAGAGCTACCGCTGCGACCGGGTCGTCGCGGACGTCGAGGCCCTGCGCGTGCACCTCGGGCTGGAGAAGGTCGACCTGCTCACCCACTCGGCCGGGGCGAACCTCGGCGTCCTCTACATGCAGCGCCACCCCGAGCGCGTCGCACGCATCGCGCTGATCACGCCGGGGATGCGGGCCGTCGGGATCCCGGTCGACGAGGGCAGCCGCGAGGCCGCGACCTCGCTGCGGAAGGACGAGCCCTGGTACGACGAGGCGATCGGCGCGTTCCGCAGGGACTGGACCGATGTGGGGTCCGACGAGGACGCCGCCCTGGCGGGCCCGTTCTGGTACGGCCGGTGGGACGAGATCGCGCAGGAGCACCATGCCACGCGCGCCACGCAGCTCAACCGTGACGCCCGGGCGGCGCACTACGCCGAGGGCGCGTTCGACCCCGAGGCGACGAGGGCCGCGATCGCGGGGCTCGAGATCCCGGTCCTGATTCTGATCGGGGAGCTCGACTTCAGTCCCAGCCCGGTGCTCGCGACACGGCTCGGCGAGCTGTTCGCGGACGGCTGGGTGCAGCTCGTCGTGCAGCCCGGGGCTGGGCACCACCCCTGGCTGGACGACGCAGCCTGGTTCGGTGGCGTCGTCACGCGCTGGCTTGCCGAGAGCTGACCGGCCCTCCGCCGGATCCCGGTCCGCCACCGACTCGGCCCTCGTCCGGCCCCGGCGGCGCGATCGACGCGAACGCCTCGCCGGGGCGTCCGAGGACGCCCCACCGCCGTGCGGTCCGGTCGCCTCAGTCGCCGGCGACGTACACGTAGGTGCCTGGCGCCTGGCTGCACTTGCCCAGGAGTGCTTCCAGGCTCACCAGTTGTGAGTCGTCCCGCCAGGTCGTGATTCCCTGCACCTCCGCGCGCGCGGAGGCGCATTGCCGGGAGTCCAGCACGGTGTCCCCGTAGGGGTCGATGGCCGCGAGGACGGGGAAGCCCTTGCGGGGGAGCTTCGTGACGACGTCCATCAGGACGTCGTGCTCATCCCCGAAGGATTCGGTGACCGTCCGCTGCAGGGACTCCCAGCTCCTCAGATCGGGGAGTTCGGAGTGCCAGAACACGTCCAGTCCCACGGTGAACTCCAGGCTTCGTCAAAGGGGGCAGGCGGTGAGCACCCTGCCCTTGTGTACCACGACCTCCGGACGGGTCCTCAGCGTTGAGGAGTTGAGGCGTTGAGACGTTGTCGCGGGGCGCCGGTCAGCTCGCCAGCGGAAGCGTGAGGACGTGGACGAGTCCGCCCCCGGGGTTGGCCTCCACGGTGAGCCGGCCCGCGCCGCCGTCGGTGCCGTGAAGGTCCTGAGGGCCCCGGGGCTTCGCGTGCAGCCAGGGCCGGGCTCCCGCGGCCACGTCCGGGCCCCGGTCGGTCACCCGGATCTGCAGGGCGCCCGGCCCGCCGGGGCGCTCCGGTGCCGTGGTCGCCTGGACGAGCACGCGGGCTCCGAGCGGGGTGCGCAGCCACGCGGACCGGACCATCGCGGCGAGAGTCTGCTCCAGCCGGCCCTGGTCGACGGGGACGGGTGGCAGCCGGTCGGGAACGCGGACGGTCGCCGAACGCGTCGGCACCTCGGCCAGCGCGGCGGCGACCGCCGAGGACACGTCCGCCGGTCCGGGCCGCGGTGCACGGGCGTCGGGCGCGTGGACGGCGCCCGTGGCGGCGGTGGCGACGTGGCGGCTGTGATCGCCCACTGGTGCTCTGTTCCGTTCGGTGGGTGTCGGCGGGTGGCGGATGAGGAGTGTCCGGGGTCCGGCCTGTCGGCCGCGTGTTCGGACACTTCATCACCACGTGATCCTCTCGGATGAAAGCTGAGGTATTGATGAGGCGACCATCGGGTGACAACGGCGGATCGGCACCCGCCGCGCGTAGGGCCACGGCAGGGTCCACCGTCGGCTCTCGCTGCCGTTGCCGTCCGGATCTCATGCGGGGTGCTGTCGCTGGTGGCGAGGTCGGGTCGTCGAGGCAGCGGCCGGACTCCCCGCCCGGGGATCGCCTCGGTACTGTGGTGGCCCGGAGCGTGGGAAGGGTGGGCCTGATGGGGGCGGGAGCGTGGCGCGGGCCGCTCGTCCGGTTGCGGATGCGGCTGTTGGCCGAGATCAATGCGACCGTGCACGGGCAGGACCTGCACCTGGAGCGGTACGACCGTCCGGCCGGGGACCCCGGGCTGTACGGTCCGGACAGCGTGGTGTGGCGGGTGCACGGGCACCCGGCCGGGATGCTGGCGGGCGGTTTCGCGGCCCTGTTGCTGCAGTCCCTGCACCCGGTGGCGATGGCGGCCGTCGACGCGCACTCCGACTTCCGGGTCGATCCGACCGGCCGGCTCAACCGGACGGCCCGCTTCGTCACCACGACCACGCTCGGTTCGACGGCGGCGGCCGAGGCGGCGATAGCCGGCGTCCGGAGGATCCACCCGCGGATCCGGGGCACCGCGCCGGACGGCCGCCCGTACCGTGCCGACGATCCGGAGCTGCTCACCTGGGTGCACACCGCCGAGGTGCACTGCTTCCTGACCGGCTACCAGATCTTCGCCGCGACCCCGCTGACCGCTGCCGAGTGCGACCGCTACTACGCCGAGGCCGCGCGCGTCGCCGAACGGCTGGGCGCCGCCGCGATACCCGGGTCGCGCGCCGAGGTGGCGGCCTACCTGGCCCGGATCCGGCCGGAGCTGCGGGTGACGCGGCCGGCCCTGGACGTGTTGCGCCTGCTGCGGGGCTTCGGCCGCAGTCGCCGGGAACGCCTTGCCGTCCGGGTGCTGACGAACGCCGCGATCGCCCTGCTCCCGGACTGGGCCAGGGCCGAACTCGGCGTGCACCGGCCCCGGTTGGTCCGGGCGCTCTGGGACCGCCCGGTGGCGCGGACCGCCGGCCGGATCATGGTGTGGGCCTGCGGCCCGTCCCAGATCCGCGCCGTCGCGTACGCACGGGCCACCGCGACGTCCACGACCGTCGTCCACGTCGAGGAGATCGGTTGATGGTCGCCACGTCCTCCCCGCGCCCGGTCCTGTACCTGTTCGGCTCCGCCGCCCCGCCGGTGCTGAGTGCGGCGCAGATCGTGCGGCACGCCCAGTTCAGGGGGTGGGACGTCGCGCTCGGGCTCACTCCGACGGCGGCGGGCTGGCTCCAGGAGGAGATGTCCAAGCTGAGGCGGCTGACCGGCCATCCGGTGAAGTCCGTCTACCGGCGGCCGGGCGACCCGGACGTCCTCCCGCCCGCCGACGCGGTCCTGTTCGCGCCCGCCACGATGAACTGCATCAACAGCCTCGCCCTCGGGCTCACGACCTCCTGGGTCGTGGGGTACGCGGCCGAGGCGATCGGCAAGGGAATCCCGGTGACGGTGGTGCCGTGCCTGAACACGGCCCTCGCCGCGCACCCCCAGTTCCCGCGCAGCGTCGAGACGTTGCGCGGGGCCGGGGTCCGGGTGCTGCTGGGCGACGGAGGCTTCGTGCCGAACGATCCGGGCGAGGAGCGACCCGAGGGGTACCCCTGGGAGGCCGCGCTTGCGGCCGCCAAGGAGTCCCTTGAGCGGTGACACCCCGTCGTGTGCCTACCGCCCGGGGGCGGTCGTCGGCGGGGTGTCCAGCACGCGGAAGGAGATGTCCGCTGCGATCAGCCGGTCGATCAGGGGGCGGCCCATCGCCACTGCCGTGGTCAACTGCCCGGCCACCGGCGGCAGGTCGTCGTAGGCCAGGCACAGCGCCGACTCGGCCAGCATCTTCGCCGTCTCCTGGTAGCCGGGATCGCCGCCGGACACCTCGGTGAGGAGCGTTTGCCCGCCCTGCGTCCGCGCCGCGAAGCGGACGGCGAACCAGGAGCGTTCCCGCTGCTCCGCGTTCGGGCCGTCGCCGGGCTTGCGCAGCCGGCCCAGGGCCCGGCGCAGCGTGGGCAGTTGGGCGGCGACGGCGAGGGCCGTCACCGTGGCGACACCGGCGAGGGCGATCGGCAGCCGTCGTACCGCCGCGTAGTGCGCGTAGGCGAAGTCCGGGCCGTACTCGTCCAGTGCGGCGGCCGAGCGGGAGACCACCTGCGGGTCGATCGTGGGCATCGGCACGGCCCACGCGCGGGCCGCCCGTGACCGGTGCGGCCGGCCGGCCGGGGTGCGGACCAGCCGTCCCTTCGGCCGGGGCTCGGCCGCGCGGCGGCCGCGGGCGGCCCGGGCCATCGCGCGGGGCCGGGAGAAGGCCGTCATGGCCGAGGCGAAGGTGCCGCCGGAGATGGTGCCGCCCGCGCGGACGAAGCCGTCGACGGAGACCCGGGCCGACGGGCCGTCGCGGCGGAGCAGTTCCTCGACCGTGAACAGCACGCCGAGGTCGTGCGGTACGGAGTCGAAGCCGCAGGAGTGCACCAGCCGCGCGCCGGTGGCCACCGCCCGCTCGTGGTGCCGGAGGTACATCCGGTCGACGAACTCCGGCTCGCCGGTGAGGTCCACGTAGTCGGTGCCGCTGTCCGCGCAGGCCGCCACGAGCGGCTCGCCGTGCCGCAGGTACGGGCCGACCGTGGAGATCACCACGCGGGCGGAGCCGGCGACGTCGCGCAGCGCCGCGCGGTCGGCGGCGTCCGCGATCAGCAGGGGGAGGTCGGCGCAGCGCGGGTCGATCCGCGCCAGCCGCGCCCGGACGGCGGCGAGCCTGCCCTCGTCCCGCCCGGCGAGTGCCCAGCGGCACCCCTCGGGTGCGGTGCGGGCCAGGTACTCGGCGGTGAGCCCGCCGGTGAACCCGGTGGCACCGAACAGGACGAGGTCGTACGGGCGGGGCTCGGCCATCAACGGTCCCTACTCACGGGTAATCGACGGCGCCACGCTAGGAGCCGGTCGTGGCGGTGTCAACGGTCCGGGCCCCGGGTTTCCATCGGGGCGTGCTTGGCGCTACTTTGAACGTGTTCAATTTAGCCCTCGGGGGGTACGGGATGACCGAAGAACCGTCGCTGCAGCACGCCGCTCTCGTCGAAGCGGAGCTCGATCGTCACCGGGTCCGCCCCAGCTCGCGGGTGCTCGTCGCCCTGGCCGTGGTCGCGTGGGTGCCGTTCGTCGCCGAGGGGCTGCACTACCCGGCGAGCCCGAGGTACTGGGCCCTCCTCTTCACGCTGGTCGGGCTGACCGCGCTGCCTTTGGTGGTGCCGGGTGATCCGGGGTTCCGGATCACCTGCCTCGCCGTCGGCTGGCTCCAGTTCGCGATCGAGATCGTGCTCTCCGTCCCGTTCCTGCTGCTCGCGGTGCCCTTCTTCGTCTTCGTCTGCCCGTCGGGTGTCGTGCTGCTGCTCGCGAGTCGGCGCAACCGCGGCACGGTCGGCACGGCGATGCCGGTGCTGCTCGCGGCCTGCCCGATCCTGCTCCTGGCGCACGGCGGGTGGACGCACATGTAGCAGGCGTGCTCACCGCCGGCGGCAGAGCCGCCCGTCGGGGGTGCCCAGCAGGTGGCGCAGGGGTTCGATGACGACCGGGCCGCAGTACCGGACCGTGCTGCGGCGGACGCCGGCCCGGTTGAGGGTGTCGTCGGCGCCGGAGCCGGAGACCGAGAGGCGGGCGACGGTCGTTCCGGCCGGGGTGTCGATGACCAGTTCGTCCAGGCGGCTCCAGCCGCGGCGGGCCAGGCGGTACGGGACGGTGCCGTCGATCGCCGCTGCGGCGGCCAGGGTGGTGGTTCCGCCGGGGGTGAGCATCCGGTCGCCGGGGACGGGCAGGGGCCGGACGGCGAGGCGCCGGTACTGGTACTGCCCGACCGCGGCGGCCCGCAGGCCGGTGCCGATCCGCGCCGGGCCGAGCAACCGGGCCGCTGCGCGGGCGAGTTGGGCCAGCCGCCAGCCGAGGCGGGCGGTGAAGGCGTCGGCGAAGAGTTCCCGTTGGTCGTGGACGCCGAGGTCGGCGGCGTCCACGAACAGGTACGGACGTCCGGCGGAGACGAGCGAGACCTCCATTCCGTCGACGGGCAGGAGGGCGCTGCCGGACGGCAGCAGGTCGCCGAGCCGTCGTGGCCGGCGGTAGGCGAACTCCAGGCCGAAGCCGGTGCCGGTGTGGTCGCGCTCGCACAGCACCCGGTGCCCGGTGTCGACCACGTTGATCCGCGCCCGGGACGCCGGGCGGTCGCGCGGCAGCCAGGCCAGCCGGTCGGCCACCGCGACCGCGGCGAGGAGCGCGTGGCCGCCGCCGTGGCGCTCGGACCGGTAGTCCAGGTCGAACCGCGGATCGCGGGACGGCTCGATCATCGCGATGGCCGAGACGGGAACGCGGTAGGTGTCGGCCACCCAGCTCCGCGCGATCAGGAGGGCCTCGTCGAGTTCCCGTCCGTCCGGGGGCAGCACCCGTCGGTCCAGGACGAGCGCGGGGCGGGTGCTGCCGGCGGGGTGGGACAGGTGGCCGATCATCGAAGCCCCTCCGGTGCGGTCGCTGAGGTGCGACGAAGGATGCGGGATCCGGGCCGGGCCGGGCAACGACGGTGCGGTGAACGGTCGCCGAACGGCGCGTTCGACCAGGTCGGCGATATTCGCCGAGTTCTTTCGGATTGGCCCCTCCGCGTCAAATTCAGGGTGTCTTCGGGAATTGGTCGACCGTTCGCCGGACGGACATGGCAACCGGCTCGCGCAGGCTTGTAGCGTCCCGGATCGCCGATCGGACGGTGGGTGAATTCCGCCTGATCACGACGGATATTCGCCACGGATATCCGCCATGGACATTCCATTCCCTTTCCCGGAGGTCTGAACTCGTGCTCGACCATCTCCAGGCGCGTTTCGCCGGCCCCGTGCAGTCGGTGTTCCGCGTCGTCGCCGGACTCCTCTTCGCCTGCCACGGCACCGCCTCGCTCTTCGGCTTCTTCGGCGGTGCCGCTGGCACCCACGGCGGGACGCTCCACCCCGGGGCCTGGCCCGGCTGGTGGGCCGCCGCCATCCAGCTGGCCGGCGGCGCGCTGGTGCTGCTCGGCCTGTTCACCCGGCCCGCGGCCGTGATCTGCTCCGGCTCCATGGCGTACGCGTACTTCGTCGTCCACCGGCACCACGGCCTGTTGCCGATCGAGAACGGCGGCGAGCTGTCGGCCCTCTACTGCTGGATCTTCCTGCTGATCGCCACGCTCGGTCCGGGCCCGTGGGCCGTCGACGAGGTGCTCCGATCAGGCCGGATCCAGCAGGCCGCGGAGTCCGGTGCCGAACGGTCGGCGGTCGCCGGCTGAGGCGTCCGGCGGTCACCCGTCCGGTGGCGGCGGTCCCCACGCGGGACCGCCGCCACCGCGGTCGTGCCGGAGACGCCCGGCACGGTTCGGCGAGTGATCACGGAGGCTCCTGGCGGGTGGGGGAAGGGGCGGCGGCAGCCGGTTGTCCGGAATCGATCGGTCCGTCCGCCGGCTCCCCTGGCGTCGTCGAACGCCGCTTCGAACGGCCCGATCCCCGGTACGGCCTGGTCATCCGCCGCGGCGGGACCTCGGGTCCATGTCCTGAACGCGCTGTCGGTGGCCACGACGGGAAGCCTCCGGATCATCGCGCGTGAGGGCTCGGTGTAATCCCGTCGTCACAGGTCACCCCGTACGTCGGCGGCTCCGGGGCGCCCTCCGATGGTCACCGCTCGGTAGATCAAGATTCAGCTCTCGTGCACGTGTTTCACACATCCCCCACTTTGGGTGCCCCCGATGCTCTACATTGATGTGCACTTCGCTCGGTTCGACGCGGGGCGACGATCGATGATTCACGGGTCCGGCGCTGCGCATGGCCGGTAGTCGCGTCCCGGCGGCAGCCGTGGGGGGCGGTGAATTCCCGGCGCCCGGAAATCGGGCTTCGAGTGTGGAGAGCGACCGCCGGCGGATTCCCGTCCATTTCGGGATTCCGGCACGACGTACGGGTCCGTCGGTGCTTTTTGGGGGATGTACACGCAGCGCTGCAGGAGCCGATTTCGCCATGCCCGGGAGCGGGACCTCCCGGTGGTAGGAACAGCGCGGCACGGGAGGCGGCGGGGCCTCCCGAAGGGGAGGAATCAGGTGCGGGAGGTGCGAGCCTCCCGGGGGGAGGAATCGTGTGGAGCGAGCACGTCGAACCCACAGGTGACCTGGAAGGGGCTGTCGAGCAGGGGGAGGGGGAATTAGTCCGCCCGTTCCAGGCGGTGCGGGGGCGCCCGGTGAACGGGAGGATCGGGCGGCCCGAGAGTGACTGGGAGCAGCAGTACCGCCGAACGGTGATCATCGGCGACACCGTGACCACCGCCTTCGTGGTGGCGGCGATCGGCGGGTTCTTCGGGGTCAGGGACGCGGCCAACTGGCATGAGAAGTGGGGGATCCTCGCCTTCGGCACCGAGCTCCTGGTGCTCGCGGCGCTGGCGACGACCCGGTCGTGGGCGCCGGCCGTGCTCGGCCAGGGGGCCGAGGAGTTCCGCCGGCTCGGACGCGCGCTGTTCGCGGCGGCCGTCGTCCTGTCGCTCGGCGGGATCGCCCTCACCTCGACCAACATCAAGCTCTGGATCTTCGTCGCGATCCCGGCGATCACGGGCGTCACCATGACCGAGCGGTACCTGCTGCGCCTGTGGCTGCACAAGCAGCGGAAAGAAGGGCGGTGCCTGCGCCCGGTGCTGGCCGCCGGGAGCCCGGCCACCATGCGCGACCTGATCGCCCGGACCCGCAAGTTCCCGCACCTCGGCTGGCGGGTGGAGGCGGTCTGCACGCCGTACGCCCTCGGGCTGGGCGGTGACCGGCTGGACGGCGTGCCGGTCGTGGGCCGGCTGACGGACGTGGCCAACCACGTCCGCCGCGACGGCTACCGGGTCGTCGCCGTCACCCCGGACCCGTACTGGACACCGGACCGGCTGCAGCGGCTGGCCTGGAAGCTCGAAGGCAGCGACGCCGAGATGGTCGTGGCCCCCGTGCTGATGGAGGTGGCCGGACCGCGGCTGCACGTCGACGCGGTGCTCGGGATCCCGATGCTGCGGGTCAGCATGCCGACCTTCACGGGGGGCCGGCGGGCCGTCAAGGAGGTCGTCGACCGGCTGGGCGCCGCTGTCCTGCTGGTCCTGTTCGCGCCGCTGATGTTGCTCGTCGGGCTGCTCGTGCTGGCGGACAGCCGGGGCGGGGCGTTCTACCGCCAGCACCGGGTCGGCAAGGACGGCCGCGAGTTCACCCTGGTCAAGTTCCGCACCATGGTGGCCGGGGCGGACCGGGCCAGGGCCGCGCTGGCCGACCGCAACGAGGGCGCCGGCCTGCTGTTCAAGCTCCGCCGGGACCCGCGGGTGACCCGGGTGGGCGGGGTGCTGCGCCGCTACTCGCTCGACGAGCTGCCGCAGCTGCTCAACGTGCTCACCGGGTCGATGTCGCTGGTCGGCCCGCGGCCCCCGCTGCCGGAGGAGTCCGCCGCGTACGGGCCGGACATCCGGCGGCGACTGCTCGTCAAGCCCGGGCTCACCGGCCTGTGGCAGATCAGCGGGCGCAGCGACCTGCCGTGGGAGGAGGCGGTGCGGCTGGACCTGCGGTACGTGGAGGACTGGTCGCTGGCCCTGGACACGGTGATCTTGTGGAAGACCCTGCGGGCGGTGCTCCAGGGGCAGGGGGCGTACTAGCCGCCAGGGGCGCCGCACAACGCGACAACGCACAACGCGACAACGCACGGCACGGCACGTGGACGGCAGGCCGGATCGGCCTGCCCGAGGGGAGGAACGGGTCATGAGGGTCAGCGTCCTGGGGCTCGGCTACGTGGGCTGCGTGTCGGCCGCGTGCCTGGCCAGTCTGGGGCACGAGGTCATCGGCGTGGACGTCAACCAGGTGAAGGTTGACCTGGTCAACGACGGCAAGGCCCCGGTGGTCGAGGAGCGGATCGGCGACCTGATCGCCGAGATGGTGCGGACCGGGGCGCTGCGCGCCACCACCGACGTCCGCGAGGCGGTCCTGGGCAGCGAGGTGTCGCTGGTCTGCGTGGGCACGCCGTCGGAGCCCAACGGCGGCCTGTGCACCACGTACCTGGAGCGGGTCGCCGAGCAGATCGGCGCCGTGGTGGCCGAGCGGGGCGGGCGGGGTGGGCGGCACACCGTCGTGTTCCGCAGCACCATGCTCCCGGGCACCTGCCTGAACCTGCTGGTGCCGATCCTGGAGAAGCACGCCGGCGGCACGGCCGGGACGGACTTCGGGGCCGCGGTGAACCCGGAGTTCCTGCGCGAGGGCACGAGCGTGCGGGACTTCTTCGACCCGCCGAAGACCGTCATCGGCGAGCTCGACCCGGCGAGCGGGGACGTGGTCGCGGCGCTGTACGAGGAGCTGCCCGGCGAGGTGTTCCGGGTGCCGGTCCCGACGGCCGAGGCGATCAAGTACGCGGACAACGCGTTCCACGGCCTCAAGATCGGCTTCGCCAACGAGTTCGGCGCGGTGTGCCAGGCGCTCGGGGTGGACTCGCACCAGGTGATGGACGTGTTCCTGGCCGACCGCAAGCTCAACATCAGCCCCGCCTACCTGCGGCCCGGCTTCGCCTTCGGCGGCTCGTGCCTGCCCAAGGACCTGCGCAGCCTGGTCCACGCGGCGCGCCGGGCCGACGTCTCGGTGCCGATCCTCTCCCACGTGCTGGCCTCCAACGCCGATCACCTCCAGCGCGCGGTGGAGCTGGTCGAGCGCACCGGCAAGCGCCGGGTGGGCCTGTTCGGCCTGTCCTTCAAGCCCGGCACCGACGACCTCCGCGAGAGCCCGCTCGTCGAGCTGGCCGAGCGGCTCTTCGGCAAGGGCTACGACCTGCGGATCTACGACCCCAACGTGAACCTCTCCCGGCTGCTCGGCGCGAACCGCGAGTACATCGAGACCCGGCTGCCGCACCTCGCGCAGCTGCTCGCCCAGTCCGTCGGCGAGGTGCTCGACCATGCCGAGGTGTGCGTGGTCGGGACGAAGGACCCCGCGGTGCTGTCCGCGCTGCCGCACGGCGGCGACGGCCCCGCGATCGTCGACCTCGTCCGCCTGCCCGACGCCGAGGCGCGCCGGGCCGAGCCGGGGTACGCGGGCCTTGCCTGGTGACGCGGCCGGCGGCGACGGGCGGGGCCGTCGCGCGCTGGTCCTGGTGGAGAACCTGTCGGTGCCGTTCGACCGGCGGGTGTGGCAGGAGTGCACGACGCTGCGCGATGCGGGCTGGACGGTGCACGTCATCTGTCCGCAGGGCACCAAGCGGGACACCGAACCGGAGGCCGAGATCGACGGGGTGCGGATCCACCGCTACCCGTTGCGCGCGGCCACCGGCGGACCGGCCGGCTACCTGCGGGAGTACGGAACGGCGCTGTGGCACACGGCCCGGCTGGCCCGCGAGGTCGGCCCGGTCCACGTCGTCCACGCCTGCAACCCGCCCGACCTGCTGTTCCTGCCGGCCCTGTGGCTGAAGCGGCGCGGCGCGCGGTTCGTCTTCGACCAGCACGACCTCGTGCCCGAGCTGTACCTGTCCCGGTTCGACCGCGGCGAGGACCTGCTCTACCGCGGAGTGCGCGCACTGGAACGGCTGACCTACCGGGCCGCGGACGTCGTGCTCGCGACGAACGAGAGCTACCGGGACGTCGCGCTGCGCCGCGGCGGTCTGCGGCCACAGGACGTGTTCGTGGTGCGCAGCGCGCCCGACACCGAGCGGTTCCGGCCGGTGGAGCCCGAGCCGGAGCTGAAGCGCGGCAAGCCCCATCTGCTGTGCTACCTCGGCGTGATGGGCCCGCAGGACGGCGTCGACTACGCCCTGCGGGCGCTCGCGAAGCTGCGCGACGACCTCGGGCGGACCGACTGGCACGCGGTGTTCGTCGGCGGTGGCGACACCTTCGACGAGATGGTGGCGCTGTCCCGGCGGCTCGGGCTCGCGGAGCAGGTGGAGTTCACCGGGCGCGTCCCGGACGCCGACCTGGTGCGTTACCTGTCCAGCGCGGACGTGTGCCTCTCGCCCGACCCGCGCAATCCGCTCAACGACGTGTCGACCATGAACAAGGTCCTGGAGTACATGGTCATGGGCCGGCCGATCGTCTCGTTCGACCTGCGGGAGGCACGGGTCTCGGCCGGTGACGCCGCCGTCTACGCGCCCGCGAACGACGAGGCCGAGTTCGCCCGGCTCGTCGCGCTGCTGATGGACGATCCGGAGAAGCGGGCCTGGATGGGCAAGCTCGGCCAGGAGCGGATCAACGGGCCGCTCGCCTGGCGCAACTCCCAGCGCGCGCTGCTCGACGCCTACGCCGCCGCCTGCCGTCCGCTCGTGAACGGCAGCCGTACCCCGGGCCGTCGGGCAGGGAGAAGGCCTCGGCGTTGAGCGACGAAACGATCCGCCTGGTCACGGTCGGCCGGATCCTCCGACGGCGGTGGCGGCTCCTGGCCGTCCTCGCCGTGGTGGGTGCGCTCGTCGGGTACGGCACGTCCCTGCTGTTCCCGCCGCGCTACACGACGTCGGCGTCGGTCCTGCTGCCGGGGGTGTGGCAGGACCGCGAGCTGCTGACGCAGGCCCAGATCGCGACCAGTTCGGTGGTGGTCGACCGGGCGGCCGCCACCCTGGGCTGGACCGGCGTCACCGGCACCAAGCTCCAGCACCGGGTGAGCGCCACGGCGTCGGACGGGAACATCATCAAGATCTCGGGCACGGCCGAGACCCCGGAGCGCGCGCAGCAGCTCTCCGACCAGGTGGCCCATCAGTTCGTCGCGTTCGCCTCGCACGTCGCGGGCGACAGCACCGACCCCGAGGCAGCGCAGCCCGAGGCGCTGCGCCAGCTCGTGCTGCAGGCCGGCCGCAACATCAGCGACCTCGCCGCCGCGGCCGGTCCGGGGCAGACCGTGGACAGCGTGTCGACCCGTACGGAGCTGGCGAAGCTGCGCACCGCCCTGCAGGACGCCATCAAGAAGCTGGACCAGGTCGACCCGGCCGCCAACAAGGCCAACATGGTCGTCATGGGGTCGGCGCCCCGGCCCTCCGGCGAGGCGCCGCCGACGAGGATCCAGCTCGTCGCCGCCGGGGCGCTGCTGTTCTTCCTGGTCGCGCTGGTCGGCCACCTCGCCGCCGGGCGGACGAGCCGCCGGCTGCGCACCGGACCGGAGATCGCCGCGGCGCTGGGCTCGGTGCTCCTCGGTGCCGTCGACGTCCCCGGTGACCGGTCCGCCCACCGGGCCGACGGCCGTGGCCCCCGGGCCCTGGTCCGCCGACTGCTGGGCGCGGACGTCCGGTGGGACCTGCCGGCCCCGCGCGTCTCCGGCGACGAGGCCGGCCGGCAGCTCCGCTACCGGCGGGTGTGCGCCCGCCTGCGGGACCAACTGCCGTCCCCCGGGCGGCTGCTGGTCGTCGTCCCGGAGGGCGACGAGACGGCTCGCCGGGCCGCCGGGCAGCTCGTCGCAGAGGCAGCGGGCGATCCCGTGCTGCGGACGGTGGACGTGTCGGTGTCCCGGCCGCTGGTGCCGGACCACGACGGCGAGTCCGGCGCGGTGGTCGTGCTCAGCGCGGGCGACTGGACCGCGGGGGAGCTCGCCGACGTCGCCGGGGCGTGCGCGGACGCCGGCCACGAGGTCGTCGGCGTCGTCGTCGCCGAGCCGGTCCTGGCCCGAGCAGGGCGCTCCGCCGACCGCCACCCGGAGGGTGCTGTGCCGGTGCTCGCCGTCGGCGACGACGCGAGAAGGGGCCCGGAGTGACGACGAGTACGACGCCGGAGCCCTCGGCCCCCGCCCCGCTGCTGGACCTGCAGTCGCTGGTGGTCGCGGTGCGCAGGCGCCGCCGGCTGTGGTGCGTCATGGCGCTGCTCGGGCTGCTGGCCGGTGCGGCGGTGGCCGTCCTGCGGCCGCCCGCGCCGAGCGCGACGGTCAAGGTGCTGGTCGCCCACCAGGCGGACCAGCCGAACGACCCCGGAACGCTGATCCGCACCGACGCCGCGCTGCTCCAGACCACGGGCATCGCGGGCAAGGCCCTGCAAGCCCTCGGATCCGCGGAGAAGCCCGAGGACTTCATGCGGGACTACGCGGGCGCCGGCCTGACCAACAACCTCCTGCAGATCAACGTGACGGGAAAGAGCGACGCGGAGGCGGTGGCCCGGGCCAAGGCGCTGGCCGACGCGTTCGTCGCGGACCACGTCCGGCGGATCCAGGAGGCCGCGGACGCCGAGGCCAAGGCCTACCTCGACCAGCGCGACCGGCTGCGCGAGGAACTCGCCCAGGTCAACAAGTCGATCGGGGAGGCCTCGCAGCAGAACGACCCGAAGACGGCGGCGAGCCGGGAGTCGCTCGACACCAGCCGGTCCGAACTCATGTCGCGGATCGCCGACTTCAGTCAGCGCGCCGCGGAGGCGGGCGTGGGCACGCCCCGGCTCGTCGCCGGCACGCAGATCGTGGACGCCCCGCGCGCGGTGCGGCAGTCGCTGCCCAAGACCGCCGCCACCGACGCCGCCCTCGGGCTCGTCCTCGGACTCGTCCTCGGGCTCGCGGTGGCCG
This sequence comes from Kitasatospora sp. NPDC057904, assembly GCF_042887925.1. Classification (NCBI taxonomy): domain Bacteria; kingdom Bacillati; phylum Actinomycetota; class Actinomycetes; order Kitasatosporales; family Streptomycetaceae; genus Kitasatospora; species Kitasatospora sp. NPDC057904. Next base: position 198,221 of record NZ_JBHVOL010000006.1, read on the forward strand.
CCGTCGGCGCGGTGGTGGCGGACCGCCCGGTGCTGCGCCGGGAGATCGCGGCGAACCTCGGCGCCTCGGTCATCGCGGAGCTGCGCGGCGTGCCCCGCAGGTCCGTCGGACGGTGGCAGCGCCGGCGGACCAGGGCGGCCAGGACCCGGCTCACCGCGACCCTGGCCCGCAGCGTGCGCGGCTCGGCGGACGCGGTGTCGCTGCTGGAACTCGGCTGCGCGCGCACCACGAGCGTGATCGCCCTGGACCTCGCCGGCGAGCTGGCGTCGGAGGAGGAGGGGCCGGTGGTCGTCGTCGACGGGCTGCCCGGCCCGCAGCTCGCCAAGCGCCGCGCCAGGCCGGGGGATCCGACCGTCGTCGTCGGCGGGCGCGCCGGGGCCGTGCCGCCCGAGGAGCGCCGGCTCGGCGTCGGCTCGGTGGCGCCCGGTACGGCGTGGACCGACCTCCGGCACCTCGGCACCCGGACGGTGCTCGTCGTGCGGGCCGGGCACGGCAGCGCCGCCTGGCTGCACACCGTGGCCCGGCAGCTCGCGGACCAGGGCATCCCGGTGATCGGGGTGGTGCTGATCGACCCCGATCCGCGGGACCGGACCGACGGCACCCTCTGGGACGGGCCGCACGCCGCGCCGCGCGGCCGGCGCGCCCGCCCGCCCCGGCGCGACGGGACCGGCCGCCGGCGCCCGGAACGACAACCGACGAGGACCGCACCGGTCCCGGACAACGACCAGGAGGCGGGCTAGACATGTGCGGCATCGCGGGAGCGTACCGGTGGCCGGACGGGAAGGCCGTGACCGACCTGCTCACCGACACCCTCGCCCACCGGGGCCCGGACGGGGCCGGCCGCTACGGCCACCCGGTCGGCGACGGCGACGTGCAGCTCGGGCACCGCCGGCTGGCCATCGTCGACCTCTCCGAGACCGGCGCCCAGCCGATGGTCTCGGACGGCCTCGTCCTGACGTACAACGGCGAGCTGTACAACGCGCCCGAGCTGCGCGCCGAACTGGCCGCCGCCGGGGTGCGCTTCCGCGGGACCTCCGACACCGAGGTGCTGCTGGAGGCCTGGCGGCGCTGGGGCACCGACTGCCTGCCCCGGCTGCGCGGCATGTTCGCGTTCGGGATCTTCGACGAGCGGACCGGCGAGCTGGTGCTCGTCCGCGACCAGCTCGGCATCAAGCCGCTGTTCCTGGTCCGGCGCGGCGGGGGCCTGGTGTTCGCCTCCGAGCTCAAGGCGCTGGCCGCCGCCACCGGCGGGTCGCTGGAGGTGGACCACGCGGCGCTGGTGGCCTCCCTGCTCTACTACTGGGTGCCGGACTCGCGGTGCGCCTTCCGCGAGGCCGAGAAGCTGCCACCGGGCAGCTGGCTCCGGTGCAGGCCCGACGGCCGGGTCGAGCGCGGCCGGTACTGGAACCTGCGGGACGTCGCCGCCGAGGGCCGGGAGCGGGCCCGGGCCGGCGAGCGGCCGGACCTCGCCGCCATCGTCGAGGAGTCGACCCGGCGTCACCTGCTCTCCGACGTGCCCGTGGCGACCTTCCTCTCCGGCGGGCTGGACTCCAGCTACCTGACCGCGCTGGCCGCCCGCGACCGGCCCGGCATCTCCGCCTACACGATCGGCTTCCGCGCCGAGGACGCCAGGTTCGAGGCCATGCCCGACGACCTCCGCTACGCCCGGCAGGTGGCCGGGCGGTTCGGCGTCGACCTGCACGAGATCGAGATCGCCCCGGACGTGCTCGACCTGCTGCCGAGGATGACGTACCACCTGGACGAGCCGATCGGCGACCCGGCCGCGATCAACACCTACCTGATCTGCTCGGCCGCCCGGGAGGCCGGGGTCAAGGTGATGCTCTCGGGGATGGGCGCCGACGAGCTGTTCGCCGGCTACCGCAAGCACCTGGCCAACCGGCTCGCGCTGCGCTACCAGCGCGTCCCGCGGCCCCTGCGGCGCGGCCTGTCCGCGGCCGTGGACCGGCTGCCGGTCGCCACGGCCACCCGCGGGTTCCGCTCGGTGCGCTTCGCGAAGCGGTTCCTCTCCTTCGCCGACCTGCCGGAGGAGACGGCGTTCCGGCGCAGCTACACGATGTACGACCGGGCCGAACTGCTCGCCCTGGTCGACCCGGACCTGGCCGGGACGGTCGACGACGTGCTGACCGAGCACGCGGACGTCTACGGGGACAACGACCTCGACGACTTCGTCAACCGCATGTGCCTGGGGGACGCGCGGATGTTCCTGCCGGGCCTGAACCTCGCCTACACGGACCGGTCGAGCATGGCCGCGTCCACCGAGGTGCGGGTGCCGTACGTGGACGTCGAGGTGGTGCGGGCGGCGTTCGCGGTGCCCGGTGACCGCAAGATCGTCGGACGGCAGGGCAAGGCCGTGCTCAAGGAGGCGGCCACCTCCGTCCTGCCCCGGGAGATCGTGTACCGGCCCAAGGGCCTGTTCAGCGCGCCGCTGCGGGCCTGGATGAGCCGGGACCTGGCGCCGCTGGTGCGCGAGGTGGTGAACGACGGCGTGCTCGTCCGGTCGGGGTTCCTGCGCCGGGACGCGCTGGCGCGGCTCGTCGCCGCGGACGCCGCCGGGCAGCAGGACTACTCCAAGCACCTGTGGCACGTGCTGACCCTCGAGTACTGGTACCGCGGCGCGACCTCCGGCTGAGACCTCGGCCGGAATGTGACGACGTGACGACGTGACGACATGGGAACAAGGGGACTTCGGGTGAAACAGGTCGTGCAGAACTACAAGAGCGGCGAGCTGTCGGTGCTCGACGTGCCGGTGCCGGGCTGCAAGCCGGGCGGAGTGCTGGTCCGCAGCGCCTTCTCGCTGATCTCCACCGGCACCGAGCTCATGAAGGTCTCCGAGGCCGGGATGTCGATGCTGGGCAAGGCCCGCTCCCGGCCGGACCAGGTGGCCAAGGTCATGCAGAGCGTGGCCACCAACGGACTGCCCGCCACCTACCGCAAGGTGATGGGCAAGCTGGACTCCTACACGCCGCTGGGCTACTCGCTGTGCGGCGTGGTCGAGCAGGTCGGCGCCGGGGTCGACGACGTGAAGGCCGGCGACCTGGTGGCCTGCGCCGGCAACGAGCACGCGCTGCACGCCGAGCTGAACTGGGTGCCGAAGAACCTCTACGTCCCGGTGCCGGACGGCCTCGCGCCGCGGCACGCGGCCTTCGGCACCGTCGGGTCGATCGCGCTGCAGGGCGTGCGCCAGGGCGAGCCGCAGCTCGGCGAGGTGGCGCTGGTCATCGGCCTCGGGCTGATCGGGCAGCTGGTGGTGCAGCTGCTCACCGCCGCGGGGGTGCGCGTCGTCGGGGCCGACCCCGACCCGGCGCGCTGCGAACTCGCCGCGCGCCTGGGCGCCGTGGCCTGCGGCGACCCCGGGTCCTCGGCCGTGGCGGCGGCCGTCGCCGAGCTGACCGGCGGCCACGGCGTGGACCAGGTGTACCTGGCGGCCGGCGGCGGGAGCAACCAGCCCGTCGAGCTGGCCGCCGCGCTGGCCAGGGACCGGGGCCGGGTCGTCGACATCGGCAAGTGCCGCCTGGACCTGCCGTGGAACGCGTACTACGAGAAGGAGCTCGACGTCCGGTTCTCCCGCTCGTACGGCCCCGGGCGCTACGACCCGGAGTACGAGCTGGAGGGGCGGGACTACCCGATCGGCTACGTGCGCTGGACCGAGCGCCGCAACCTCGCGTGCTTCCTCGACCTCGTCTCCCGGGGCCGCGTCGACGTGGAGCCGCTGATCTCCCACATCGCCGACTTCGGCGACGCCGTCGAGACGTACCGGCGCCTGAAGGACGGCGAGTTGAAGGCCGTGGCCGTGCTCTTCCGGTACCCCGAGTCCGAGGGGGAGGGAACGGCGGAGGCCCCGGTGGTGGCGGTGCCGGCGGTACGCGTCGAGACCAGGGCACCCGCGCCGTCCCGTCCCGTCAACACGCCGGTGCGGCTGGCGTTCGTCGGCGCGGGGAACTACGCGACGTCGATGCTGCTGCCCCACCTGGCCGGGCGCGACGGCGTCGCGCTGTCCACGGTCGTCACCACGACGGCGCTCTCGGCGGCCAACGCGCAGCGGAAGTTCGGCTTCGCCCGGGCGACCACCGATCTGGACGGCGTGCTCGGGGACCCGTCCATCGACGCCGTGTTCGTGGTCACCCGGCACAGCTCGCACGCCGAACTGACCCGGCGGGCGCTGCTGGCCGGCAAGGCGGTGTTCGTGGAGAAGCCGCTGGCCCTCACCGAGGACGACCTGGCGGGTGTGCTCGCGGCCGTGACGGAGTCCGGCAACGACCGGCTGCAGGTGGGCTTCAACCGACGGTTCTCGCCGCTGCTGCGCGAGGCCAAGGCCCGGTTCGGCGCGCGGAGCGGCCCGGCGAGCCTGCGCTACCTGGTCAACGCGGGCCGCCTGCAGCACGGCAGCTGGTACCTCCAGCAGGGCACCGAGGGCTCCCGGTTCGCCGGCGAGGGCGGGCACTTCATCGACACGGCGAGCTGGCTGCTGGAGGCCGACCCGGTCTCGGTGTACGCGGTCGCCTCGGCCGGCAACGAGGACCTCCAGGTCGTGCTGCGCTACCCGGACGGCTCCACGGCCACCATCAGCTACGTCACCACCGGCGCGTCCGGCTTCCCCAAGGAGACGCTGGACCTCGTCGCGGACGGCAAGGTGCTGAAGCTCGACGACTTCGTCCGCGCCTCGGTGTACGGGGGCAAGCGGTGGGTCAGTTCGCGGCTGCCGAAGGCCAGGGACAAGGGCCAGTCCAACGAGCTGGCCGCGTTCGTCAGGGCGGTGCGGACCGGCGGGCCGATGCCGGTGCCGCTGGAGTCGCTGGTCGCCACCACGGCGGCCACCCTCGCCGTGCAGACCGGCCTGGCCGGCGGCGTGCCGGTGGCGCTGGAGCGGGCGCGATGACGATGAGCGCGGGCTGGTACCTGCGGCGGCTGTCCCGGATGGGGCCGCGGGAGGTCGGCGGCCGGGCGGGCGACGCGGTGCGCAGGCGGCGGTGGCGCTCGGAGCCGCCGCCCTGCCCGGCGGTCACCGGCGCCCGGTTCACCGCCGTCCTGCCCGCCGGGGCGCTCGCCGCGGTGCCGGCGGAGGCCGCGAAGCGACTCGTCGCCGAGGCGGACCGGCTGATGGACGGGTACGCCGAGTTCTTCGGGGTGGACCGCGACGACCTGGCCGACCCGGACTGGTGGCGCGACCCGAAGACCGGGCGCCGGGCCCCGGCCGGCTACGCCTTCGACGTGCCCTACCGCAACGAGGACGCGGTCGGGGACATCAAGCAGATCTGGGAGCCGTCCCGGCACCATTACCTGACCGTGCTCGCCGCCGCCTACGCCCTCACCGGGAACGAGCGCTACGCCGAGCGCGTGGCCGCGCACCTGCGGTCGTGGTGGGCGGCCAACCCGCCGCTGCGCGGCGTGCACTGGATCAGCGGCATCGAGCTGGGCATCCGGCTGCTGTCCTGGGTGTGGATCCGCCGGCTGCTCGACGGCTGGCCGGGCGCGGCCGGGCTGTTCGAGGGCAACCCGGTGGCGCTGGAGCAGATCTGGCACCACCAGCGCTGGCTGGCCGCCTTCCCCAGCCGGGGGTCCTCGGCCAACAACCACGTCATCGCCGAGGCCGCCGGGCAGTTCGCCGCGGCCTGCGCGTTCGGCTGGTTCCCGGCCTCGGAGCGCTGGCGGTCCGGCGCGCTGCGCTCGCTGGAGCGGCACCTGCGCGGCAACACCTTCCCGTCCGGCCTCAACCGGGAGCTGGCGACCGAGTACCACGGGCTCGTCCTGGAGCTGGGCCTCGCCGCGCTGGCCGAGGCGGACGCCGCCGCCGTGCCCGTCCCGGCGTCCGTCCGGCTGGTCCTGCTGCGGATGACCGACGCCCTCGCGGCCGTCGTGGACAACCGGCTGCGGCCGCCGCGCCAGGGCGACGCCGACGACGGGTACGGCCTGGTCCTGGACGGCCCCGGCACCGACCGCTGGGCCTCGCTGCTGGCCACCGGCGAGGCCGTGTTCGGCCGGCTCGCCTGGTGGCCGGCGGTGACCGGCGGCGACGTGCGCACCCCGCTGCTGGCCGCGCTGGTCCGCCCGTACGGGAAGAGCGGAGCCGTCACCCGCCCGGCACGCCGGCCCGGCCACTTCGCCGACGCCGGTATGACCATCCTGCGCGGCCCGGGGGAGATCTGGTGCCGCTGCGACGGCGGTCCGCACGGCTTCCTGTCCATCGCCGCGCACGCCCACGCGGACGCGCTGTCCGTGGAAGTCCGCCACGACGGCGTGGACGTCCTCGCGGACCCCGGGACGTTCTGCTACCACGGACAGCCCGAGTGGCGGAGCTACTTCCGCTCGACCCTGGGACACAACACCCTGGAGCTGGACGGCGGCGACCAGTCCGTCTCCGGCGGCCCGTTCCTGTGGACCCGGCACGCCCGCAGCCGCGTCCTGGCCGCGGACACCTTCAACGGGAGCGTGGCCCGCTGGAGCGCCGAACACGACGGCTACCAGGACTCGGTGCACCGCCGCCGGGTGGAGCTGACCGCCGCCACCCGGGAGCTGCGGGTGGTCGACGAGGTGCGCGGCCCGCGCCGGGCCGTGCGCCTGGCCTTCCACCTCGGCCCGGCGATCACTGCCGACCTGACGGGGCACCGGGCCCTGCTCACCTGGACCCGGGACGGCGAGGGCCGTTCCGCGGTGCTCGACCTGCCCGCGCGGCTGTCCTGGCGGGCGCACCGCGGCGAGACCGACCCGCCGCTGGGCTGGTACTCGGCCGGCTTCGGGCGCAAGGAACCCGCGACCACGCTCGTCGGCACCGGATTCGCCGACGGCACCGAGGAGTTCACCACCGTGCTCGGATTCCGGGACTGAGGGGGGAGGGGTGGGGATCAAGAAGCGGCACTGGGGGGCGCCGGCGCTGGTCCTGCTGCTGGCGACCGGCTGCACGAGCGGCGGCTCGGACACCTCGCCGCAGCCGACCGCCACGCCCTCCGGCTCCGTGGCCGCGGCCCAGGTGTGCGCCCACCCCGGGGAAGGTCCGGCCGCCGCGCCCGCGGGCGCGGTGACGGTCGACCCCGCGGTGGTCGGCGACCTGACGGCGAAGACCAAGAGCAGCCCACCGCACACCACGTTCTGGCTCCAGCCGGGGACGCACAAGCTCGAAGCGGACCGGTACGCCCAGGTCGTCCCGAAGGAGGGGGACACCTACCTCGGAGCACCGGGCGCGGTGCTCGACGGCGTGAAGACCAACCAGTACGCGTTCGGCGGCGACGCCGCGGGCGTCACGATCCGCTACCTGACCGTGCAGGGCTTCAACGCGCCGCAGAACGAGGGCGTGGTCAACCACGACTCGGCCGACGGGTGGGTCATCGAGCACGCGACGATCCGCGACAACTCCGGCGCCGGACTGATGGCCGGAGCCCACCAGCAGGTCCGCGCCAACTGCCTCCAGAACAACGGGCAGTACGGCATGAACGCCTACAAGTCCGGCGCCCCCGTCGGCGGCCTGGTGGTCGAGGGCAACGAGATCACGGGCAACGACACCGACCAGTGGGAGCAGCGCCAGCCGGGCTGCGGCTGCACCGGGGGCGTCAAGTTCTGGGCCGTCAACGGCGCCGACGTGCGCGGCAACTGGGTGCACGACAACCGCGGCCCCGGGCTCTGGGCGGACACCAACAACAACGACTTCCGCATCGAGGACAACGTCCTGGAGGCCAACGACGGAGCCGCGCTGATCTACGAGACCAGCTACAACGCCGTCATCCGCAACAACACGATCCGGCGCAACGACGTCGTCGAGGGCCGCAGGTCCGCCGACCGCGGCGACGACTTCCCGTACGCGACCGTCTACCTGTCCGAGTCCGGCGGCGAACCGCGGATCCCCGCCCGCACCGACAGGATCGAGATCTACGGGAACGTCCTGGAGGACAACTGGTCCGGGATCACCCTGTGGGAGAACGCCGACCGCTTCTGCAACAGCCCGGCCAACACCTCCTCCGGCGACTGCACGCTCCTGGCGAAGAACACCGCCCGCTGCGCCCAGCCGGCGATCGCCACCCCGCCGCTCCACGACGACTGCCGGTGGAAGACCCAGCGGGTCGACATCCACGGCAACCGCTTCGTGCTGCACCCGTCCGCCGTCGGCTGCACGGTCAAGTGCGGCCGCATGGCGGTGCTGGCCAACTACGGCACCTACCCGGACTGGTCGCCGTACAAGGGGCAGTCGGTCGCCGAGGCGATCACCGGCGGCCAGCAGAACCGCTGGCACGACAACGCCTACCTCGGACCGTGGAGCTTCGTCGCCCACGACCCGAGCCGCACGCTCGACTTCGGGCAGTGGCAGGGTGAGCCCTACCAGCAGGACACGGGCAGCACCTACCAACCCCAGGCCGGTGGTTGAGGTGACCCGGGACCTCACGCACGCCGGGCCGCAGGCCGGCCCGGCGACGCCCAAGGCCGTCGGCGCGGTCTGGGCGCTGCTGATCCTCAACACGCTCGGCTCCGCCGGCGCGCAGACCGTCATCCCGCTGCCGCGCTCCCTCATCCAGATGGTCACCATGGGCTCGCTGGTGTCCGCGTTCGCGCTGGCGCTCGTCCTCAACCTCCGGCTGCGGATCCGGCCCAGCGCCTACCTGTTCCTGCTGACCGTGCTGCTGGTGCTGAGCGTGATCTCCAGCGCGCACCTGGAGTCCGGCTTCGGCGCGCTGTTCCGCTGCTTCCGGCTGGCGCTCTTCGTCGGCACGCTGTGGCTGCTCAGCCGGTGGTGGGACGGCGGCGAGACGTTCGTCCGCCACCACATCCGGGCGTACTCCGCGGTGCTCGCCTCGGTGGCCGCAGGCCTGGTCGTCTCACCGGGCGCGGCGATGCCCGAGCTCTACGGCGGACGGCTGGTCGGCGCGCTGTGGCCGCTGACCCCGCCGCAGATCGGCCAGTACGCGGCGGTGATCATCGGGCTCACCGTGCTGCTCCTCCTGGGCGGGCGGACCACCAGGGGCAGCGCGGCAGCCGTCATCGTGCCGTCCTTCGTCCTGCTCGCGCTGACCCACACCCGGACGGCCACGCTCGGCCTGATCCTCGGGCTGGCCCTGGCGATCGGCTCGCTCGTCCTGACCAGCGCCGCCGCCCGCCGGTTCTTCACCCGGGCGGTGCTGTGCGCCGCCGTGGCCGCCGTGGCGCTCGGCTCCCTGCTCCAGGCGTGGTTCCTGCGCGGCCAGAGCCAGGAGAACTTCTCCAGCCTCACCGGCCGGGCCAAGGTCTGGGACGCCCTGCTCGCGGCGCCCCGGACGACGACGGAGCAGCTGTTCGGCGCCGGACTGGGCGACAAGTCCTTCGGCGGGCTGCCGATCGACAACAGCTGGCTGGCCGTCTACAACGAACAGGGCCTGGCGGGCGTCGCGATCGTGGCGGCGATCATCATCGTGCTGGGCGGCGTCGCGCTGCTGCGCCCGCCCTCGCTGGCGCGGGCCTGCGCGATCTTCCTGATCGGCTACTGCGCGATCGCCTCCTACACCGAGGCCGGACTGGGCGACGCCTCGCCGTACCTGCTCCACCTGACCGTGGCCGCCGGGCTGCTGGCCGCACCCGCCCCGGTTGAACTCCCAAAACCCGTACTGCACCGAGCCCAGAGATCGGAGGTGACCTGATGCACGTCCTCGTGGTGCACAACCGCTACTCCTCGGCGCAGCCGAGCGGGGAGAACAAGGTCGTCGACCAGGAGGTGGGGCTGCTGCGCGAGGCCGGCCACCGGGTCGAGCTGTTCGAGCGGCGCAGTGACGACATCGGGGCCCGGTCCCTGCCGGGCAAGGTCGCGGTGCCGCTGCTGGTGCCGTGGAACCCGGCGGCCCGCGCGGAGCTCGCCGCCCGGCTGCGCCGCGAGCGGCCGGACGTGGTGCACGTCCACAACGTCTTCCCGCTGCTGTCGCCCGCGGTGCTGGCCGCCTGCGCCGACGCCGGCGTGCCGGCCGTCGCGACGCTGCACAACTACACCCAGGTGTGCCCGCCGGGCACGCTGCAGCGGGACGGGCGGCCGTGCACCGAGTGCGTCGGGGGGTCACCGCTGCCCGCCGTCCGGCACGGCTGCTACCGCGGCTCCCGGCTGGCGACGGTGCCGCTGGCGCTGAGCCTGGCGGTCAACCGGCGGCGGTGGTGGTCCGGCGTGGAGCGGTTCTTCTGCATCTCGGCGGCGCAGCGCGACGTCCTGGTGCGGGCCGGCCTGCCGGCCGGACGGCTGGCGGTGAAGCACAACTTCGTGCCCGAGCCGGGCGTGCTCCGCACGGGTGCCGGTGAGCACGTGCTCTACCTCGGCCGGCTCGCGGAGGCCAAGGGTGTGCGGCTGCTCATGGCCGCGTGGGACGCGATCGCCGCCGACGGCGGCGTGGGCGTGCCGCTGGTGATCGCCGGAGCGGGACCGCTGGAGCCGGAGGTGGCGGTGTGGGCGGCGGGCCGGGACGACGTGCGGTTCGCCGGCCTGTACGACACGGCGGAGTGCCGGGAGGCCGTCGCGCGGGCGGTGGCCGTGGTGGCGCCCTCGACGTGGCTGGAGGCGTTCGGCCTGGTGGTCGTGGAGGCGATGGCGGCCGGGGTCCCGGTCGTCGCCGCGGGGCACGGCGCCTTCGTCGAACTCGTGGAGGACGGCGTGACCGGGCTGCTGCACGAGCCCGGCGACGCGGCCTCGCTCGCGACCGGCCTGCGCCGGATCGCGGCGGAGCCGGAGCGCAACCGGGAGATGGGACTGGCGGCCCGGCGCCGTTACGAGCAGGCGTTCAGCCCGGCCGTCGGGCTGGAGCGCCTGGTGGAGGGGTACCGCACCGCGATCGCGGGTCGGGCCGGCGGCGCCGAGGGCGCGCCGCCGCAGGGAACGGACAACGCAGGCCCGCGACGGGGATCCCGCGCGGGCAGGAGTGGGGGCAATAGATGACATGCCGACTGTGCGGATCGGTGGCGCTGACGAGCGTCGTCGACCTGGGGGCGACACCGCCGTGCGAGAGCTTCCTCGCCGCGGACGAACTGGACCGGCCGGAACCGACGTACCCGCTGCACCTGCGGGTCTGCACCGAGTGCTGGCTCGCGCAGATCCCGCCGCTGATCACGCCGGAGGAAACGTTCACGCAGTACGCGTACTTCTCCTCCTACTCGACCTCCTGGGTGGAGCACGCGCGGACGTTCGTCGACGGCGCCGCCCAGCGCGTGGGTCTCGGCCCCGACGCCTTCGTGGTCGAGGTCGCGAGCAACGACGGCTACCTGCTCCGGCACGTGGTGGACCGGGGGATCCGCTGCCTCGGCATCGAACCCTCGGTCAACGTCGGCGCCGCGGCGCGCGACGCGGGCGTGCCCACGCTCACCGCGTTCCTCGACGAGGCCACCGGCACGGCCGTCCGCGCCGAACACGGCCCGGCGGACCTGGTCGTGGCGAACAACGTGTACGCGCACATCCCCGACGTGGTCGGCTTCACCAAGGGTCTGCGCGCCCTGGTCGCCGACGACGGCTGGGTCTCCATCGAGGTGCAGCACCTGCTGACCCTGATCGAGGAGAACCAGTACGACACGATCTACCACGAGCACTTCCAGTACTACACGGTCGCGTCCGCGACCCGGGCGCTCGCGAGCGGCGGACTCGCGCTCGTGGACGTCGAGCTGCTGCCCACCCACGGCGGCTCGATCCGGCTGTGGGCCCGGCCGGTGGAGGCGGCCGGCGAGCCGACGCGGCGGGTGGCCGAGGTGCTGGACCGGGAGAAGGCCGCCGGGCTCCAGGAACTGTCCGGCTACACCGAGTTCTCCGCCCGGGTGGCCAAGGTGCGCCGGGACCTCCTGCGCTTCCTCGTCGACGCGGCCGAGCGCGGCGAGACGGTCGTCGGCTACGGCGCCCCGGGCAAGGGCAACACCCTGCTCAACCACTGCGGCGTCCGGCCCGACCTGCTCCCGTACACGGTCGACCGCAACCCCTACAAGCACGGCAGGTTCACCCCGGGCACCCGCATCCCGATCCTGGCGCCCGAGCGGATCGCCGCCGACCGGCCCGACTACGTCCTCGTCCTCCCGTGGAACCTGCGCGACGAGCTGGTCGAGCAACTGTCCTTCGTCCACCAGTGGGGCGGCCGGCTGGTCTTCCCCGTCCCGGAACTCAGCATCGTCGAGGTGAAGCGGTGAAGGTCGTCCTGTTCTGCGGAGGTTACGGGCTGCGCATGCGCAGCGGAGCGTCCGACGACGTGCCCAAGCCGATGGCGATGGTCGGTCCGCGGCCGCTGATCTGGCACGTCATGCGCTACTACGCGTACTTCGGGCACACGGAGTTCATCCTGTGCCTCGGGTACGGGGCCCACCACATCAAGAACTTCTTCCTCAACTACGAAGAGACCACGTCCAACGACTTCGTGCTGCGCAACGGGAAGACCGAGCTGCTGTCCACCGACATATCGTCCTGGACGATCACCTTCGCGCAGACCGGCATCGAGTCGCCGATCGGCGAGCGGCTGCGCCGGGTGCGCCACCACCTGGACGGCGACGAGATGTTCCTCGCCAACTACGCCGACGTGCTCACCGACGCCCCGCTGCCCGAGATGATCGAGCGGTTCTCCCGGCGCGACGCCGGCGCGTCGATGATGGTGGTGCCGCCGCAGTCCTCGTTCCACTGCGTGGACCTGGGCGAGGACGGCCTGGTCGGGGGCATCACCGCGGTGAGCGACATGCCGCTGTGGGAGAACGGCGGCTACTTCGTGCTCCGCCAGGAGGTCTTCGACCACATCCCGGAGAACGGCGACCTGGTCGCCGACGGCTGCGCCCGACTCGCCAAGCAGGGGCGGCTGGTGGCGCACCAGCACCGCGGCTTCTGGAAGCCGACCGACACGGTGAAGGAGCGGGCCGCGCTCGACCTCGCCTACGCCCGGGGCGACCGCCCGTGGGCCGTGTGGGAACGGGACGGCGCGAACACCGTGGGAGCCAAGGCGTGATCCGGCTCGGCGCGGGGCGCCTGGACCGGATCGTCGCCGTGGGGGCGCACTGCGACGACATCGCCATCGGCGCCGGCGGCACGCTGCTGACGATGTGCCTCGCGCGGCCGGGCATCCAGGTGGACGCGCTGGTCCTCTCCGGCGGCGGCAGCGAGCGCGAGCAGGAGGAGCAGGCCGCGCTCGCCGCCTTCTGCCCGGGCGCCGACCTGCGCCTGACCGTCCTCAAGCTGCCGGACGGCCGGCTGCCCGCGTACTGGGACGAGGCCAAGGCCGCCGTCGAGGAACTGCGCGGGCGGACCGAGCCCGACCTCATCCTCGCCCCGCGCACCGACGACGCCCACCAGGACCACCGCGGCCTGGCACAGCTGCTGACCACCGCGTTCCGCGACCACCTCGTGCTCGGCTACGAGATCGTCAAGTGGGACGGCGACCTCGGCCGGCCCACGGCCTACCAGCCGCTCACCCCGGAGACCGCCGAACAGAAGGTGCGGCTGCTGCAGGAGCACTACCCCTCGCAGCGGCACCGCCCCTGGTACGACCGCGAGGCCTTCCTCGGGCTCGCGCGGATCCGCGGCATCGAATGCCACGCGCGCTACGCCGAGGCCTTCGCCACCACCAAACTCACGCTCGACCTCGGCACTCTCAACCTGGGGGGTTGAACCCATGCGCGTACTGCTGACCGGACACCAGGGCTACCTGGGCACCGTGATGGCCCCGGTCCTCGCCGCCGCCGGGCACGAGGTCGTCGGCCTCGACGCCGGCCTGTTCGCCGACTGCGTCCTCGGCCCGAAGCCCGCCGACCCGCCGGGAACGCGGGTCGACCTGCGCGACGTCACCGCCGACCACGTCGCCGGCGTGGACGCCGTGATCCACCTGGCCGCGCTGTCCAACGACCCGCTGGGCTCGCTCGCGCCGGACCTCACCTACGACATCAACCACCACGCCTCCGTCCGGCTGGCCGAACTGGCCCGCGACGCCGGAGTGCGCCGCTTCCTGTACGCCTCCACCTGTTCCGTCTACGGCGCCGCCGGCGGCGACGAGCTGGTGTCCGAGGACGCCCCGCTGCGCCCGGTGACGCCGTACGCGGAGTCCAAGGTGCGGGTGGAGGACGACCTGCACGCCCTGGCCGACGGCGACTTCAGCCCGGTGTACATGCGCAACGCCACAGCCTTCGGCTACTCGCCCCGGCTGCGCGCCGACATCGTGCTGAACAACCTGGTGGGCCACGCGCTCCTGTCCGGCGAGGTGCTGGTGCTCTCCGACGGCACGCCCTGGCGCCCGCTGGTCCACGCCGCCGACATCGCCCGCGCCTTCGCGGCCGCGCTGACCGCGCCGCGCGAAGCCGTGCACGACCGGGCGTTCAACATCGGCAGCGAGGTCAACAACGTCACCGTCGCCGAGATCGCGGAGCAGGTCGCCGAGGCGGTGACCGGCGCGCAGGTGGTGATCACCGGCGAGAACGGCGCCGACCCGCGGTCGTACCGGGTGGACTTCTCGCGGTTCCGCGCCGCGCTGCCCGGCTTCGACTGCGAGTGGACGGTGAAGCAGGGCGCGCTCGAACTCGCCGACGCCTACCGCACGTTCGGTCTGACCCGGGAGGACTTCGAGCGCCGCTTCACCCGGCTGGCCGTGCTGCGCGAGGCGTCCTCCGCCGGAGCCGTCGACGAGACCCTGCGGTGGCGCCGGTGACCGGGCTCGGCGAGGAGATGCACGCACTGGTGGAGCGGCTGTACCCGCTCTGCCGGAGCATCACCGGCGACGGCGTGCGCGCCACCCTGGACATCGTCGGCGAGTACGTTCCGCTCCAGGTGCACGAGGTCCCGACCGGGACGCAGGTGCTCGACTGGACGGTGCCGCAGGAGTGGAACATCCGGGACGCCTACGTCGCCGACGCCGCGGGCAACCGGGTCGTCGACTTCGCCGCGTCCAGCCTGCACGTGCTCGGCTACAGCGTGCCGGTGGCGGCGACCATGCCGCTGTCCGAACTGCGCGGACACCTGCACACCCTGCCGGACCACCCGGCCTGGGTGCCGTACCGCACCAGCTACTACACGCCGGAATGGGGGTTCTGCCTGTCCCAGGAGACCCTGGACGGGCTGCCGGACGGCGACTACGAGGTGCGCATCGACTCCACCCTCGCGGACGGCCACCTCACCTACGCCGAGCACGTCGTCCCCGGGCAGGTCGCCGACGAGGTGATCGTCTCCTGCCACGTCTGCCACCCCGCGCTGGCCAACGACAACATGGCGGGCGTCGCGGTGGCGACCTATCTGGCACGGGAGTTGGCGGAGCGGAGCCCGTACTACACCTACCGCTTCATCTACGCGCCCGGCACGATCGGGGCGATCACCTGGCTGGCCCGCAACGCGGAGCGGATCGAGCGGGTCAAGCACGGGCTGGTGCTGGCCTGCGCGGGCGACCGGGGACGGCTGACGTACAAGCAGAGCCGGCGCGGCGACGCGGAGATCGACCGGGTGCTGCGGCACGTGCTGCGCACCTCCGAACGGCCGCACGACGTCGTCGAGTTCACCCCGTACGGCTACGACGAGCGGCAGTACTGCTCGCCCGGGTTTGACCTCGGCGTCGGCTCGCTGAGCCGGACCCCGTACGCCGGCTACCCCGAGTACCACACCTCGGCGGACAACCCGGACTTCGTCTCCCCGGAGGCGCTGGCGGACACGCTCGCCGTCTGCCGCGAGGCCTTCGCCGTGCTCGACCGCAACCGGCGCTACGTCAACCTCAGCCCGTACGGCGAACCGCAGTTGGGGCGGCGCGGGCTGTATGAATCGCTCGGCGGGCGCAGCGACGCCAAGCAGGCCCAGATGGCGATGCTGTGGGTGCTCAGCCTCTCCGACGGCGAGCACGGCCTGCTGGACGTCGCCGAGCGCTCCGGGCTGCCCTTCGACGCGGTCGCCGCCGCGGCCGACGCCCTGTGCGGCGCCGGTCTGATCAAGGCGTGACGCGGATGACCACCGAGGGGGTGAAGACGACGACCCCGGCCGGCCCGGCCGGGGAACCGGGGCGGACCGAGCAGGCCCGGCCCGCCAGGCGGGGCGTGCTCGGCCGGGTGTCCTGGGGGCTGGCCGACCAGGCGGTCACCAGCATGATCAACTTCGCGGTGGGCATCTACGTCGCCCGGGAGCTGGGGGTGCACGCGTTCGGCGTGTTCAGCCTGGCCTGGCTGACCTACGGCGTGGTGCTCAACGTCTCCCGCGGGCTGGCCACCGACCCGCTGATGGTGCGGTTCAGCGGCGTGCCGGAGGCGACCTGGCGCGCCGGTGCGGCCCGATCGTCCGGTGCCGCGCTCGCCGTCGGCGCCACCCTCGGCGCCGTCTGCCTGCTGGTCGGGCTCGGCCTCGGCGGCGACGTGGGGCCCGCGTTCGCGAGCCTCGGCGCCGCCCTGCCGGCGCTCCTGCTCCAGGATGCCCGGCGGTTCGCGTTCTTCGCGGCCGGCACCGGGCGGAAGGCCTTCGCCAACGACCTGGTGCAGGGCGTCGCACTCGTCCCGGCCATGGTCGTGGCGGCCCGGGTGGGCACCGTGCCCGCCTTCCTGCTGGCCTGGGGCGCCGCCGCGGCGGCCGCCGCCGGATACGGCTTCCTCCAGTCCGGCGTCCGGCCCCGGGTGACCGAAGCCCGCGGCTGGCTGCGCGAGCAGCGCGACCTCGGCAGCCGCTACCTGGTCGAGAACGTCAGCCTCAGCGGCGCCGGCCAGCTGCGGGCGTACGGGCTCGGCGCGATCGTCGGGGTCGGCGCGGTCGGTGCCGTCCGGGGCGCCGAACTCCTCCAGGGACCGTTCCTCGCCCTGCTGATGGGGCTCTCCCTGGTCACCGTGGCGGAGGCGGCCCGGGTCCTGCGGCGGACGCCCGAGCGGCTCGGCCGGTTCTGCTTCCTGCTGGGCGGAGGGCAGGCCGGCGCCGCGCTGCTGTGGGGCTCGGCCCTGCTGCTGATGCCCGACCGGGCCGGACAGTTCGTCCTCGGCGACGTCTGGCACTCCGCCTCCCGGCTCATCCTGCCGGCCACCCTCGGCGTCGCGGGCGCCGGCCTCGGCAGCGGCGCGGCCGCCGGGCTGCGCGCCCTCGCCGCGGCCCGGCGCAGCCTGCGCTGCCAGCTGTTCGCCTCCGCCTGCTACCTCGGCGGCGGGCTCGGTGGCGCCGCCGCGGCCGGCACGGTCGGCTCCGCCTGGGGCGTCGCCGGCGCGACCGCCTGCGGCGCCGCCGTCTGGTGGCTCCAACTGCGCGCCGCCCTGCGCGAGCACCACCGCACCCCGATCCCCGAAGTGAGGACCCCTTGACCGCCGTTCCCCGGCTGAGCATCGGCCTGCCCGTCTACAACGGCGAGGAGTACCTCGCCGAGTCGCTCGACGCCCTCCTCGGACAGACCTACGAGGACTTCGAGCTCGTCATCTCCGACAACGCGTCGACCGACGGCACCCAGGACATCTGCCGCACGTACGCCGCGGAGGACCCCCGGATCCGCTACCTGCGCCTGCCCCGGAACATCGGCGCCGCGCCGAACCACAACCACGTCTTCACCGAGTGCCGCGGCGAACTCTTCAAGTGGGCCTCACACGACGACCTGTACGCCCGGGACCTCCTGCTGCGCTGCGTGGAGGCGCTGGACGAACGCCCGGACGTCATCCTCGCCCACTCCGGCCAGGCCGTCATCGACGGCGACGGCCAGGTGAAGGTGCCCTACGAGTACGGGCTCGCCACCGACTCGCCGCACGCGCCCGAGCGCTTCCGCAGCCTGCTGTTCGAGCCCGGCGGCGACGACTTCTACGGGGTGATGCGGGCCGACGTGCTGCGCCGGGTGAAGCCGCACGACAGCTACCACCACGCGGACCGCACGTTCGTCGCCGAGATCACCCTGCACGGGCGCTTCCACCAGGTGCCGGAGCTGCTGTACTTCCGCCGCGACCACCCCACCCGCGCCGAACGGGCGAACCCCTCCAAGCGCTCCCGGTGCGTCAACCTGGACCCGCGCCGCGCCGGGCCGCTGCACCCGACGCCCCGGCTGCTCGCCGAGTACGTCTGGGGCTTCGCCTCGGCCGTCCGGCGGGCGCCGCTGTCGGCCGCCGACCGGCGCGCCTGCTACGGCCACCTGGCCGCCTGGATGACCAGCCGGGTCCGGCCCGGCGCCGGCGAGCGGGTCGAGGACCGGGCCCCGGCCGACCCGGGGCTGCTCACGGTCTCCGTCGACGCCCTCGTGGCCGGACGCGAGGGGCGGCGGGCATGACCCCCGTGCGGGTCGGGGTCTTCGGCCTGCTCGGCTCCGGCAACCTCGGCAACGACGGGTCGCTCGAAGCCGTGCTCGGCCACCTGCGCACCGAGCACCCGGAGGCCGTCGTCGACGCGCTGTGCGGCGGGCCCGAGGCCGTCACGGCCCGCTACCGGATCCCGGCGACGCGGCTGCACTGGTACCGCGGGGAGTACCGGACCGCCTCCCGGGCGGGTGCGGTCGCGGCGAAGGGCCTCGGCAAACTCGTCGACGCCGTCCGCACCGCCGCGTGGGTGCGCCGGCACGACGTGGTGATCGTGCCGGGCATGGGCGTCCTGGAGGCCACGCTGCCGCTGCGGCCGTGGGGCTTCCCGTACGCGCTGTTCCTGCTCTGCGCGTCCGGCCGGCTCTTCGGCACCCGGGTGGCGCTGGTCGGCGTCGGCGCCGCGCCCATCGCCGACCGGCCCACCCGGGCGCTGGTGCGCTGGTCGGCGCGCCTCTCCGCGTACCGGTCGTACCGGGACGAGCTGTCCCGCGACGCGATGCGGGCGATGGGCGTGGACACCGCGCGGGACGCGGTCCACCCGGACCTCGCCTTCGCCCTGCCGACGCCGGCCGCCCCCTCGTCCGGTGCTCCCGGCGTGGTCTGCGTCGGCGTCATGGACTTCCACGGCGGCAACGACGACCGGGCCAGGGCCGACGAGATCCACCGGCGCTACCTCGACGGGACGACCCGCTTCGTCCGCACCCTGGTCGAGGAGGGCAGGCCGGTCCGGCTGCTCACCGGCGACGACGTCGACGCGACGGTGGTCGCCGCGATCCTCGAAGCCGTCGACTCGCCGCTGGTCACCGCCGCCCGGACGGCGTCGCTGGCCGACCTGATGGAGGAGGCGGCGGCCGCCGACGCCGTGGTGGCGACCAGGTACCACAACCTCGTCTGCGCCCTGAAGGCCGGCACGCCGACGCTCGCCCTGAGCTACGCGGCCAAGAGCGACGCGCTCATGGAGCAGATGGGGCTGGGCACGTACCGCCACCCGGCGCGCGAGGTCGACGCCGACCGGCTGACCGAGCAGTTCCGGGAGCTGGAGAAGCGCTCGGCAGAGCTGCGGCAGACCCTCGCCGAGCGGAACCTGGCCGTGGCCCGGCGCCTCGACGACCAGTTCCGCGAGCTGACCAGGGTCCTCTTCCCGAGGACCGACCACGTTGTGAGGGAGGCGCCGTGAAGGCGACCCAAGTCCCGGCGATCGCCGGCGCGTACCTGTTCGAGCCGACGCCGTACGCCGACGAACGCGGCTTCTTCTGCCGCACCTTCGACGCCGACGTGATCCGCTCGGTGGGCCTCGACCCGGACGCCTTCGTCCAGCACAGCGTCTCCCGCTCGGTCGGCGGCGTCCTGCGCGGGCTGCACCTGCGCTCCGGCGCCGGCGAGGCCAAGCTGGTGCGCTGCTCGTACGGGCGGGTCTTCGACGTCGTCGTGGACCTGCGGCCGGACTCGCCGACCTACCGGAACCAGGCCCACTTCGAGCTGTCCGGCGAGACGCAGACGAGCGTCTACATCCCGGCGGGGTGCGCGCACGGCTTCCAAGCGCTGACGCAGACCACCGACGTCTCGTACCTGATCGACCGCCCGCACGATCCGGCCGAGGACGTGACGATCGCCTTCGACGACCCGCAGCTCGCCATCCCCTGGCCGCTGCCGCCCACGTCGATGTCCAAGCGGGACCGGGAGGCGCCGAGCCTCGCCGAGGTCCTGCGCCGGAACGAGAGCTGAGGACCGCGTGGACACCGAAGTCACCGAACCTGCCGAAGAGTTCGCCCTGCCCCGGTCGCGGGCGGCGAACGAGAAGCTGCACGCCCTGATCCCCGGGGGCGCGCACACCTACGCCAAGGGCGACGACCAGTACCCCGAGCACCTCGCCCCGGTCATCAGCCACGGCCGCGGCGCCCACGTGTGGGACGTCGACGGCAACCGCTACGTCGAGTACGGCTCCGGCCTGCGCTCGGTCAGCCTCGGCCACGCCCACCCGCGCGTACTGGAGGCGGTCCGGCGGGAACTGGACCGCGGCAGCAACTTCGTCCGCCCGTCCGTCGTGGAGGCCCGGGCCGCGGAACGCTTCCTGGAGACCGTGCCGACCGCCGAGATGGTCAAGTTCGCGAAGAACGGCTCCGACGTCACCACCGCGGCGGTGCGGCTCGCCCGCGCCGTCACCGGGCGCCCGCGAGTGGCCATCTGCGGCGACCACCCGTTCTTCTCCGTCGACGACTGGTTCATCGGCACCACGCCGATGTCCGCCGGGATCCCGGCGGCGATCACCGACCTCACCGTGGCGTACCCCTACGGCGACCTGGCCGCGACGGAGGAACTGCTCACCCGGTACCGGGGCGAGGTCGCCTGCCTGGTCCTCGAACCCGCCGGACACGCCGAGCCGCCGCCCGGGTACCTCGCCGGCCTGCGCGAACTGGCCGACCGGCACGGCTGCGTGCTGGTCTTCGACGAGATGATCACCGGCTTCCGCTGGTCCGAGGCGGGCGCCCAGGGCCTTTACGGCGTCGTGCCCGACCTCTCCACCTTCGGCAAGGCACTGGGCAACGGCTTCGCCGTCTCCGCGCTCGCCGGGCGGCGGGACCTGATGGAGTGGGGCGGGCTGCGCCACACCGGCGACCGGGTGTTCCTGCTGTCCACCACGCACGGCGCGGAGACGCACTCGCTCGCCGCCGCGATGGCCGTCCAGACCACCTACGTCGAGGAGGGCGTCACCGCCCGGCTGCACGCCCTCGGCGAGCGGCTGGCCGCCGGCGTCCGCGAGGCCGCCGTGGGCATGGGCGTCGGCGACCACGTCGTCGTCCGGGGCCGGGCCAGCAACCTGGTCTTCGCCACCCTCGACGAGAACCGGGAGCCCTCGCAGCAGTACCGCACCCTGTTCCTGCGCCAACTCCTCGCGGGGGGCGTCCTGGCCCCCTCGTTCGTGGTGAGCAGCGCGCTCGACGACGCCGACATCGACCGCACCGTGGCCGTGGTGGCCGGGGCCTGTGCCGTCTACCGCAAGGCACTCGATGCCGGCGACCCCACCCCGTGGCTGGGCGGGCGGCCGGTGAAACCCGTCTTCCGCCGCTTGGTGTGACGCGGCGTCACGGACGGCTCCGGCGGAGCTGGTCGGCTGCCAGGTCGACCAGCCACGCCGTCGCCGGCACCACCGCCAGCGCGGTGCACCAGCCGCCGAGGACGTCGGTCGGGTAGTGCGCGCCCAGCGCGACCTGCGCCCACCCCATGACGGCGCCCGCGACCAGCGCCGCGGCGAACACGAGCAGGGTGCCGGCCGCCCTGCGGGTCGCCACCATCGCCACCGCGAGGGCGAGCGACGTGGCGAAGGCGGTGTGCCCGCTCGGGTAGGACAGGTTGTCGCCGTGGATGGTGCGCCCCGCCAGGTGCTTGAGCAGCGTCGCCGTTCCCACGGCCGAACCGACGCCGACAACGACGAACGCAGCCGCGTGCGGACGCCGGAGCAGCAGGCAGCCCGCCACGATCGGCACGACCAGGGCCGCGGCTCCGACCGGCTCGCCCAGCGAATCCATGGCCAGGGCGATGGACCGCCACGGCGGCTCCACCCCGTACAACGCCCCCGCTATGCGCGCGTCCACCCCTCCGGGCTCGCTCGCGCCGGCGTAGCGGACGCCGAGCGCGGCGACCACCAGCGCCGCGAGGACCGCCACCAGCCCGAGCACGACGGCATGACGTGGGTGCTCCGGCAGGAGGCGCGGTTCAGCCATCGGTCCCGCGGTTCTCCTCGTCCCGGAGGTCGGCGAGGCGCGGATCGTCCAGGAGCTGCCTCAACTCGGCGCGGGGGAGAGCCAGGTGGTTCGCCGCATGCCGCTCGTCGCCGTCGAAGCAGAAGGCCGCGCGGATCTCCTCCTCCCAGCCCTCCGGATCCCGCTCCCGTCGTGCGGCGAGCTCCGCCACGCGCGCGTCCCGGACCGCGAGCGCTTCGTCGACGAGCTGCTCGCGCACGTCCGGGCGCTCGCGCACGGTCTTCGCGGACCACCAGTAGGGCCGGTCCTCCTCGGGCCGCACGTCCTCGTACACGGCGGCCAGCCCCAGCAGTTCGATCGGATTGTCCGCCCAGAAGGTGAACCCGTCCTTCTCGGCGAGCCAGGCGTCCAGCCCGTCCTCGTCCTCCTCGTCGGCGAGCTTCACCGTCAGGTGGTACCCCTGACGGCGCAGGAGCTGGAGGCATGTCTCCCAGACGTTGGCGTGACTTCCCAGTGAGGCCATGCGGCCAGCCTAGCGAGCCCGTGGCCGACGCCGGGCGACTCCGTCCGAAGCGGCCTCCGGCGCCTGGCCCGGCGCCGGCCGCCGAGCCGCCCCGGCCGGGCCTTCCGTCAGACGGGGACGTTCTTGATGACCGCCCCGGTCAGCGGCGAGAGCCGGTCGGACAGCGCGCCGAAGTCCGCGGTCCGGCCGTCGGACCACTGGGCCATGCCGACGAGCATCCCGTTCCCGTAGGACGCGAAGTTCTGCACGAGGCCGCTGTCGGCCGGCAGTTGGCGCAGGCCGGAGTCCTTGGGCGGGACCTGGACGGCGACCTGGTACGACGCGGGGTCGGAGGCCAGCACGTTGATGAGGTGCACGCACTCCATCGGGTCCTTCATGGTGAACAGCGCCAGGTCGTACTGGTTGCCGTCGGCGTCCTTGTACAGCGCCAGGTCGACGCCGACACAGCCGTGCCCCTGCGTGATCAGCCCGGCGAGGGTCGGCGCCACGGTGTCGGCGCCGGTGCAGCTCGGGTTCGCCACCTTCGCCACCAACGTGTACCCCTGCACCTGCGCCGGGAAGACGGACAGCGGGATCGCCGAAGCCGGAGCACCGGCCGACGCCGTCGCCGCGTGCGCCGAGGGGGCGGACGCGGCCGGCGCGGCGGCCGGTGCCCGGTCCGACGGCCGGAGCACGTACGCCGTCGCGCCGGCGGCCACCAGGAGGGCGGCGGCCACGGGAAGGACGAGCCGCCGCGAGCGCCGCGGCTTCGTCTGCCGGGCCTGCCGCGCCCGTTCGGCGGCACTCGGCTCCCGCACCGCGTTGTTCTTCTCGAACTCCCGGACGAACTCGTCCCACAGGTCGTCACCGGATTCACGCTTAGTCACAGCGCCAGACCTTAGTGATCACCGCCGACGCTGGGAAGTCGGGCGCCCGGCGCCGGTGCCGCAGTGGCACCGGGCAGAGGAAACGTCACCGAACCGTGATGGTCGGGGGACGGGATCCCAGGTTCTCGAACATCCTTAATGTCCGCCTTCGGAATGACGGATTTCGGGCGGTTCGGCCGCGTTTCCCGTACCGGACGTGACGGTGGATCAGGATTTCGCCGGGCCGTGGACATGCTTTGACGTACCGGATTTCCTGTCGATAGCGTCCACTTGATCTTCACTTTACCGGCTCGGGGGCGCTGGTTCGTCGCCCGGGTGCGTCTTCTTCCGGGAGTCCCTGTGCGTACCGTCCGCAGACCGGCCCGGCCCCGTGGCGGGGCCCCGGCCGGGCCCTCGGCGGCAGCGCCGGGCCGGTGTTCGGTGAACTTCCTCCTTCGCGCGGCCACGTCGCGCCGCGTCGAACGAATCCTCCTCCCCCCGCAGAACTTCCGGCCCGTCGATGCGTGACCGCGGCCGGCCAGGCGGCACTCCGGTGCCCGAAACACGAAGAGAGATGACGAAGCTCCCATGAGGATGTCACCGACATCACGGGCCCGATCACGGCTCGCGGCCGGGTTCGTGGCCGGCAGCCTGCTGACCGGGCTGCTGACGATTCCGGCCGTGGCGGCCGACACACCGCCGGCCACCGCCGCCAACCCGGACCGGGTGAAGGCCGTCGCGGCCTGGCAGGCCGGCGGACCGGCCGTACGGCACGCGGCCGAGATCGCACTGACCGGTGGTGGCGACGACCTGACGGCGTTCGTGACCAAGGGCCAGGCGGTCGCGGCCGACCAGGACCAGAAGGCACAGATCGAGGCACTCGTCGCGGCCTCCGGCCCCGGCGTGCGCGAGGCCGGGCAGGCCGCGCTGAAGGGCTCGGCCGCCGACCTGAAGAAGTTCCTCGACCAGGGCGCCAAGAAGGCCTTCGAGGACGACCAGCGGGTCCGGCTGTCGCAGATCATGGCGGCCGGCGGGCCGGGTGTGAAGGCCGCGGCCGCCAAGGCCATGGACGGCACGCTGACCGACGTCAACCAGTTCCTCAACGAGGGCCAGTTCAAGGCGAGGGACGACGACGACCGCGTCCACCTGTCGCAGTTGATGGCCTCGGGCGGGCCGGAGGTGAAGAAGGCCGCCAACACCGCGCTCAACGGTTCGATGGACGACGTCCAGCAGTTCCTGCAGTACGGCTACCAGACCGCGGCCGCCCACGACCAGGAGACCCTGACCGTCTCCCAGCTGGCCGACCTGACGAAGAACGCCTCCGCCCAGGCCGGGCAGCAGGCCCGGACGGCCGTGGACGCGGCGGGCAAGGCCCTGGACGCCACCAGGCTGGCCAAGGAGGCCTCCGAGAAGGCCGCCGCCGAGACCAAGGCCGCGCAGGGTGCGGCCGGGCAGGCGTCCAACGCCGCAGGCCGTGCGGCGGACGCCGCGAGCCGCGCCGCCGCTGCCGCCCAGACCGCCTCGAAGGCGGCGAAGGCCGCCAACGAGGCCTCCCGGCAGGCCGCCAGCGCCGCCGCCGACGCCGCGTCGGCCGCGACGAAGGCCGGCAACGCCGCCACCAGGGCGCTGGCCGCCGCCGCCAACGCGGCGAGCGATGCCGGGCAGGCGGACGCGGCCCGCGCGGCCGCCGTCACCGCCCGCAACGCCGCCGGTGACGCCCGCACCGCGGGCGAGGCCAGTGCGTGGGCCGGCCGGGCCGCGGCGCAGGCGGGAGTCGCGGCGCAGGCCGCGGCGTCGGCCGGCGAGAACGCCTCCGCGGCCGCTCAGGCCGCCGCCGAGGCCGCCGAGTACTCCGGGGTGTCCGCCGACGACGCCGCCCGGGCCCGCCTCGCGGCGGCCCGCGCCCAGAGCGCCGCCGCCGAGGCCAAGCGTGCCGCCAACGCCACCGTCGCCATCGCCAACGAGGCCGCCGCCGCGGCCGGGGACGCCCAGCGCGCCGCCAACGAGGCCGCCGCCCACGCCGAAGCCGCGGCCGCGGCGGCGGAGGAGGCGGCCAGGCACGCCGGTGAGGCGGCCACCGCCGCCAACGTCGCGCAGGCGGCCGCCACCGCGGCCGACGCCGCCGCCAACTCGGCCGCGAACTCGGCCGCGCAGGCCCACAAGGTCACCAACATCGCCCGCGCCACCGACAAGGAGCGCCTCGACGCTCAGCAGGCCGCCGAGATGGCCGCCGCCGACGAGGCCTCCCGCGAGGCCGACCAGAAGGCCAAGACGGCGGCCTGGGAGTCCGGCAAGGCGACGCAGTTCGCCGCCGGCACCGACCAGCTGATCAAGGACGCCCAGGCACCGGGCACCGACGCCAAGACCGCCCTGCTCAAGGGCCGTCAGGCCGCGCTGCGGCTGCTGGACTCGGCCGGCCCGTGGACGAAGGCCGCCGCCCAGAGCGCCCTGGAGGGCGACGACTACGCCGTCCAGGCCTTCCTGGCCACCGACCTGACGGTGGCCCGGGACCGCGACGACCGCACCAGCGTCTTGGCGATCGCCAAGACGCCCGGCAAGCTGGAGAAGCGCCTCGCCGCGGAGACCGCCTCGGTGGGTACGCCGGACCAGGTCCGGGCGTTCCTGGCCACCGGGCAGTACCCGGGCAAGGACGACGACGACCGCGTCGCCCTCTCGCAGATCATGGCCGCCGGCGGACCGGGCGTGAAGGCCGCGGCCGGCAAGGCCCTGGACGGCACGATCGACGACGTCCGGGCCTTCCTGGCCACCGGTCAGTTCAAGGCCCGCGACGACGACAACCGCGTCCTGGTGACCCAGGCCCTGGCCGGCGGAGGCCAGGAGGTCAAGGCGGCCGCCCAGGCCGTCCTGTCCGGCCCCGCCGACCGTCTGGTGCCGTTCCTGCAGACCGGCCTGCCCAAGGCCCAGCAGCGCGACGCGATGACCGCGGCCCACGTGGCCACCGTCGCGTCCTACCTCGCCACCATCGACGGCTCGGTCGCCCAGGCCCGCCAGTACGCGGCGCAGGCCGCCCAGGCCTCCGCCACCGCCCGCGGCGCCGCCAACGAGGCGGCGGGCTACGCCAACCAGGCCAGCCAGTCCGCCCAGTCCGCCCAGGGCTTCGCCAACCAGGCCGCCCAGGCCGCGCAGGCCGCCCAGGCCTCCGCGGCGCAGGCCGCCCAGTACGCCCAGCAGGCCCAGGCGTCCGCCGCCTCCGCCGGCGTCGCGGCCGACCGCGCCGTCGCCTCGGCCGCCGAGGCCACCGGTTACGCGGCCCAGGCGAGCCAGTTCGCGGCCGACGCCAAGACCGCGTCCGACCAGGCGAAGGCCTCGGCCGCCGCCGCTGCCAAGAGCAGGGACGACGCGTACGCGGCCGCCAGGGAGGCGGCGCAGCTGATCATGTCGAAGCAGCAGGCCGACGCGGCCGGCGGAAAGCTGCAGAGCGACACGGCCGTCGTCGACGACAACGGCCGCGTCTCCTACATCGAGTCCGTGCCCCGCGGGGACCTCCAGAAGGAGGTCGTCAAGAGCAACGAAGCACGCTGCGGCAAGGGACAGACGGGAACCCTCGCGGACCTGTGGACCGATGAGAACTTCTACACGAACGCCGCCGGAGTCAGGGTCTGCGACGTCACGTACACCATCAGGGTCACCGGCACCATCGACTACATCCTGAAGACCTGCCCCGAAGCGGGCCTGTCGATCGCCGCCTGCATGGGGAAGTACAGCGTCTGGGACACCCTCCTCGTCGGCAGCGACCAGCTGAACAAGTCGGAGATCACCACCACCGTCGCCATGACGCAGAAGGACTTCGACAAGATCAACGTCACCTGCCAGCGGGGCGTCTGCGGATCACCGACCGTCAACGCCTTCACCCTCTTCGCGGGCGACTTCATCGCGTGCTTCAAGGACCCGGGATTCAACTCGCACTGTGCCTGGGCCGCGTCCAACTTCATCCCCTTCGGCACCCTCGCCAAGGGCGCGAAGGGCATCGTCGCGTTCCGCTTCGCCCTCGAAACCGGCGTCGGGATCGAGGACGCCAAGCTCGCCCTCCAGGCGACGCTCAACGGCTACAGCGACGCGATCACCAGCAAGCTGCTCCGCGCCGCCGACGCCGTGTCCGCCTTCCGCAACACCTTCAAGAACGGCGTCGGCACCAAGGAGGCCCTTGAGGCGCTGAGCAAGACCCCCGACATCGACCCGGCCCTCGTCCGCCAGCTGAACGACGAGTACAAGTCGGTGCAGTACGTCTACGAGACGTGCGAGGTCAACAGCTTCCCCGCGGGCACCCGCGTCCTGCTGGCCGACGGCTCGTACCGGGCCATCAGCGAGATCCGGACCGGTGACCGGGTGCTCACGGCCGACCCGGCGGTCGGGGGACTGCACCCGCAGCCGGTGACCGCCACCTACGCCCACACCACGCGGCGCCTGGTGGACATCGCCCTCGCGGACGGCAGCACGCTCTCCACCACGGCCGGTCACCGCTTCTACACCGAGCAGGCCGGCTGGACCCTCGCCTCGGCCCTGCGCCCGGGAGACCGCCTGCGGGCCTCGGACAACGCCCCGCAGACCGTCACCGGCATCACCGACCGGACCGGGCAGGCACCGGAAGCCGTCTACGACCTGACGGTCGACGGACCGCACACCTTCTTCGTGCGCACCGGTGGCGGCCAGGAGCCCGACCTGCTCGTCCACAACTGCCTCTACCTGCTCAACGACGAGGCGAAGGACCCGGGGCTGCACACCATCAAGGACCATGTCGCCGGGGGCCCCTACACGAACAACCTCGGGACGGTCAGCGGCACCGACGCGATCCGCGCGCAGCTCAAGGCCGAGACCGACGGATACACCGGCGTGTTCAAGGACCTCGCCACCGCGGAAGAAGCGCTCAAGCAGGCGTGGCTGACGGACGGGGCGAAGCAGTACGGGCAGGCCAAGCGACTCGGCAAGAGCGAGTTCAAGTTCACCGCGGACGTGTCCGTCCTCGATGCCAACGGCGACAAGCTGACCTCCCTCGGCGAGGTCTACCAGCGGGGAGGCAACGGCGTGACCACCCCCTCCAGCACGAAGGTCGAGGTCCGGGTCAAGATCGACTACACCGAAGGCCCGACCAAGCACCCCAAGGGCTGGTACGTGACCTCCATCTTCCCGCTCCCGCGCAGGGGCGTCTGATGGCGGAACGGTACGGCGGCGCGGCCGACTTCGGCTTCTCCCTCCTGGCCGAGGCGTTCCACGCACACTGGCGCAGCGAGGGCGAGGACGTCGAGGTCCTGGCGGACTACCTCGCCCGCAACCCTTCCTGGGTCGCCGAGTCGGTCCTCGTGGACGCCCTGCGGCTGGAGGCCGCCGACCTGCCCGCGTGGCAGATCGAGGCGCTCTGGTCGACGGTCACCCATCCCTTCCACGACCTCCGCCGGGAGGGTCACGACGGCCGTGACTGGCTCCGATTGATCGTCCGGCTCGGCCGGGAGCGGCTCGCCGCCGAGGGCGGCGGCAGCGACGAGCGCGTGCCGCCCAGTCCCTACGGACACGTGGCGGGAGCCGTCCTGGACGAGATCCTGCTGGTCTCCGCCGGGATCACCGAGGGGGCGATGCACGCGCCCGGAGGGTACGTCCCCGGCATCGTGCCCGCCCTCGACGAGGTCGCGGCGCGGGTCTGCCCCGACCTGGCGTTCCGCCTCCTGCTGCGCGCGCTCGCCAAGGTCGGGCCCGTGGTCGCGCGGGAGCAGTACGACCGGTACGTGGCCCTCGGGCGGCAATTCGAGTACGGCGAGCTCCTGGTGGAGGGCCATGCACACCTGATGTCCTGACGCCACACGACGACGACGGCGCGCAGCCGGTGCACGACGCACCGGCTGCGCGCCGTCGCGCTGCCTCTGCCCTGATCTCCCTGGGCCCAAGTGCCCGAGGCCCGAGCGCGCTGTCGGTCGGCGGCGCGTGGGCATCCCTTAAGGCTCAGTGATTGCGTTTAAGGGGTGCCTCGGTGTCGAGCGGAGCTCCGCCCGGTCCGGACGCCGCCCTCAGGACACCGTGGTGAGCTCCCGGGTGGGCTGGGTCTGCTCGTAGGCGTGACCGACGCGCAGGAGCGTGCGCTCCCCGAGGGGCCGGCCGAGCAGTTGCAGGCCGATCGGCAGGCCCTCGGCGTCCTGGCCGGCCGGGACGGTCAGGGCGGGCACCCCGGTGATGTTGGCGGGGGCGGAGAGGCGCACGTAGGCGTCGGAGACGCTCTCGACCGTGCCGTCGGACCAAGTGACCGTCTCCTGGCCGGCTCGCACCGCGGTCGTCGGGACCGTCGGGGCGGCGATCACGTCGACCGTCTCCAGCAGGCCGGCCCATTCCTCCCGCATCATGGTCCGGGCGCGCTGGGCCCGCAGGTAGTCCCCGGCGCTCATCAACTCGCCGGCCTCCAACAGGATGCGGACGTCCGCCCCGTACAACTCCGGTGCGGTGCGCAGGGTGCGCTCGTGGTAGGCGGCGGCCTCCGGCACCATCAGGCCCCACTGGGTGGCCTGGATGTAGCGGGTCATCGGGATGTCGACCTCGACGAGCCGTGCGCCGAGGTCCTCCAGGTGCTCGACGGCGTGCCGGACGGCGGTCTCCACCTGCGGGTCGACGTGGTCGAAGTAGTAGGTGCGCGGCACGCCGACGCGCAGGCCCGTCAGGTCCGTGCCCGTGCCGGGCCGGTAGTCCTCGGCGGGCAGGGACAGCGAGGCGGGGTCGCGCCGGTCGTGCCCGGCGAGGGCGGTCAGGACCAGGGCCGCGTCCTCGACGGTGCGGGTGATCGGGCCGACGTGGTCTAGCGACCAGGACAGGGACGTGACGCCGTGACGGGGGACGAGACCGTAGGTCGGCTTGAGGCCGACGACCCCGTTGAGCGCGGCGGGCACCCGGATCGACCCGCCGGTGTCGGTCCCCAGGGCGAAGGTCGCCGCGCCCGACGCCACGGCGACCGCGGACCCGCCGCTGGAGCCGCCGGCGACCCGGTCGTGGTCCCGGGCGTTGCGGGTCTGCGGGGTGGTCAGGCCGAACGCGAACTCGTGCGTGTGGGTCTTGCCGACCAGCACCGCGCCGGCCGCCGTCAACCGGGCGGCGACCGTGCTGTCGGCCGGCGCGCGATGGTCGGCGCGGACCCGGGAGCTGGCCGTGGTGGCCATGCCCGCGACGTCGATCAGGTCCTTGAGCCCCATGGGGACGCCGTGCAACGGCCCCCGGTAGCGGCCTTGCGCCGCTTCGCGTTCGGCCTCGCGCGCCACCCGGCGAGCCTGCTCCGCGGCGACCGTGACGTAGGCGCCGAGGTCGGGCTCCACCTGCTCGATGCGGTCGAGGACCGAGTCCACCAGCTCGACGGGGGACAGCCGGCGGGACCGGACGGCGTCCGCGGCGGCGGTGAGGGAGAGCTCATACGGCTGCATCGGGCCGCCCTCCTTCCGCGCGGTAGGCGCCTGCCGGCGGGGTGTCCCCGAAGTCCAGCTCCCGGAGGGTCGCGACGACGGAGTGGATGTGGTTCGCGGTGGCCGCGACCGCGGCGTGACGGTCGGCGGGCAGCGGCAGCCCGGCACGGTCGGCCCAGCGGGCCGCCTCCGGTGGTGTGAGTTCGGCTGCGGGCATGGCGGACGCTCCTCCTGGCCGGTGGGGCGGCGAAGCGCTCCCACATCAAAAGCTAATGTTTTGCGTTAGTGACTGTAGACCCTCCCGCCGCCTTAAAGCAAACGCGTTGCGTTTGTCGGGCGGAGTCCGACGCCCCGAGTCGCGGGTGCCCTGGGGCCTGGAGAGGGAAGCGCCGGCGTACCGCCTTCCGGGGGACGGGAAGCGCCGGAGAAGGGCCGTTCGAGTGAGGTCCCGCGTCTTCGCGCAGCCGAACGGTGAGACTGGCAGCGCTGGAAGCCGGGGGAGCTCACCGTTCAGGCTCACCGTTCAGAAGGAGACGAGTCCCGTGAAGAACTTCCGAAGGACGCTGGCCACCGGCGCCGCCGTGGTGGCCCTGTGTATCGGATTCCCCACCAACGCCCACGCCACGGACGGGACTTTCACGTACATCAGCGACAACCAGGAGCACTACCTGGACAACCCGGGCAACGGCCGGTGCTACGAGCTCGGCGGCGAGGTCACCGAGCTGTACAACGACACCGACGCGGAGGCGACCGTGTTCGGCGACGCCGGCTGCCAGGACGCGGTCGACACCGTCGGCCCGGGTGGTGCCAGCGCCGGAGGCGGCGTCGGCTCGGTCCGCTTCACCGCGGCCCGGTAGCCGACGCCGCCTGCGTCGTGGTGCATGATGGCCATGATCACTGGGGGGTGTCATGGCGCTGTTCCCGCCGAAGTGCCCGGTCGGGCCGGACGAGCGGGTCTGGATCGAGGAGTCCATGGCCTGGCTGGCGGCCGAGTTCGGGCGCGGGGTGCTGGAGCGTGCTCCGGTGCTGCCGACCGCCGAGTTCTTCCCGGGGCCGTACGTGGGCTCCGACGCCGACATCCGGGGCCTGATCGCCCAGCTCTGCGGGTACCTGGACGTGGCGCCCAACCGGCTGACGATCGAGATCGAGCCGGACGACGGCGAGGGCGCCATGGTCGCCGGCCTCGGGCTCGCCCACAGGTCGCGCTCGGCCGCCGGGCACTACCGGCGGGAGAACGGGCGGCCGGTGATCGCCGTCGCCCAGCGCCAGGCCGCCCGTCCGGTCGCGCTGGTCGCCACCATCGCGCACGAGCTGGGGCACGTCCGCCTCCTCGACGAGCGGCGCGTCTCCGCCGAACGGCGCGACCACGAGCCGCTCACCGACCTGCTGACGGTGCACTTCGGCCTCGGCGTCTTCACGGCCAACTCCGCGTTCGACTTCCGGCAGGGCAAGCAGGGCTGGTCGTCCTCGCGGCTCGGCTACCTGAGCGAGCGGATGCTCGGCTACGCCCTGGCCTGCTACGCCTACCGGCGCGGCGAGAGCAAGCCCGCCTGGGCCCGGCATCTGGACACCAACCCGCGGGCCCACCTCAAGCAGGGCCTCCGCTACCTGGAGCGGAATCCGCCGCGCGTGTGATCGAGGGGGATCACGCCTCCACGGTCGCCCGGGCGGCTCTGTCCCGTAGGACCAGCAGCAGCATCTGCTCGTACGCAGTGAGGGGCCGGGCCAGGGTCGAGCCGGCCGTCACGGTCCGGTGCCCGGGCGCCGGGTGGATCCGCAGTTCGGCCAGGACACCGTGCCGGAGCTCCAATTGGACGGACCGGCGCGCCACCAGCCCGACTCCCAGGCCGATCCGTACGGCCTCCTTGATGCCGTCGGTGCCCCACAGGTCCAGCGTCCGGGCGCCGGACAGTTCCCAGGCGTGCAGGAGGTCCGTCAGCTGACGGCGGGTGTCCGAGCCGGCCTCGCGCAGCAGGAACGTTTCGTCCGCCAGGTCGGCGGCCGTGACGTCCCGTCCGGCCAGTGGATGACCGGCCGGGCAGGCGAGCAGCATGTCGTCGTCGGCGAGGCGCTCCGACCGGTAGCGCCCGGGAGGCAGCGGGCCGCCGCTCAGCGCGACGCCGATCCGGCCCTCCTCCAGCGCGGTCGCCAGCCGGTCGGCGCCGTCGACGACGAGGCCGAAGCGCACCTCGGGCGCCCGGTGCCGCAGTTCGAGCAGGACGGACGGCAGGAAGTGCGCGGCGATGGTGCTCGTGCTGCCGATCACCAGCGGGTCCTCCAGCAGGAGTGCTGCGGCCTGGACGGCCGCGACGGCCTGGTCGGCGAGGGCGAGCACCTCCTTGGACTGCGCGAGCAGGACCTCCCCGGCCAACGTCGGGCGGATCTTCGGGCCGGACCGGTCGACCAGCTGGGTGCGCAGGGCTATTTCCAGGTTCTGCACCTGTTTCGAGACGGACGACTGGCTCAGGAACAGGACCTGGCTCGCCGCCGAGAAGCCGCCGCATTCGATGACCTTGGCGAACACCGCCAGTTGATTGAGGTTCAGTCGCACATGGCCTCGCTCGCGTCCGGACGGAAAGGGGGGACACCAGGCCGGTGCGGCGCCCTGGGGTACCGACCGGTACGGCAATCTACCGCCTCCCGGGCCCCGCGCCACAGTGGCCTTCCGCACATGGTTCGCACATGCTGACGGATTGTCGAACAAGCGTAGGGAATGGCGCTCCGGTGTGGCGTCCCCGCGCGCTCGGGGTAAAGGATGGGCAAAGTCGCGGGACGGATCCCCGGGTTCGGCCTCTTTCCACGGTGACCGGCCCGCAAGCGGCCGGTGGTTCCCGGGAGGTTCCGCGGTGCGGTCGCCGCCGAACCGTCCGCCCGGTGACGGTGAACGGAATCCCGGCGCGATGAGGAAGCCGATGTCATCTTCGAGGAAGAAACGCGAACCCGGAACGGCGGTTTACGGAATACCCGGGGCGACCAGACTTCCGCGGTGGTTCGCCACCCTGCTCGTGATCGTGGCCGTGCTGTTCACGGGCACGGCCCTGGCGGTTCCGATCGTGCGATCGGCGGGCTCGTACCGCACCGCCGCGCGGGCGGACCCGTCCCCGGTCGCGGTGGCGACCCTGCAGACGGCGTCCGGGCCGCTGACACCGCTCGACCGGGACTTCGTCAAACGGGTCCGGCTGGCCGGGCTGTGGGAGATCCCCGCAGGCCGGATGGCTGTCGCCAAGGGCGGCACGCCCGAGGTCAGGACCGCGGGACAGCACCTGATCGACGGGCACACGGATCTGGACCGGGACGTGGTGGACGTCGCCAGGACCCTCGGCCTGGGCCTGCCCGACGAGCCCTCCGACCAGCAGAAGGCGTGGCTGAAACAGCTGGACGACGCCCAGGGGCCCGATTTCGACCGGCTGTTCGCGAACATCGTGCGCAACGCCCACGGCCAGGTCTTCGCGGTGGTCGCCCAGGTGCGCGCCGGGACCCAGAATTCCACCGTCCGCGATCTGGCGACGACGGCGAATTCCACCGTGCTCGACCACATGACGGTCCTGGAGAACACCGGGCTGGTGAAATTCGGCGACCTTTCCGGACCGCCGTCCGGCACGTCCGCTCCGAGCCAGGGCCCGAGTCAGGGCCCGAGCCCGGCGCCGAGTTCCGGGCCGGCGACGCAGCACTAGAAACCCTGCCCGGACACCGCGGCAGCACAACGCTTTCCACGGCCTGCCAGGCAGGCCCGATCCCGTTTCGAGGATGCGACATGAGGATTCACAAACGCGGCAAGGCCAGGCGGAAGGCGTTCGCCCTCCTGCTGGCCGGGATATTGGCGGTCACCGGCGCTTCGGCGCTCGCGGCGGCCGCGTTCGCCGGGCAGCGGCCGTCGCGGTCGCAGGGGGCCGCTGCCCAGCAGGCCGGGGCCCGGCCGGGCACGGTCGCCTGCGCGGACGTCGGCACGGCCCTGGCCTCGGTGCCGGAGAGCGCGCAGCAGGACGTCGACCAGGACCTCGCCGACCTCGACATCCAGGTGGCGGACGCGTACCGCAGCCTCGCCGAGCCGGGCTCCGGCGGCGGTGAGCAGCAGGTCATGGGCGAGCTGGCCGGGAAGCGGTCGGCGACCCTGCGCAAGCTCGTCGCGAGCGCGGGCCCGGACTCCGGCCTGCCCGAGGACGTCTCCGGACTGGCGACCTGCGCGATCCGGCGCGACCTGGTGGTCGACTCCTCCGCCCAGGACTACGCCCCCGACGGCGGGAGCGGCGACGGAGGGCAGAACGGCGCGGCCGGGCAGAACGGTGCCAACGGACAGAACGGCGCGGCCGGGCCGAAGAACCTGGCGAGCGGTGGACGGTCCGCCCTGGGGCGCGGTTTCGTCGACATCAGGACCGTCACCCCGAACACCGCCAGGCCCACCCGCACCGGGCCGGCCACCGGCACCTTCACCTCGCAGTGCGGGCTCAACGAGAACCGCCATCTCAACCCCGACAACGTGATCGTGGCGCCCGGGGTCAGCAACGGCGCCCACCACATGCACGACTACGTCGGGAACCTCGTCACGGACGCGTTCTCCACCAACGGCAGGCTCGCCAACGCCGGCACCACCTGCTCCAACGGGGACCAGTCGGCCTACTACTGGCCGGTGCTGCGGGTCCTCGACGGTCAGGCGGAGAAGGACGCGAGGGCGCCGGGCGGCGGGAAGGACCGCAACGTCGGACGCATCCTCCAGCCCGCCGAGGTCGGGATCACGTACGACTCCGCCGCCGGGAACAGGGTCCAGCCGATGACCCGCTTCCTGCGGATCATCACCGGCGACGCCAAGGCGCTCACCAACGGCCCGGCCAACGCCCACGCCTCGTGGAGCTGCACCGGCTTCGAGGACCGCCAGCTCGCCGACAAGTACCCGATCTGCCCGGACGGCAGCCGGGTCGTCCGGACCCTGAAGTTCCCCGACTGCTGGGACGGCCGGAACACCGACAGCGCCAACCACCGCACCCACACCGCCTTTTCGCGGGCGGACGGCAGCTGCCCGCGGAACTTCCGGGCGATCCCCCGGCTGACCCAGCGCATCGCCTACGACGTGCCGACCGGCGTGCGCTTCGCCGTCGACACCTTCCCCGAGCAGCTCCACAACCCGATCACGGACCACGGGGACTTCATCAACGTGATGTCCCGGGACCTGCTGGACCAGATGGCGACCTGCATCAACGAGGGGCGTCGCTGCGGATGACCCACACCAGCCCGGAGGGCTCAGCAATGTCGACGGAGGACGGCCGCCTGGCCTGGCACTCGGCCGCCGGACCGGCGCCGGTGGGCCGGCCGCGCCGGGCGGGGCACGCGGGCCGCTCGGGCCACGCGAGCCGCACGGGCCGCGCCGACCGGACGCGCCAGGCGCGCCGCGCCGCCGTCGGGGAGCGGACGCCGGACGGGACCGCCGAAGGCCGGCCCGAGCCCGGTGGCCCGGTCACGCACCGGGCGTGGCGGTTCCTCCCGCTGCTGGCGGCGGGGCTCGGCCTGACGGCCGTGATGGTGAACGGCGCGCTGCAGGCGTTCCTCGGCGTGGCCGCCGGGGTCATCACCCTGGTGTCCTTCACCTCCGCCGTCCTGTGGGGGCTCACGGCGACGGACCGGCTGCTGCTGTACCCGGTCCACCGGTTGGCAGCCCAGACGATCCACCGGGCGATGGGCGTCGCCGGCGTCGTGTTCCTCGTCCTGCACGTGTGGATGAACCTGATCCAGGACCGGATCGGCGCGCTCGCGGCCTTCGTCCCGTTCGCCGACCCGCACCGGCCGGTGGTCCTGGGCCTGGGGGCCCTGGCCGGCTACCTGCTGCTGGCCGTCGCCCTCGCCGGGGCCGCCCGCGGGCTGCTGGCCAGGACCGGTGCGGCGCGCCGGTGGCGGATCGTCCACATGTGCGCCTACCCGGCGTGGGGCGCCGCGCTCTACCACGGACTGCACGCGGGCCGGCTGCCCGCCTCGTGGGTCTCCGTCCTCTACGGCGTGGCCGTGGTGGGCGTGATCATCGCCCTCGGGCTGCGGCTGGTCTTCCGGGACGGCGGCAGCAAGCGCAGGCCCGGCGCACCCGTCCGTCCGCTCGGTCCCCTCCGTCCGGGCGGCCCCGGCCGGACGGAGGGGGCGGCGGGCCGACCGCAGGGCGGCGCCGGCGCCGGACGGCGGTGGCGGGACGGATGAGCGGCGCACCGATCGCCTGGCTCGGCCGGCCGGTCCTGTTCGCGGGCCTGGAGCGGGACGAGCGCCTGGACCACCGCGCCCACCTGGTCGTCCACGGCGGGATGCCCGCGCTGCCGGCCGACGAGCTGGCCGACCTCGCCGAGAACGTCGACCTGCGCGGACGGGGCGGGGCCGGCTTCCCGTTCGCCCGCAAGCTCCGGGCCGTCGTCAAGGCCGCCGCCCGCCGCCGCACGCGTCCGGTCGTGGTCGTCAACGGCACGGAAGGAGAACCGAGTTGCCTGAAGGACGCCGCGCTCCTGCTGCGCACGCCGCACCTCGTCCTGGACGGGGCGCTGCTGGCGGCCGAGGCCCTGGACGCGGAGCAGGTGACGGTCGGCGTCACCCGGGCCGACACCGAGCAGTCGCTGCGCAGGGCGCTGGCCGAGCGGCGGACCACCCGGCTGCCGGTCTCCGTCGCCCGGCTCCCCGAGCGGTTCGTCTCGGGCGAGGGGAGCGCGCTGGCTCGCGGCATCACCAGCGGCATCGCCCTGCCGCGCGGCGGCGGCGTCCGGACCAGCGACAGCGGGGTCAGGGGAGTGCCGACCCTGCTGTCCAACGCCGAGACCTACGCGCAGCTCGCGGTCGCGGCCCGCCTCGGGGCGCTGCCGTACCGCGAGGTCGGCACGCCGTCGGAGCCCGGGACGGTCCTGCTGACCCTCGCCGGCTCCCGGGTGGTGGAGACGCCCACCGGCGTCCCGCTCGGCGAGCTGCTCGCGATGTTCGGCCTGGACGTCGGGCAGGGCGTCCTGACCGGCGGTTACCACGGCACGTGGCTGACCCCGGTGGCCGCCGCCGCGGCCGAGGTGTCGCGCGAGTCGCTCCGGAGCCTCGGCGGGGCGCTGGGCGCCGGCGCGATCCTGCCGCTGCCGCACACGACCTGCCCGCTGGGCGAGGCGCTCCGGGTCGCCCGCTGGCTGGCCGACGAGACGGCCGGCCAGTGCGGGCCGTGCTACCTCGGGCTGCCCGCGCTGGTCAGAGCACTGGAGGAGGTGGTGCGGGGCGGCCGGGCCGCCCTGGACGCGGTCGAGACCCGGATGCGGGCGGTCACCGGACGGGGGGCGTGCAGTCACCCCGACGCCGCCTCCCGGTTCGTGGCCTCGGCCCTGGAGGTCTTCGACGAGGACCTCCAACTGCACACACACCGGTACGGTTGCGGCCGCCCCGTCCAGGGCGTGCTCCCGATGCCGGCCGTGGAGAGCGCCGGAAGCATCGTCGTGGACTGGACGCTCTGCGAGGCCCACGGGCTGTGCACGAGCGTCCTGCCCGAGGTCATCAGCCTGGAGGCGGACGGATTCCCCGCCGCCGGCGTGATGCCCGTCCCGCCGCAGCTGCTGCAGCAAGCGGCCAGGGCGGTCGACCGGTGTCCCGCGCTGGCGCTGCGGATCCAGTGAGCCGCCGCCGGGCCCGAGGCCCGCGTGCGCCTCCGCCACTCCCGGACCCATGCGCTCCGGGCCCCCAATTCCCCGAAACACCAGGCTCCACCGATGGAAAGGCAAGGAATACCTTGACGACGACAACGAAGCGGTACGGCCTGGTGGCGCTCTGCCTCCTCCTGGCCGGCCTCGTGCTCATGGCGGCCTTCGGGAACGGCAGCGGCAACGCCTACCCGTCCGCCGGGCCCACCGACCCCGGGCAGCTGGCCGGTGCGACGGCGCCGGCTCCGGCCGGGGCCTACGGCTCCTACGGCGACTACGGGGCGTCCGCCTCCGCCTCGCCCTCGTCGGCCGGCAGCGGCTCGCCCGGCGGGCAGTTGGCCGTCCGGGTGGACGAGAAGCTGGGCTCCGTCCTGACGGACGGCCAGGGCTTCACGCTCTACCGGTTCGACAAGGACTCGGCCAGGCCGCCGATGTCGAACTGCTCCGGCGGGTGTGCCACCACCTGGCCGCCCGTCATCAAGGACGCGAGCACCATGGCCGGCACCGGCATCGACTCGGCCAAGCTCGGTGAGATCGTCCGGGCCGACGGCACGCACCAGCTGACGGTCGGCGGCTGGCCGGCCTACCGCTACGCGCAGGACACCGCGCCCGGCGACACCAAGGGCGAGGGCGTGGGCGGCACCTGGCACGCCCTGGCGCCGGACGGGTCGAAGGCCACCGGCGCGGGTGCCCAGGCGACCCCGTCGGCGACGGCCACGGCCACGACGGCGCCCACCGCCACCGCGGCCCCGACGCCGCAGCCGACCCAGCAGCCCCCGGCCGGACTGCAGCTCTCGATCTTCGCCCACCCGCAGCTCGGCCCGATCATGGTGGACGCCAACGGCCGCACCCTGTACCACTTCGGGAAGGACACCGCCTGGCCCATGCGCTCCAACTGCGAGGGTGACTGCCTGAAGACGTGGATGCCCGCGGCGCCCGTGGACCCGGCCAAGATCCAGGGTGTGGACCCGAAGCTCGTCGGCAAGATGCAGCGCCCGGACGGCACCTGGCAGCTGAGCATCAACTGCACGCCCGCGTACGTCTACTCGGGCGACAAGGGCTACGGCGACGCCCTCGGCAACGGCATGGCCGGGGGCCTCTGGACGGCCATCAGCCCGCAGGGCAAGCCGGCGACGGGCAGGTGAGGATTCCGGGCGTCGCCCTCGGGCCGGCCGGGAACAGCCGGCGCGTGCGCACCGCGCTCCAATGGGCCGCGCTGATCCTCCTGCTCGCGCTCGGGTCCGTCGAACTCCTCTGGGGCAACGGCGGGTTGGCCGGAGCCGCGCAGACGGTGCCGTCGGCGCCGACGGCCGGCCCCGGCGGGAACTCCGTGGAGGCCCTGGCCCGGCGGATCGGCTGCACGGCCGAGATCACCACCGACGCGGCGGACCTGCGCCAGGGCCTGTGCACCTCCGGTGACGAGGAGATCTGGATCGCCACCTTCCCGACGCCGCGCGCCAAGGACGCCTGGATCGAGGAGGCCAAGGCGTACGGGGGTTCGTACCTCGTGGGCGACGCGTGGGTGGTCGTGCTGTCCGACACCACCGCGGACCTCCTGCACGGGCTGCTCGGCGGCACGGTCGTCGACGGCGCCGACCACACCGGGCACGCACACACGGGAGGTGGGTGACCGGCGACAACAGCGAACGACAGGGCGAGGGTTCCCACCGGTGTCGGGCCGGTGGGGACCCTCGCCCCGTTGTTCACCGGTTCGACACGTGTGCCAAGTCGCATTCGGCGCACGACAACTGGCACAGTGTCATGAATCCGTCGGGGCAGGCCCGTTCACTCATGCGAATGCCGTATGGCCTTTTCTGTTATCCGTGGCCGCCGCGCTTGACGAGACCTCGCCACGGTGCCGGGGAGCGCCGCCGCGCGTCATCGGGGCGGCTCCGGCGCCACCCCGGGCGCGTCCGCCGCCCCGCACACGGATTTCCCCCATTCGGATCCGGAATCACCGGCCGCGCGGAGGTTTTCGGACAGTTGCCCGGAAACCCGTGGGACTGGTGTGCTGTGGCCCTTCCCGCCACACCGTCCCGACGGCCCCGGCACCGGACCGCCGTCGCGTCCTTCGTCCGGGCGGTTCCCCCGTGCGGGCCCCTGCTGCCGCCACACCGGCCGGGCCCGCGGAATCCCCGCCGGACGAAGGCCACAGCCGAGGAGGACCAGGTGACCCTGCTGACCAGCACCCGCGAACCGGGACTGAGCGACCTGAGCGACGCCGAACTCGCGGAGGTGCTCACCGTGCCGGCCCCGGCCGGCGGTTCGCGCATCAGGGAAGTCATGGCCGAGGTGTTCACCCGGCACCACGGCGCCGTGCTCGCCTACGCCCGCCGCTTCTGCCGCGACCAGCAGACGGCCCAGGACCTCGCCGCCGAGGCCTACGCCAGCACCTACCAGTCCGTGGCCCGCGGCCGCGGCCCGCGCCACGCCTGGCGCCCCTACCTCCAGGCCTGTGTCCGGCGCACCGCCATGGAGTGGAGCGCCCAGACCCGGGACCGCATCGTCCTGGCGGCCGACTTCCACACGTGGGCGGAGTGCCTGGCCGACGAGGCCGGGACCGACGACGCGCTGCTCGCGGCCGAGGAGACGGCCCTGATAGCCGGCGCCTACCGCGCCCTGCCCGAGCGGTGGCAGGTGCTGCTGTGGTTCTTCGTCGTGGAGGGCGAGTCGGCCGCCACCGTCGCCCAGCGGATGAGCATGACCCCGAGCGGTGTGCGCTCCCTCGCGGCCCGCGCCCGCGCGGGACTGCGCGAGGCCTACCTGAGCGCGCACGAGGGCGAGGGGGCCGGGAAGGAGTGCCGGTACTTCACGTCGGTGCTGACCGGCGACGCCCGCCGGCCGGGCCGCCGCCGGGGCCGCGAGCTGGCCCGCCACCTGCGCGAGTGCCCCGGCTGCGGACGGGTCGCCGAACAGTTCCGCCGCGCCAACTCCAGCCTCGGGACGTCGACCCTGGTGCCGCTCCGGGCCGTGCCGGTGAGCGCGCGCTGAGCCCGGTGCAGGCACGTCGCCGCCAGGAGGCCCGAGGAGGCCGGCGGCACCCCCGGGGCCCGCAAAAGGAGTGTGAGGCCACTCGCCGCGCGTGTTGTACTTGGCGCATGGGGGGTGACGACGGCCGGATGCGCTTGCGGGTGACGAGCCATCCCGTCGCCGCTCCCGGAACCCGGCTCAGCCGGATCCTGAGCGCCGGTCCGATGCTCCGCAACACGTGCGTGTACCCGCCCGACCACCAGGTCGGGTACCTGAACGCGAGCCGCGCCGATCTGCTCCGGCTCGGCGCCCTGTTCCGCGTCGCCGCGACGAGTCCGCACAGCGCGGTGCACGTGCCGGTCCCGCCGGATGCCCGACCGATGACCTTCGGGGACCGCGACACCCATCCGCTGCCGGTGCTCCTGGCTCGTGATGACACCGAACTGCGGCCCTCCGACTGGCCCGATCTGCGGCGCCGGATGCGTCGCGCCCCGGTGCCCTTGAGCGTGACCGCCCCGGCGGCGCGACCTCCCGACCGCCCCGACGACGTCCGCCGCCGAGCCGATCGTCACCCCGCCCGCTTCACCGAGCACGCCGCGACGATCGTCATCACCGCCCGTGCCGAGCTCCTGTTCTGGATGGGCGACTGGCTCACCGCCGTCGGCGACCGCGTGGCCCAGGACAGCCGCGTCCACCAGCACGGCGAGAGCCTCCTCGGCGACATGGTGGGCTTCTTCGACCCCGAGGGCACGAACCGGCCCATGCACGCGTTCTGCGTGGTCGCCGTCGAGCCGATCTTCCACCGGGCCCGCTGGCGGGAGCAGGCGACCCACGGAGGTGACCACGGCGAACCCGTCGACGGTGGGCGACAATCGTCGGGTGACTGAAGCCGGCGTCGTCCACGTCTTCCTATCCCGCGGTCGGTTCCCGTCGTTCGAGGACATCCGCGACTACGTCGACCCGGAGTGGTCGGAGAACGAGGGCGCGACGCCGTCCGCCTTCATGGCGGAGGCCGGCATCGCCGAACTCGAACCGATGTGCGTCGAAGCCGTTCACGCCCGGGACGAGGGCCACTGCGCGCCGGTCGTGCCCGAGGTGCTCCTGCGCGGGGCCTCGTACGCCGACCAGTGGCTGTCACAGGTGGAGTCCACCGAGCCGGCCGACGCCGGGATCTGCGTCTTCGCCCCCACCGTCGTCACCACCCCGTACGGCACCGCTCTGCGCTACCTCGGCCGGTTCACGTACCGGGCCTGAACACCTCCCGGGCGTGCTGTCGTTCTGGTGCACCAGAACGCTCAGGTGCACCAGAACAGGAACGGTTTGCAGCCAGGTGTGGTCGGCGGGGTGGTCGGGTGCTGGGTGGGGGAGGGCTGGGGGGCCGGGCCCGTGTTCGGCGTGGTCGTGCTCGGGGCCGGCTTCGCGGGCGGGTCCGCCGGGGGAAGGGGCGCGGCGGCGGACGTGGGCGGGCCGGACGGGGACGCCGTGGCGGACGTGGTGCTGCTGGACGGCTTCGGCCGGGTGCTGGAAGCCGACGGCTGCGGGCGGG
This sequence comes from Kitasatospora sp. NPDC057904, assembly GCF_042887925.1. Classification (NCBI taxonomy): domain Bacteria; kingdom Bacillati; phylum Actinomycetota; class Actinomycetes; order Kitasatosporales; family Streptomycetaceae; genus Kitasatospora; species Kitasatospora sp. NPDC057904. The sequence continues at coordinate 241,005 of NZ_JBHVOL010000006.1, forward strand.
CGGTGGCCGCGGCCGTGGTGGCCGATGCCGGTGCGGCCGGTGCGGCCGGGACCGGTGCGTTGTTCTGCGACGGTGACCCGGTGCCGGCGGAGGCCGGGGTCACCGCACCGTCCGAGTTGCCGCCGGCCAGCAGCACGGTGGCCAGCCCGCAGACCACCACCCCGGCCGCCGACACCGCCAGGACCCGGCCCCGCGCCCGGCCGGCCCGCCGCCGGGCCGACCGTCGTGCCGACTGGCGCGACGGCGCGGTGGACGGGACCTCGACCGGCCGGGTGGGTTCCTGGCCCGCACCCTCCCCGGTCGTGGCCTCGGCGGCCCGGCCGCAGCCGGGGCAGGAGAGCGCGCCGTTGAGGTGGCGTCGGCAGGGGGTGCAGTAACTCATGGGATCTTTTCCGTAGGCGCGGCATGACCGGGATCCCGGCGGTGACTGCCATGCCGCCCACAGGCCGGACCGGATCGGATCGGGATGCGAGCGTACGCAGACCGGACCGCTTTGCGACACCCGGCCGACGCGAGACTTCTGCGGGGGTCGGGTGTCGTTCGTGTGAGGGCGTGTTCGTCCGAGCGCGCTGCGTGGGAGCGCCCTGGCGCATTGCGTGGGAGTGCCCCCGCCCCCGGTCGGTGCGGCGCGGTCCACGACCATGGGGGTGTGGCCGACGATCTTGCTGACACCGGTGCCCTGCTAGGGTCCGGACCCGTGACGGACAGGGTGCAGAAGCAGTACGAGGCGATGCGTGGTCACTTCCAGCGGGCCGCCGGGCAGCACGGATTCACGCTCGACCCCGCCCAGGAACTCCCGGTCGAACGACTCAGCCGACTGGCCGGCGAACTGGCCCACCCGGCCTGGCGGCTGCGCCGCAGTCCGCGGCACCTCTACCTCTGGGGCCCGGTCGGCCGCGGCAAGAGCTGGCTGGTGAACACCTTCCTCGACGGGCTGGCGACCCCGCGCAAGCGGCGGCTGCACTTCCACGACTTCTTCCGCCGGCTGCACGAGGGCGTGGCCCACGGCACGGAGAACCGGCCCGCGGACGGCGCGGCGGTGGACCGGGCCGTGGACGAACTCCTCGGCGACTGCCGGATCCTCGTCTTCGACGAGTTCCACGCCCACGACGCGGGTGACGCGATGCTGGTCGCCCGTCTCCTCCGCACCCTGCTGGAGCGGCGGATCACGCTCGTCACCACCTCCAACTACCCGCCCGCCGGCCTGATGCCCGACCCGCTGTACCACCACCTCTTCGAACCGACGATCAGGCTGATCGAGGAGCGGATGGACGTGCTGGACGTCTCCGGACCCGTCGACTTCCGGCAGCGGCCCCGGGCGGACGGCGGCCACGGCTTCGCCCTCGGCGCCCGTCTCCACCCCGGTGACGAGACGTCGGCCGGCCTGACCCCGCCCCGGCCCGAGGAAGCGGGTCCGGTCGCCGCCCACCACCGTGAGCTGCCGGCCCGGGCGGTTCGCGACGACCACGTGTGGTTCGGCTTCGGGGAGCTGTGCGAGGGCCTCACCGCCGTCGCCGACTACCTCGCGCTCGCCGACCGCTTCCCCACCGTCGTCCTCGACGGCGTCATCCCGCTCACCGAGGCGTCCCCCGACGGCCGTCGGCGCTTCGCCAACCTGGTCGACGTCTGCTGCGACCGCGACGTCCGCCTGGTCCTGATCGGAGCCGACCCGCTCGCTGGCCTCTCCACGGACTCCACCCTCATGCGCGACCTCGACCGCACCGCCAGCCGCCTCGCCCTCCTCCGCGATCCGGCTCGGGAAGCCGCCCGCTGAGCGACCTCGGGCCACGCTGGAGCCTAGGTGTGAGCGTCGCGTTCGCGCAGAAAGATCGGCTACCGCTCGTGCAGCCAGATCAGCAAGGGGCCCAGCGGCTCGAAGCCGTGGCGGACGGCTGCCGCCAGGTCGTCGCCGTGCTCGTAGCCGACCACCGGCAGGGTGGGGAACAACCGGGTCATTGCGTCCAGGACGAACGGCCAGGCCGCGTCGGGGCCGCAGTTCGGTGCGAAGACGTTGGAGACTCCGACCACCTCGTCGCTGCGGCTCGCCACCGCTCCGGCGACCACCCGGCCGTCGGCCGAACGGGCGGCGAGCACCGAGGTGGCGGGGTCGTCCAGCAGTTCGGGGCGGAAGAGGTCTGCGTCGCCGCCCCCGTCGTCCCACGCGAGTGCCCAGGCGCGCAACGCGTCCGGGTCTGCCACCACGTCCCAGGCGAGATCCGGGGCCACGGCGGGCGCGCCGGCCGGGCGGTGGATCCACTGCGCCTCGAACAGGACCCGGAAGCCGGCCGCCGTCAGATCGAGGTCGGCGAAGCTGTCCTTGACGGAGGCGCCGGGTGCGGCGGTGTCGATCCGCGACACCAGCGCGGCCTCGTCGGCGCCCGGCGCCAGCGTCACCGCGTCCGGGTAGTAGACCGGCGTTCGGGACGGCGCGGACCAGGCGTGCGGGCCGAACTCGCCCGCCACGCCGTGGGATCGGCCCATCGCTGCGCACCACTCGGCGTTGTTGCGGGCGGCGGCCCGGACCAGGAATTGTTCGGGAGTCGTCACGACTGCGGATCATGACGACTCCCGGCCCGGTCCGTCCAACGGTTTTCCGGCACTCCGACCCGGGGCGGGCCGCGCGTGCCCTGCTCGGCCACTTCGAGCTGGCGGCGCGCGAGGGGGCTACTCGGCGATTCCCCGGGTGAGCAACACGACGGTGACGAAGGCGCGGTAGAGGCGGACGGGGTCGTCATCGGTGATGTGCACGGTGAGGTCGTCGGCGCGGATCACGCCGGTGATCCAGGTCGCCATCTCGGCGAGGTCGGCGTTGCGGAAGCGGACGGCGAGGGTGGCGGGCAGGGCGATCGCGGGCGGTGCGGCGTCCCTGAGGTTCCGTACGGCGGTGGTGGCGCCGTCCCGGATCAACTCCCTCGCCTGCTCCGGGTGCAGGCTGTCGGCGGCGAACCGGGAGACCGAGGTCTTGACGACGACGGCCTCGGCGGCGGGGCAGAACGGTGCGAACTGCCGGGCGGTGACGTCGTCGCCGGTGATCAGCACGACCGGCACCCGGTGCCCGAGCGCGACCAGCGCGTTGATGCCCGCCTCCCCGGCCGCGATGCCGTTCAGCCGCACTTCGGCGATCGCGCGCGGGTTGTACGTGTGGGACAGCGCGGACGCCGCGCCGGACATCGAGCCGTGGTAGGAGACGAAGAAGACCGCGTCGAACGACGGGTCGAGACCCTGCATCATGTAGAGGGGCTTGTGCCGGCCCGACAGGTAGCGGGCGCGGCGCGCGAGGCGGTCCGGCCGGAGGTTGGACATCGCGGAGTGCGAGTCGTTGACCAGGAACTCGGTGGCCCCCGCGGCGGCGGCGCCCTCGATCGCCGCGTTGACCTCCTGTTCGAGCAACTCCCGGTAGTAGCCGTACTGGGAGCCCGTCGGCCGGCACTGCTCCCAGTCGACGATCCCCGCGGTGCCCTCCATGTCGGACGAGATGAAGATCTTCACCGATGCTCTCCTCGACGGCCGTGCCCGCTCGGACGAGTCGGACCGCTGGACATCATCGCGTCCGGCGGGCGAACCCGAAAGGCGGCCCGGCGCCGCTGCGCGGTGGCCGGCTACCCGTCCGAAGGTGGGATGTCCCGGTACGGGGCGCGGGGCTGGGGGACGCCGTGCTGTTCGGAGACGTCGATCCGCGGGGCGGCGGTGGCCGATGTGCCGGGGGTGGGGTGCCAGACGCCGGTGAGGTCCACCCAGCTGTCGGTGGCCGGGGGCGGGCCGTCGGCGTGCACCAGGACGCGCAGGCGGCGGGCGTCCGCCGCGCAGCAGCTGACGACCAGCCGGTTGAGGTACCACTCGCCCGGCTGCGCGCCGGGGGCGACGAAGCCGGTGAGCCGGACCTTGCGGTGCTCCAGGCTCCGCTGCGGGTCGTGGCTGCGGCCGATGAACTCGGTGAGCGACATCGGGGTGACCACGTCCGTCCACGTGTCACCGACGGTGGTGCCGGGGGCCGCAGGTGTGGCCAGCTGGGCGTAGCCGGCCTGGTCGACGACGGCGTCCGTGCCGTCACGGGAGGCGCTGAACGAGCCCAGTGGGGGAGGGGCGAGGCAGAGCAGCAGGAGGGCGGGGACGGTGAGCAGCCACGCCACCCGAGGGCCGTGGTCGTGCCCGTGTCCGTGCCCGGACTCGTGCCCTTCGTGCGTGGCGGGCCGGTGCCAGACGGCGTTGCCCTCGGCGTCCCGGCCGAAGCGCAGCACGGGTTCCCGGTGCCGCTCGGCCAGCCGGCGTGCGACGCCCGCGATGCCCAGTCCGACCAGGACGAGTCCCGAGCCGATGAGCGGAAGGCGCAGGCCCTCCTTGACGTACTGGAGGAACACGTCCCCGGCGAGGGTGATCCGTAGCAGTGCCGCGCCCACGAGCGCGACGAGCAGGGACGGGGCGAGGCCCCGGAGCGTGGCCTTCACAGCGCGAGCCCTCCGATCACCATGCTGGTGCCGACGGCCACGACGAAGGTCGCGGAGGAGAAGCGGGCGGCGAACGCGCGGCCGAAGGCGCCGGACTGGAGCGCGACGAGTTTGAGGTCGACCATCGGGCCGACGACCATGAAGGCGAGCCTGGCGACCGGTGAGAAGCCGGTCAGCGAGGCGGCGACGAAGGCGTCCGCTTCGGAGCAGACCGCCAGCACCACGGCGAGGAACGCCAGGACCGGGACGCCCAGCCAGGGTTCGTCGGCGAAGACGCGCAGCACCGACGGCGGGACGAGGACGTTGAAGGTGGCGGCGGCCGCGGCGCCGACCACCAGGAAGCCGCCGGCCTGGAGGAAGTCGTGCTGGAAGCCGCGCCGGAACTCCTCCAGCGGGTTGCGCGAGCCGTCGCCGTCACCGGCCGGGCCCTTCGGGAGCCGTAGCCATTCCGGCCGGCCGAACGCCACCCAGAGCCACCCCATCACGACCGCCGTCAGGAGCGAGGCGGCCAGGCGCGCCAGCACCATCTCCGGCATTCCGGGGAAGGCGATCGCGGTGGCGACGAGCACCACCGGGTTGATGGCCGGCGCGGAGAGCAGGAACGCCAGGGCCGCCGCCGGGGCGACTCCCCGTCTCATCAGGCTTCCGGCCACCGGGACGGACGCGCACTCGCACCCCGGCAGGACGGCGCCGGCGACCCCGGCCACCGGTACGGCCAGGGCGGGGTTGCGCGGCAGCACCCGGGTGAAGACCCGCTCGGGGACGAACGCCCCGAGAGCCGCCGAGACCACGGTGCCCAGCACCAGGAACGGCACGCCCTGCACCACGATGGCGACCATGACGGTCCGCCAGGTCCGTACGATGCCCGCGTCCCACGCCGGCACCAGGACGACGGTGGCCACCGCTGCCGCCAGTACTCCGAACGGCAGCGCGGGCCTCCGGCGGGGCGGGGTGACCGCCGGTTCCGCCGGGAGGTGCCGGGCGCTGCCGAGACTCGTCTCCACCAAGGTGACCGCCCCTCAGCCCGCTCGCCGCCGATGGACGGCGAGAACTGTCTGCTCACCGTCAAGTGGGGAGCGGGGATAGAGTAGCGTTGATAATCATCTTCATCTAGAGGTCCCGGTGGGCCGGTCGCGCGGAGGGTCTGGGAGTGGTGGGTCGTCCGCGCGGCCGGTGGCGGCCGCGGACGGTCAGCCGGCCGCGAGGCAGGTGGCGCAGGTGCCGGTGAGTTCGACGGTGTGCCGCACGTCCGCGAAGCCCGATGTCCGGGCGACGTGGTCGGCCCACGCCTCGACGGCGGCGGACTCGACGGACCGGCTCAGGCCGCACGCGCGGCAGACGAGGTAGTGCCGGTGGGCGGTGCCCGGCCGGTGGCGGAACAGCCGTTCGCCGTTGGTGTCGCGGATGACGTCGGCGCGGCCGACGGCGGCCAGCGCGGTCAGGGTGCGGTAGACGGTGCTCAGGCCCACCCGGGAGCCGGCGGCGAGCAGTCCGGCGTGCAGGAGCTGGGCGCTGACGAAGTCCTCGCACATGGCGAGGGCGCGCAGCACCTCGGCGCGCTGCGGGGTGAGGCGGCCGAACCCGCCGTCGTCCCGGGTCTGTTCGCGCGTGGTCCGGCGGCGGGCGGCGGCTCGGCGGAAGGCCTCCGTCAGCGGGGTGTTCTCCGTCTCGGTCATCGGCGTCTCGGTCATCGGCGTCGAGGTCATCGGCGTCGAGGTCATCGGCGTCGAGGTCATCGGCTCACCCTCCGTGCTCACGGCCCGGTTCGGGCCGTTGCCGGACCGGCGGTCCGGGTCGGGCGGACCAGGAAGGTGGCGGCGTACACGGCGGTGGCGACGGCCATGATCGCGAAGCTCGGCGGCAGTTTCGGCGCCGCCGCGCTGAGCAGCAGGCCGCCCCACATGTCGGCGACGGCGAGCGCGGCCGACAGCGCGAGGGCGCGGAACGGGCGGTCGGTGAGCCGGATCGCCGCGCCTGCCGGGGCGGCGAGCAGCCCGAGCAGGAGGAGCGATCCGACGGCCTGGGTGGCCTCGCCGGCGCACGCGCCGGCCAGTGCGAGGAACGCGAATCCCAGCAGCCGGACGGGCACGCCGCGGGCGGCGGCCACGGCCTCGTCCAGGGTGGCGAACAGCAGCGGCCGGGCGATCAGCAGCACGGTCAGGCACACCGCACCCGCGATGGCGACCGCGACGGCGGTCTGGTTCCCGTGCAGGCCGAAGACCGAGCCGAACAGGACGCTGGTGCCGGCGCCGCCCCGGGCGCCGCTGCGCGAGGTCGTGTAGATGGTGAGGAAGAAGGCGCCCAGGCCGAGGATCCAGGCGAAGACGCTGCCGATCACCACGTCGTCCGCGCGCCCGTGCCGGCCCAGGCCGCCGATCAGCAGGCCGACGCCGATGGTCGCGGCGAACAGCCCGAGGCGCAGGTCGTAGCCGCCGGCCAGGGCGGCCATCGCGCCGGTGAACGCGACGTGGCTGAGCGCGTCACCGGTGAAGATCTGGGCGCGCAGCACCAGGAAGTAGCCCACCAGGCCGCAGGCGAGCGCGATGAACGTCCCGGCGAGCAGGGCGTGCTGGAAGAACGCCTGGGTGACGACGGACGTCATGCGGCACCTCCGGTCGCGAGTGGTGTCCGCGCGCGGCGGCCGACGGCCTCGCGGGTGTGGCGGACCAGGTGGGCGAGGACGAAGGCGGCGAACGCGAAGCCCGTCACGAAGAAGCCCAGCGGGTACGGCTGGTAGTAGGCCGCGATCAGTCCGGCCCAGCAGGCGGCCAGGCCGAGGAGCACCGACAGCACCAGGCCGAGCCCCGGCCGGGCGGTGAGCTGCTGGGCGGTCGCGGCGGGGATCACCATCAGTGCGAACACCAGCAGCGTGCCGGTGATCTGGCTCGCCTCGGCCGTGGCCGCGCCCAGCAGGACCAGGAACAGCGTGCCCAGCAGCCGCACCGGCACGCCCCGGCCGGCCGCCACCTCCGGATCCACCGAGGCGAACAGCAGCGGGCGTCCGATCACCGCGAGCACGGCGAGCACCACCGCGCCGATCACCGCGAGGGTCACCACCTGCCCGGTGGTGATGCCCAGGAAGTCGCCGAACAGCAGCGCCATCGGCCCTTCCAGCAGGCCCTTGTACAGGCTGATGAAGAGGAAGCCGCAGGCCAGCGCGAACGCCTGGACCGTCCCGGTGACGGCGGACTCCTCCGCCCCGCCCTCCCGGCCCCCGCGCTGCAGCGCCGCGATCACGAGGGCCGCGGCGGTGCAGAACCCGAGGTAGCCGAGCGAGGTGGAGAAGCCGGCCAGGACGGCCAGCGAGGCGCCGGGGAACGCCGCGACGGACAGCGTGTGCGCGGCGAAGGTCTGCCGGCGCAGGACCACGAACCAGCCCACCACGGCGCACACGACGGCCACGATCAGCCCGGCCCGGAAGGCGTTCACCATGGACAGGTAGGACCACATGTCCTGCAAGTCGGCGACCAGGTTCCAGGAGAACCGTGGTGACCACGCATCAGTCGCGAGCGGCATCGGCGTCCCCCCTCCCGTGCCGGTCGGTGTGGAGCGCCGGCGCCTCCGGCTGCCCGACCACGACCAGGCGGCCGTCGCTCGTGCGCAGCACCTCGACGGGCGTGCCGTACAGCCGGGTGAGCGTCTCGGAGGTGATCACCTCGGCGGGCCTGCCCGCGACGGCGCCGCCCTCGGCGATGTACACCACCCGGTCCAGGTGGTGGAGGATCGGGTTGACGTCATGGGCGACCATCACCACCGACACCCCTTCCTCGTGACAGATCCGGCCCAACAGCCCGGCGATCGCACCTTGGTTGGGCAGGTCCAGGCTGTCCAGCGGCTCGTCCAGCAGCAGCACGCGCGGGCGCCGCACCAGCGCCTGGGCGATCAGCAGCCGCTGCTGCTCGCCGCCCGAGCACTGCCCGATCGGCCGGTGCGCGTACCTGCCCGCGCCGACCAGTTCGACGGCCTGCCCGACCCTTTCCCGGGCGGCCCGGCGCTTGGCCCGGCCCGGGCCCGGGACGGGGATCCCCCATTGATCCCCGTCCAGGCCCAGCCGCACCACGTCCACCCCGCGGATGCGCACGCCCGCGTCGAAGGTGCGGCGTTGCGGCAGGTACCCGACGGCCGCGTTGCGCTCGCCGGGCGCGCCGCCGAGGACGCGCACCTCGCCGGCCGCCGCCGGGAGGACTCCCAGCAGGACCTTGACGAGGGTGGACTTGCCGACCCCGTTGGGGCCGAGGACGGCGGTGAACTCCCCGGCCCCGACGGTCAGGTCGACCCCCGACCAGAGGGTCCGCCCGCCCACGCGCACGGCCGCGCCGCGCAGCGACAGCACCGGCTCCCCGGCGGGAGCGGTGTGCCCGATGTCCGTACGGACCTTCTCGATCGGATGGATGCTCATGTGCCCGTCTCCCTCCGCTTGTTCACTTGCCCGGCTCGTTCCGCCCGCTCACTTGCCCGTGGCCGCCTTCAGCGCGTCGGCGATGCCCTGCAACTGCTGGGTCTGCCAGTCCTGGAAGGTGGCGTCGGCCGGGGCGAGGGTCTCGGTGACCTGGGCGACCGGGATGCCCTGCGCCTTGGCGGCGTTGACCTGCGCCACGACGTCGGGGTTGGAGTTCTGGGAGTTGTAGACGTAGATCTTGATCTGCTTGCCGGAGATCTGGCGGTCGATGGCGGCCTTGTCGGCGGCGGTCGGGTCGGTGCCCTCGCTCTCCGCGTCGAGGAAGGTCTCCGGGGTGAGCATCTTCAGACCGACGCTCTCGGCGAGCGGGGTGACGATCGACTCGGAGGCGCCGATCGGGGTGTCCGCGTACTTCGCCTTGATGTCGGCTTCCAGCTGGTTGTACCTGGCCAGCGTCCGGGTGGTGAAGGTCTGCTTCTGCTGGTCGAAGTAGGCTGCGTCGGCCGGGTCCGCCTTCTTGTAGTCGGCGGTGATCCGGTCGATCACCTTGGTGACGCTGTCCGCCGAGTACCACTGATGGGGGTTGTCGCCCTCCTTCTTCCCCACCAGGTCGCCGATCTTCAGCGTCATCCGGTTCGGCCCCGGGTTCGCGGAGAGCAGCTTGTCGGACCACGCGTCGTAGCCGATCCCGTTGGCGATCACGTAGTCCGCGCCCGCGACGGTGCGGCCGTCGGCGGCGGTGGGCTCGTAGGAGTGCGGGTCGGTGTCCGGGTTGGTGATGATGCTCGTCACCTTGACGTGGTCCCCGCCGAGTTGGGCGGCGATCGAGCCCCAGAAGTTCTCCGCGGCGGCGACCTGGATCACCTTCGAGCCGCCACCGGCGCTGCTCGACCCCGCGGACGCCGCGGGCGCGGTCCTCGCCGACGAACTGGTGGAGCACGCGCTCGTGGCGGCGAGGGCGACGACGGCGGTGGCGCCGAGGACGACTCCGAGGGGGCGGGGACGGGCCTTGCTGGACGGGGCGGCACGCATGGGGACTTGCTCCTTCGAACCCGCTGGCCCTGCCGGTGGGCGGGGTCCAGCTCCGGTGGACACCTCCACGTTAGATGGAAACGATTTTCACAACCAGGGGCTTGTAGTTTGAGATGGAAATCATTGCCAAGTCTTGGCGTTGGGGCTGTGAGGGTCTGGCCGGCCACCGGCTGCTCGGACCGCGCTGCGGATGGGGGAGCATGGTGTCCGAACCACCGCCATGAGAACCGCTGCCCCGGTCCGTGCCGCTCCGCGCAAGCCGGATGCACGTTCCCTCCTAGAACGGAAGACCGTCCCGTGACCGATGCCGCCGTCCTCACCGAGCAGATCCGGGCCCGCCTCGCCGGGTACGAGCGGCGGTTCGGCGCACGGTTCGAGCAGTACTTCCGGGACCTGGCCGCCGACTTCGACGCCCCGACCTCCAGCCGGTTCACCCCGGAGTGCCTCGACCTCCTGCGGGACCTGTCACTGCGCGGCGGCAAGCGGATGCGGGTGGCCCTCCTCTTCGAAGCAGCCCACCTGGTGACCGCCGACCCCGTGGAGGGGCTCGACGACGCCGCACTGAGCATCGAACTGCTCCAGACCCACGGGCTGATCCACGACGACATCATCGACGACAGCCCCACCCGCCGGGGCGGTCCCTCCACCTACTACGCCTACCGCGCCCGGTTCCCCGACCGGCCGCAGGCCGCGCTCGGGCTCTCCCTCCTCGCCGGCGACCTCGCCCTCGCCCTGTCCCTCCGGGTCCTCCTCGACTCCCGGGCCCCGCTCCCGGTGCGGCAGGCCATGGTGGAGGTGCAGACGCGAGCGGCGTCGGCCACGTTCGCCGGCCAGATCGCCGACCTGGAACGGGACTTCACCGCGGACCCGGCCGAGGACCTGCTGCACGACGTGGCCGAGTACAAGACCGCCCGCTACTCCGTCCTCGCGCCGCTCCAGCTGGGACTGCTCGCCGCCGGCGCCGAACCGGGCCGCCACGACGAGGAACTGCGGCGCTACGCCCGGCTGGTGGGGATCTGCGGGCAGATGCGCGACGACTACCTGGACCTCTTCGGCGACGCGGCCGCCATGGGCAAGCCCACCGGCGCGGACATCCGGGAAGGGCGCCGCAACTACACCGTCCGCGCCCTCCTGGCGGTGGCGACCGGCTCCGAACGGGCCCTGGTGGAGTCCGCACTCGGCGACGGAGCCTGCACCGAGGAGGCCATTACCGCCATCCGGGACATCGCCGAGCGCCACGGCGTCCCCGAGAAGATGACGGCGGACATGCGGCGCCGCGCACGCGAGGCCGCCACCGAGGCCGCCGGGTGGCGTCCGCGGTGGCGGGAGGAGGCCGTCGCGTTCTTCGAGTACCTGCCGGGGTGGAGCGTCGAGCGCACCGAGTGAGCCGCGGCCGGCGCCTGGATCAGGCCGCCGTGGGCGGGAGTTTGCCGGCCGGCTCGGCGTGGAGGCGGTAGTGGCCGTTCTCGCGGCGGACGGTGCCGGCCGTGGGGTGCGGGAAGTGCGTGCCCAGGAGCAGGGCGTCGGTGTCGGCGAGGGCTTCGAGCATCCCGGCGCGGGTGCGGATCGCCTGGGCGGAGTCGATGTCGACGCAGCTGTGCACGTGGGGGTGGGAGAGCTGGACGGGGTGGTGGATGCTGTCGCCGGTGATCAGGGCGCGGCGGTCGGCTCCGCGCAGCTCCACGGCGACCTGGCCCGGGGTGTGGCCGGGGGCCGGGACCAGGCGGACACCGGGGGCCACTTCGCGGCCCTGCTCGGGGACGTCGACGGGGTGGTACAGCCCGGCGTCGTGGACGGGGTGCACGGAGTCGCGGAACATCTGGGCGCGGGCCTCGTCCAGCTCGGTGGCGGCCCAGTGGTCCCATTCGGTGCGGCTGGTGAGGTAGCGGGCGTTGGGGAAGGTGGGGACCCAGTCCTCGCCGTCGAGGCGGGTGTTCCAGCCGACGTGGTCGGTGTGCAGGTGGGTGGTGATCACGAGGTCGACGCTCTCGGGCGGGAAGCCGGCGGCCGTCAGGCGGTCCAGGAAGTCGGTGTCGAGGCCGTTCCAGGCCGGGTTGGCGCGGGTCTTGCCGTTGCCGATGCCGGTGTCCACGACGATCCGCAGTCCGCCGGCCTCCAGCGCGAAGCCGTGGCTCGCCAGGCGGGGGACGTCGGCGTCGGCGAAGTCGGGGCGCAGCCACGGTGCTTCGTCCAGCACCTCCTTGGTGGCGGCGGGCAGCAGCCAGGGGCCGGTCTGGCGGGGCAGTTCGATCTCGTCGACGCGGCGGACGGTGAGGTCGCCGAGGTTCCAGCCGGTGTTCATCGGGGGGTCCTTCCGGAGGGGTGCGGGGCCGGGCGGTGCTGCCGCGCGGCGTGGGTGAGGCCGGTGGCGGCCAGCAGGACGACGGTCGCGGCGTAGACGGCGACGGCGGTCTGCAGGCCGTAGAGGTTGGTGAGCAGTCCGGCGAGGACGGCGGGGATGCTCATGGCGAGGTAGCTGAGGACGTAGTAGGCGGCGAGGGTGCCGGCGCGTTCGTCGGGGGCGGCCGGGGGGAGCAGCAGGCGCAGGGCTCCCTGGGTGACGGCGCCGAAGCCCGCGCCGGCGAGGGCGGTGCCCGCGAACAGGGCGGTCAGGCTGTGCAGTTGGGGGCTGCTCAGGGTGAGCAGGGCGCCCGGGATCAGGAGTGCGGTGCCCGCGAGGTTGACGGTGCGGGCGGGCAGCGCCCGGGCGGCGTGGGCGGCGAGGCCCGCTGCGGCCGTCATGGTGAAGAAGACCAGGCCGCCGGTGGCGCGGGTGGCGTGCGGGGCGATGAGCCGGGCGAGCGAGGGGCCGAGGGAGGAGTAGAAGCCGCCCAGGGCCCACGCGGCGACGATGCCGGGCGCGGCGAGGGCGAAGGCCGGGCGGGAGGCGGGGGAGACGGTCACCGCGGGGCGCAGGGAGCGCCAGGCGCCGGGGTGGGGGCGGGCGGTCTCGGGGGTGAGCAGGACGGCGGCGGCCTGGGCGGTGAACAGGACGAGCAGCAGCAGGTAGACCGTCCGGGTCGGGGCGGGGGCGTACTGCACGAGGGCGGTCGCGGCCAGGACGCCGGCCGCCATGCCGGCCACGGGGGTGATGCCGTTGGCGGCCGTGGCCCGGCCGGGGCGGTCGGGGTCCTCGAAGTCGAGCAGGGCGGCTCCGGCGGCGCTGGTGGCCACGCCGGTGGCCAGGCCCTGCAGGATCCGGGCGGCGATCAGCGCCGGCACGCCCTGGGCGGTGGCGAAGAGGGCGATGGCGACGGCTTCGGCGGCCAGCGCCCCGGCGAGGACCGGGCGGCGGCCGAGGTGGTCCGAGAGCGTTCCCGCGGTCAGGAGTGCCACCAGCAGGGCGAGTGCGTAGGTGCTGAAGACGACGGTGAGCGTCATGGCCGAGAAGTGCCAGGCGGCCTGGTAGAGCGCGTAGACGGGGGTCGGCGCGCTGGAGGCGGCCAGCAGGCCGACCAGGACCGAGGCGTGGAGCGGGAAGGCGACGCGGCGGCCCAGGACGGGAAGGCGAGGGGGACGGGACAGTAAGGCGATGACGCTGGACATGGAAGCACCTCTGAGCCTTAAGGCGAATGCTTTGCGTTAAGTACTCTAGGCTCACAGTCCCTCAAACGCAAACCCTTAGCTTTTACGTGAGGGCGGGAGGCGGCGCGATCCGGCCCAGCGCCGTCGCCACCAGGTGGTCCGTGTAGGCGGCCGACAGGTCCGAGGGGCGGAACAGGATCCGGTACATCAGGGGGGCGACGACGGCGTCCAGCAGGCCCTCCAGGTCGGGCACGGCCTCCCCGCGCCCGGCCGCGCGCACCCCGATCGCCTTCAACTGCTCGGCGGCGTAGTCGGAGCAGCGCGCCGCGTTGCCGTGCCCGGGATCGCCCAGCAGTGCGTCGCGGATGTACGCGAGGCCCGCCGTCGAGGACATCTCCTCGGCGAACTGCGCCGTCCACGCCTCCAGGTCCGCCCGCAGGCTCCCGTGGTCGGCCGGCGGGGCGTCGGGGCGCAGTCGCTCCACGGCCACGTCCGACAGGAGTTCCCGCAGGTCCCCCCAGCGGCGGTAGACGGTGGACGGCGTGACGCCCGCGCGGGCGGCGATCAGGGGCACGGTGAGGGCGTCCCGGCCCAGTTCCGCTTCGAGATCGCGGACGGCCTGGTGGACGGACTGCTGGACGCGGGCGCTGCGCCCGCCGGGGCGTGTGGTCGGTCGGGCACTCATGCGGTCCAGACTAACGCGAAGGAGTTGCGTCTGGTTGGATGGGCGGCTGAAACCGGAGGGAAGGGGAGCCGCCGTGGTGTCCGTGGGGGAGAGGCTCAGCAGCGCGCGCGTCCGGGCGTTCATAGGCCGGGACGAGCAACTGGAGCGCTTCGGAGACGCTCTGGCCGGGCGGCCGCAGGCGCCGTTCGCCTTCTACGTGGTCGGACCGGGCGGCATCGGGAATCCGCGTTCGACCAGGGCGTGCGCGAGGCGCTGACGCACTGGCGCGACCCGGGCGCCTTCGCCGCCTGCGCGCTGATGCGGGCCCGTCTCGCGGCCGACCTCGCCGATCCCGTCGCGGAGTTGCGCGCGCTGCTGCGCCGGTCCGTCGAGGACCTCGCGCGGGACCCGCGCGGCGTACGGGCCCGGGACGCCCTGACGGCGGGCCACTTCTCCGGCGCGCCCACCCAGGAGGCCGCCGCCCGCCGCCTCGGCCTGCCCTTCGGCACCTACCGGCGTCACCTGCGCCAGGGCCTGGACCTGCTCGGCGAGGCCCTGTGGCAGCGGGAGTTGTACGGCCCGACGCCGTGAGGTACGACGGCTGGACGACACGCTGCACCACCGGTCCGCGGCGGCGTCGTAGCGGCCTCAGGCCAGGAAGCCGCGCAGCAGCGCCGCCGTCGCGGCGAGGTGCTCCTCGGTGGCGCGGCGGGCGCCGTCGCCGTCGCCGTCGAGGATCGCCCGCACCATCGCCCGGTGCTGCTCGGCGGCGTGCTCGATGTTGCGGTCCAGCATGGGGATCGCGTTGAGCAGGTCGTTGAGCCGCATCCGGGCCTCGGCGATGGCCGCGGCGAGGGTGGGGGAGCCGGTGAGCTCGCCGATGGCGAGGTGGAAGCGCGAGTCCAGCTGGCGGTACTGCTCCGCCGGCGCCCCCTCCAGCTCCTCCAGCCGGCTCTCCAGGTGGGCCCGCTGCTCGGGGGAGAGGGGGCGCCGGGCGGCGGCCTCGGCGGCGCCGACCTCCAGGACCTGGCGGTAGGTCAGCGCGTCCTCCAGCGCGCCGCCGAGGTCGCGGGCCGCGCGGCGCAGGTCGTCGACGTCCGGTTCGGGCATCCGGTAGGTGACGAAGGTGCCGCCGTAGCGGCCGCGGCGGGGTTCGACGCAGTCGGCCTGCTGGAGCGTGCGGAGCGCCTCGCGCAGGGTGTCGCGGCTGACGCCGAGCCGGGCGGCGAGGTCGCGTTCGGCGGGCAGCCGGTCGCCGGGGCCGAAGACGCCGAGCTTGATCGCCTGGAGCAGCCGTTCGACGGTCTCCTCGAAGGCGTTTCCGGTCCGCACCGGGCGGAAGATCGCCCCGGCCTGCCAGTCGAGCCGCGCCCGCTCACGTGTTTCGTCCACGTCCACGCCGGAATCGTACCTACGAACGGGATTCCCGTACTCGTTCCCGTCCCACTCTTGACGCGGCCCCCGTCCAGCCGGAACGATGCTGCTCACCCACCCAATGGACTGATTCCAGACCATTGAAGAGCCGTCCGACCGTCGAACCCGCCGGGGCGACCGCGTCACGCCGTCGTGGCCGCGCGCACCCCGGCACACCCTCAACCCCCAGGGGTGCCCATGACCGACGCACGCTCACCCGACCACCCTGGCCCCGCCGTGTTTCCGGTGGACTCCTCCCCCGTTTCCGCCGACGAACAACGCCTCCGCGAGCTGGGCTACACCCAGGAGCTGGCCCGCTCGATGTCGGGCTTCTCCAACTTCGCCGTCTCCTTCTCCATCGTCTCGATCCTCTCCGGCTGCCTCACCCTGTACGGGACGGGGATGAAGACCGGCGGCCCGGCCCTGATCATCTGGGGCTGGCCGGTGGTCGGCCTGCTGACCCTCTGCGTCGGCCTCGCGATGGCCGAGATCTGCTCCAGCTACCCGACGGCCGGCGGGCTCTACTACTGGTCCGCCAAGCTGAGTCGAACGAGCGGCCCGGCCTGGAGCTGGTTCACCGGCTGGTTCAACTTCCTCGGCCAGGTCGCGGTGACCGCCAGCGTCGACTACGGCGCCGCCTTCTTCACCAACGCGTTCCTCGACCTCCGCTTCGGCGTCGCGGCCACCCCCGCGCACACCATGGAGATCTTCGCGGTCATCCTGGTGGTGCACGGCCTGCTCAACACCTTCGGGGTGCGCCTGGTCGCCCTCCTCAACAGCGTGTCCGTGTGGTGGCACCTGGTCGGCGTCGCGATCATCGTCGGCGCGCTCGCGTTCCTCCCCGAGCGGCACGCCTCCGTGTCCTTCGTCCTCACCGAGTTCGTCAACCAGACGGGGTTCCACAACCAGTTCTACGTCGCGATGCTCGGCCTGCTGATGGCCCAGTACACCCTCACCGGCTACGACGCCTCCGCGCACATGACCGAGGAGACCCAGGACGCCGCCCGCTCCGGCCCGCGCGGCATCGTCAACGCCATCACCGTCTCCCTGGTCGCCGGCTGGATCCTGCTGCTCGGCATCACCTTCGCGATCCGCGACTACGACGGCGCGCTCAACAGCGACACCCAGGTCCCGCCCGCGCAGATCTTCATCGACGCGATCGGCTCCGGCGGCGCCCAGTTCCTGCTGCTCATCGTCATCGGCGCCCAGTTCTTCTGCGGCATGGCCTCGGTCACCGCCAACTCCCGCATGATCTACGCCTTCTCCCGCGACGGCGCGCTGCCCGGCTCCCGCCTGTGGCACCGCATCTCCCCGCGCACCCAGACCCCGACCAACGCGGTCTGGCTGGCCACCGGCGGCGCCCTGCTGCTCGGACTGCCCGCGCTCTGGAACAACACCGCCTACACGGCCGTGACCTCGATCTCCGTCATCGGCCTCTACATCTCCTACGTCATCCCGGTGTACCTGCGGCTGCGCCAGGGCGAGGACTTCCCGCGCGGCCCCTGGCACCTGGGCCGCTGGAGCCGGCCGATAGGCGTCGTCGCCGTCGCCTGGACGGCGGTGATCACCGTCCTGTTCATGCTGCCCACCGCCAGTCCGATCGACGCCGAGAGCTTCAACTACACCCCCGTCGCCGTGGCCGTCGTGGTCGGCTTCGCCGGCCTCTGGTGGCTGGCCTCCGCCCGGCACTGGTTCACCGGGCCCCACGTCGACGCCGTCCCGACCGCACCGTCCACGCCGTCCGCGCCCGACGCCCCGGACACCGAACTGGAGACCCGATGACCACCCCCCGGCTCACCCTCGACGAGCTGCGCACCCGCGTCGCCGACGGGTCCGTCGACACCGTCGTGCTCGCCATGACCGACATGCAGGGGCGCCTCCAGGGCAAACGCGTCGCCGCCGAGTACTTCCTCGACGACGTCGTGCCCGGCGCCGCCGAGGGCTGCGGCTACCTGCTGGCCGTCGACGTCGACATGAACACCGTCGACGGGTACGAGATCTCCTCCTGGGAGAACGGCTACGGCGACCTGACGCTGCGCCCCGACCTCGCCACCCTGCGGTCCGTCCCCTGGCACCCCGCCACCGTCATGGTCCAGTGCGACGTCGTCCACCACGACGGCACCCCGGTCGCCGTCTCCCCGCGCCAGGTCCTCCAGCGCCAGCTGGACCGCCTGGCCGGCTACGGCTGGCAGGCCCAGGCCGCCACCGAGCTGGAGTTCATCGTCTTCCGGGACAGCTACGAACAGGCCTGGGACAAGGACTACACCCGGCTCACCCCGGCCAACCAGTACAACGTCGACTACTCCATCCTCGGCACCGGACGCATCGAACCCCTCCTGCGCCGCCTGCGCAACGGCATGGCCGGCGCCGGCCTCACCGTCGAGTCCGCCAAGGGCGAGTGCAACCTCGGCCAGCACGAGATCGCCTTCAAGTACGCCGACGCCCTCACCACCTGCGACAACCACGCCGTCTACAAGACCGGCGCCAAGGAGATCGCCGCCCAGGAGGGCTGCAGCCTCACGTTCATGGCGAAGTACGACGAACGCGAGGGCAACTCCTGCCACATCCACCTGAGCCTGCGCGACGAGCAGGGCGCCCCCGTGTTCGCCGGCGACCGCCCGCACGGCTTCTCCCGCACCATGGAGCACTTCCTCGCCGGCCAGCTCGCCTGCCTCGCCGACTTCGCCCTGCTGTTCGCCCCCACCGTCAACTCCTACAAGCGCTACGTCCCCGGCAGCTTCGCGCCCACCGCGATCGCCTGGGGCCGCGACAACCGCACCTGCGCCCTGCGCGTCGTCGGCCACGGCCCGTCGCTGCGCTTCGAGAACCGCGTCCCCGGCGGCGACGTCAACCCCTACCTCGCGGTCGCCGCCCTGATCGCCGCCGGACTGCACGGCGTCGAGCAACAGCTCGAACTCCAGCCGGAGTTCACCGGAAACGCGTACGCCTCCGACGCGCCCCGGGTGCCCGCCACCCTGCGCGACGCGGTCGACGCCTTCGAGCGCAGCGCCGTCGCCACCGAGGCCTTCGGCAAGGACGTCGTCCGGCACTACACCCACGCCGGGCGCACCGAACTCGCCTCCTACGAGCGGGCGGTGACCGACTGGGAGCGGCGCCGCGGATTCGAGCGGCTGTGACCCACGACGACCGCCGGCGACCCCTCATCGGCATCAGCAGCTACCAGGACGACGCCGCCTGGTCCGTCTGGAACCAGCGCGCCTCCCTCGTGCCCCAGACGTACGTCGACGCCGTCGTCCGCGCGGGCGGCACCCCGGTGCTCCTGCCGCCCCAGCCCGGCGGCGCCGGCCACCTGCTCGACGCCCTCGACGGACTCGTCCTCGCCGGCGGACCGGACGTCGACCCGGCCCGCTACGCGGCGACCCCCGACCCGCGCACCGGCCCGCCCCACCACGCCCGCGACGACTGGGAGAGCCGGCTCCTCGGCGCCGCCCTCGCCCGGGACCTGCCGCTGCTCGGCGTCTGCCGCGGCATGCAGCTGCTCAACGTCGAACTCGGCGGCACCCTCGTCCAGCACCTGCCCGACGACAGCCACCAGATCGTCCCCGCCCGCTTCGTCCGCCACCGCGTCGGCATCGCGGACGGCAGCCGGCTCGCCGCCGTCCTGGGGTCCGCCACCGAGGTCTCCTGCTACCACCACCAGGCCGTCGCCCGGCTCGGCACCGGCCTTCAGGCCACCGCGCACAGTGCCGATGGCACAGTCGAGGCGCTCGAACTCAGCGGCCACCGCTTCGCCCTGGGCGTCCAGTGGCACCCCGAGACCGACCCCGACGACCTGCGCCTGTTCCACGCGTTCATCACCGCCAGCCAGAGGGAGACCGCCCGATGACCGAACCTGACCTCTTCGAGGTCGTCAACCCCGCCACCGAGGAGGTGATCACCACCGTCGAACTGGCCGGCCTCGCCGAGACCGACGCCGCCGTCGCCCGCGCCCGCGCCGCCTTCGACACCTGGCGCCGGGTGGCCCCCGCCGACCGCGCCCGGTTGCTGCGCGCCTTCGCCGCCGCCGTCGACGCCGACCGCGAGCACCTCGCCGCCCTGGAGGTCGCCAACGCCGGGCACACCATCGGCAACGCCCGCTGGGAGGCGGGCAACGCGCGGGACGTCATCGAGTACTACGCCGCCGCCCCCGAGCGCCTGTTCGGCCGGCAGATCCCCGTCGCCGGCGGCATCGACGTCACCTTCCAGGAGCCGATCGGCGTCGTCGGGGTCATCGTGCCCTGGAACTTCCCCATGCCGATCGCCGCCTGGGCCCTCGCCCCGGCGCTCGCCGCCGGCAACACCGTCATCGTCAAACCGGCCGAGCTCACCCCGCTCACCGCGCTGCGCCTCGGCGAACTCGCCCTGGCGGCCGGGATCCCCGAGGGCGTGCTCCAGGTCCTGCCCGGCCGCGGCCCGGTCGTCGGACAGCACTTCGTCACCCACCCCGACGTGCGCAAGGTCGTGTTCACCGGCTCGACGAGGGTCGGCAAGGAGATCATGGCGGGCTGCGCCGCCCAGGTGAAGCCCGTCACCCTCGAACTCGGCGGCAAGAGCGCCAACATCGTCTTCGCCGACGCCGACCTCGCCAAGGCCGCCGCGACCGCGCCCTACGCCGTCTTCGACAACGCCGGCCAGGACTGCTGCGCCCGCTCCCGGATCCTCGTCGAGGCCTCCGTGTTCGACGACTTCATGGCGCTCCTGGAGCCGGCCGTCCGCGGCGTGCGGGTCGGCGACCCGACCGACGAGAAGACCGAGATGGGCCCGCTGATCTCGGCCGCCCACCGCGAGCGGGTCTCCTCGTACGTCCCGGACGCGTCGGCCGTCGCCTTCCGCGGCAGCGCCCCCGACGGGCCCGGCTTCTGGTACCCGCCGACCGTCCTCGCGCCCGTGCGGCACGACGACCGCGCCTTCACCGAGGAGATCTTCGGCCCGGTCGTCGCCGTCGTCCCGTTCCGCGACGAGGAGGACGCCCTGCGCATCGCCAACGCCACCGAGTACGGCCTGTCCGGCTCCATCTGGACCCGGGACCTCGGCCGCGCCCTGCGGGTCTCGCGCGGCGTCGACGCCGGCAACCTCTCCGTCAACTCGCACTCCTCGGTGCGCTACACCACGCCGTTCGGCGGCTTCAAGCAGTCCGGCCTCGGCCGCGAGCTCGGCCCGGACGCCCTCGACGCCTTCACCCAGACCAAGAACGTCTTCATCTCCACGGAGGAATGATCAGCATGACCCAGCGACTCGACGGCCGCGTGGCCGTCATCACCGGCGCCGGCAGCGGCATCGGCCTGGCGACCGCCCGCCGCTTCGCCGCCGAGGGCGCGAAGGTGGTCTGCGTCGACCTCGACCCCGAGACCGGCGCCAAGGCCGCCAACGAGGTCGGCGGCCTGTTCATCCAGGCCGACGTCACCGACGAGGCCGCGGTGCGCGACCTCTTCCAGCGGGCCGTCGACGAGTACGGCCGCCTCGACATCACCTTCAACAACGCGGGCATCTCCCCGCCGGACGACGACTCCATCCTCACCACCGGCCTGGAGGCCTGGAAGCGCGTCCAGGAGGTCAACCTCACCAGCGTCTACCTGTGCTGCAAGTACGCGATCCCGCACATGCAGCGCCAGGGCAAGGGCTCGATCATCAACACGGCGTCGTTCGTCGCCGTGATGGGCGCGGCCACCTCGCAGATCTCCTACAGCGCCTCCAAGGGCGGCGTGCTGGCCATGTCCCGCGAGCTGGGCGTGCAGTTCGCCCGCGAGGGCATCCGCGTCAACGCCCTGTGCCCCGGGCCGGTGAACACCCCGCTGCTCCAGGAGCTCTTCGCCAAGGACCCGGAGCGGGCCGCCCGCCGCCTGGTCCACATCCCGCTGGGCCGCTTCGCCGAGCCCGAGGAGATCGCCGCCGCGGTGGCCTTCCTCGCCTCCGACGACTCCTCCTTCATGACCGCCAACACCTTCCTCGTCGACGGCGGCATCTCCGGCGCGTACGTGACGCCGCAGTAGCCCCGCCGACACCGCCGGCGCGCCCGCCCCCTGCCGTGGGGGAGGGCGCGCCGGCGGCGTTTCAGGCGTCTGAGCCGTCGAGGGCGGTGTCGGGGATCCAGGAGCCGTGGATGCCCGCGGTCACCCGGCGGGGGAGGTGGACGGCGGCGACCCGGTCCAGGCCGGCCGCGTCGAGGACGAGGAGCTGCGAGGCGTCCTGCTTGAGGTCGGAGACGACGGTGAGCAGGTAGCCGTCGTCCTCGTGGACGGCGCCGGCGGCGGGGACGAAGACGGCCTCGCTGGGCAGGCGGGCGTCGCCGACCCGGTGGATGCGGCGGGCGCCGGTGGTGCGGTCGTACTTGACCACGCCGTAGCCGCCGTAGCCCTTCTCGTCGGGGAAGGAGACGGCGTACTGGTAGCGGTTCTCGACCCCGAGGTAGTCCTCGTTGAGGGTCGGGAACTCCACCGGGAGGTCGTCGACGATCCGCTCGTCGACGCTGCCCGCCGCCAGGTCGATCACCCAACGGCGGGTGTAGGAGCGGGCGTTGGGCTCGGTGCCGCGCCCGGGGGCGCCGACCCACCAGTTCCAGGAGAGCCGGAAGCCCTCGCGGTCGACGGTCGGGCCCTCCAGGACGATGCGGCCCTGGCCGTCCTCGTAGGCGGCCGGTGGCGAACAGGTACGGCGGGCTCAGCGCGTTCGGGCGACGCAGCTCGATCACGGCGAAGGCCGCGAGCAGCACGGCGGGGGAGGAGGCCAGTCCCGCCGCCAGGGAGGCGCCCGCGAACAGCGCGAGGCCGGCGGTCAGCACCCGGCGGCGGCCGAGCAGATCGGCCGCCCGTCCGCCCGCCAGGAGGAGCGCGCCGAACGCCAGGCCGTAGGCGTTGACCACCCACGTGGTGCCGCCGTCCGACAGGCCGACCCCGGCGCGGATCTGCGGCAGCGCGACGTTCACGATCGAGGTCGCGACCATGACGGTGAACTGCGCGGCGGCGAGCACCGTGAGCACGGCCGCCGGCCGGGGGCCGGGCGTCGGCGGCCCCGGCCGAGTGCGGTGGAGGTTCATGCCGCACAGACTCGTGCGGGCCGGTGTCCACTATCCAGGCCCGGCAGGAGCGGCGACTGTCCACTCCTGTCCGGGCCTGTCCGGTCGGGTCGGCGGCCGGTTACCCGGCCAGTTCGCCGAAGCTCGCCTCCAGTGCGGCCTCCGCCGAGCTCAGGCGGGCGGCCACCTCGTCGAGCCACGACGCGTCGGCCCGCACCGCCTCCTGGGCCTCCGCGAGCATCCGCCGGAACTCGGCCGGCTGCGGGCCGCCGAGCCCGCGGTAGGACGCGACCATGTCCACCGGGTCCAGCGCGGCACGGAACTGCGCCTCGGTCAACGGGAGTTCGCCGTCGACGCCGTCGAACTCCACCGCGATCGCCCGGTAGAGCCGCCGCGCCTCGGCGAAGTCGAGCCGCTCCACCGTCAGCCCGCCGCCGCGCCCGTACGTGACGAGGGCGGAGGCGAACCGGTGGCCGACGTGGAACGGGACGTCGCAGTCGCGCTGCAGGACGTTCGCCAGCTCCGAGGTCGTCGAGTAGTCGGACCGCACCTCGGCGAGCGCGGCCTCCTCGTCCAGCCGCATGCCGCCCACGATGGCGTGCACCTCCCCGAGCAGGGCGAGCGTGCGGTCGAGGGTCCGCTGCGCCTCGGCCCGCTTGTAGTCGGTGAGGCCCGAGCACACGTTGTGCGCGGCGAGTGCCGTCGAGACGCCGTCGCCGATCACCTCGCTGGCCAGCAGCCGCGCCCGGTTGAGCGCGACGGGGTTGCGCTTCTGGGGCATCAGGGTGCTGGGGCTGAGGAGGTCGGTGTTGTCCAGGGTGATCCACGGCCGAGCGTGGTGGTACTGCGCGTGCACGTCCTGGACGAAGGTGCCGAGGGACAGCGCCAGCGTCATGGCGTTCGCCGCCACCTCGAACCCGATGTCGATCGGCGAGAGCTGGGCCGCGTCGAAGGAGTTCTGCACGGGCTCGTCGAAGCCGAGCAGCTCGGCCAGCCGCACCCGGTTGACGGGGAAGCTCGACGTCGCGAGGGCCGCCGCCCCGAGCGGGCACCGGTTGACGCGCGGATAGGCCTCGGCCAGGCGCAGGGCCGAGCGCCGGAGGGTCGCCTCGTAGCCGAGGAGGAGGTGTCCGAAGGTGGTCGGCTGGGCCTGGACGCCGTTGGTGTACGCGGGCACGATCGCCGTCCCGTACCGCTCGGCGAGCGCGAGCAGTCCGGTGCGCAGCTCGCCGAGTGCGCGGTGGACGAGGACGAGGCGGTCGCGCAGGAGCAGCCGGTAGACGGTGGGCAGCATGTCCTGACGGCTGCGCCCGGAGTGGATGCGGGAGCTGTCGGGGCCCACCAGGTTCCGGACCAGTGGCTCGACGTGAAGGTAGTCGGTCGGCCGGTCGGCCCCGGGTGCCTCGGCGTCGGAGACGACCTTGGCGATCGCGGCCGCCGTCCGGGCGCCGACCTCGCGCGGTGCGATGCCCTCCTCGACGGTCATCACCGTCGAGGCCTTGTCCAGCCGGCAGAGCCAGAAGAACGTGTCCCGGCTGTTCAGGTCGGTCGTGTCGGTCATGAAACGGGTTCCTCGATTCGATGGGGTCGGCCGGCCCCGGCCGACCAGGCGGCGAGCGCCACCAGGACGCTGACGCCGACCACGGCGGCCAGCAGCCCGACGGTCGCGCCCCAGCCGGCGGCGGAGTAGAGGGGGGAGGGGGCGACGGCGCCGATGCTGCCGCCCGCGTAGTAGGAGGTCAGGTACAGCCCGACGGCGCTGGACTTGGCGGGCCCGCCGGCCTCGGCGGCGTAGCCGATGGCGCAGGTCTGGCCGGAGAAGACCCCGGTGGACGACGCCGCCAGGCCGACGATCACGGCGGGGGTGGACGGGACGAGGGTGAGGCCGAGACCGGCCAGGGAGACGACGCTGACCAGGACGAAGGTCCTGAGCCTGCCGATGCGGCCGATCAGGCGGCCGGTGAGCGGCGTGACGACCACCGCGACCAGGAAGACGGCGAACACGGCGCCGATCTCGAAGCTGCTCAGCTCGAACGGCGGGGCTTCCAGGACCATCCCCGCGTAGGTGAAGGATCCGACCTGGAGGAACAGGATCGCCGCCCCGATGAAGCAGGTGCCGAGCAGCCGCGCGTTGCCGAAGTGCCGCCCGATGCCCTGCAGGCTGGCCAGCAGCGACTCCGAGCGCCGGAACCGCCGCTCCCTGGGCAGCCAGGCCGCCGTCACCGCGAGGGTGACGAGCAGCACGAGGGCCATCGCGACGAAGGACGACCGCCAGCCGAAGTGCGTGGCCGCCGCGCCCGAGAGGAAGCGCCCGCAGAACCCGCCGAACGCCGTGCCGGAGACGTACAGGGCGTTCGCCCCCTGCGCCGCCGCGCCGGTGCACTCCTCCGCGACGTACGAGACGGCGACCGCGAACACGAACGGGATGAACAGGCCCTGGGCGAACCGGCACACCAGCATCGCGGTGAAGTCCCGGGCCAGCGCGCAGGCGAGGGTGGCGGCGAGCGACGCGCCGATCGCCGCCACCATCACCCGCTTGCGGCCCAGGAAGTCGGAGACGGAGCCGGCGAAGGGGGCCATCACCGCGACGCCCAGCGTCGTCGCGGTGATGGTCCAGGCGGCCTGCCCGACGGGCACGTTCAGGTCCTGGGCGAGCTCGGGCAGCAGCGGCTGGGTGGAGTAGATGGTGAGCAGCGCGCACAGGCCGAGCAGGAAGACGGCCGTCCGGGCCTTCGGGGACAGCGGCCCGGCGGCGTCGGGATCAGTCGACACTACGCGGACTCGGAGGCGGACCCGGCGCGGGCGAGCAGCCAGGTCAAGTGCCGCTGCACGGCGGGCCATTCGCCGTTGATGACGCTGTAGTAGCAGGTGTCCCGCAGGGTCCCGTCCGGCAGGACGAGGTGGTTGCGCCAGACGCCCTCCAGCTTCGCCCCGAGCCGCTCGATCGCGCGCCGGCTGGGCTGGTTGAAGAAGGCGGTCCGGAAGCCGACCGCGATGCAGTCCTGCTGCTCGAACGCGTGCCGGAGCAGCAGCAGCTTCGCCTCGGTGTTGAGCGAGGTGCGCTGCACGCTCCTGCGGTACCAGGTGTGCCCGATCTCCAGCCGGCGGTTGGCGGCGTCGACGTTCATGTAGGCGGTCATGCCCGCGATCCGGCCCTGGGCGTCGAGCACGGTGAAGGGCACCATCCGCCCCTCCTCGGCGAGCCCGAGGCGCCACTCGATCTCCTGCCGCATGCCGTCGGGGGAGGGCACGGCGGCGAACCAGGTGTCCCACACCTTGCCGTCCTCGACGGCGTCGACGAGCTCGGCCTCGTGGCCGGCTTCGAGCGGGACCAGCGTCACGTGGTCGCCCTTGACCGTGAACGGCGTTATCCAGGGGGCTCGTTGCTGGGTGGTGGTCATCGTCGTCTCCAAGGGTCTTGAGGAAGGGTCCCGGCCGTCAGGCCTGCTGCGGGGACCGCTGCGGCGCGGGCAGGTGGTCGACCATGGCCTGGACGGCCGCGGCGGCGTCCGCGGTGATCCGGGAGTCGACGCCGGGGGCCGGCAGCATGTTGGTGAAGTAGTGCGCGCCTTCGGTGATGTGGCCGAGCGCGCAGATGTTCGGCACGACCGAGCCCTCCGCGTCGATCAGCCGTCCGGCGGTGTCGACGTCGAAGCCGCCCGGCCGGAACCAGCCGTTCGCGAAGGGACGGGCGTGGCCGGCCGACAGCAGCGACCGCGTCAGCGGCGAGGCGTCGTGCTCGGGCAGGAACGGGTCGACGCTCGCCCCGACGAGCACGTCGAAGCGGGTGGGCGGTGAGGACTGCAGGGCGCTGTCGAGGACGAACTCGGCGCTCTCCGGGTCGAGTCGGGCCGTCGCCCCGGGGCCCGCGCCGAGGTGCAGGACCCCGGCGGCGAACAGGGCGCGCCACTCGCGCGACCTGGAGGCGGGCGGCCCGGCCGCCACGGCGTTCAGCATCGGGGCGTACACCCGGCAGAACCGCTGGTGCGAGGCCGGAGTCAGCCCCCGGTGCTCGACGGCCAGCCGGAGCTCGTCGCGCAGGTCGCGCAGGGCGTCGGCGGCGGCCTTGACCGGGTTCTTCAGGTTCCCCTCGGCGGCGCGGCGCTCGTCCGTCGCGAGGAAGCCGACGAGGTCCGACTGGTACGCGCCGAGCGTTCTGGGCGGGCCCGGCTCGGGGCGGCGGAGCAGGGAGTCGACCTCCGGGAGGTCCGCCGGTCCTCCCACGGCTTCGGCGGCCGCTCGCAGCTCGGCCCGCAGCAGGGGGAGCAGGTGGCTCTCGAAGTCGAGCTGACCGTGGGTCCGGCGCAGGTTCCGCAGCTCGTCCGCCGTCAGGACCGAGGGCCGGTGCGCGTCCGCCGGGGTCTTCTGGTTGACGGCCCGGGGAGAGAAGACCCGGCCACTGCGCGAGTAGACGTGGATCCGGGGTTCGTCGCCGCTCGGACGGTAGACGGGCTCCCCGTCCGCCCCCGTGACGAACCGTCCGCCGCGGCCGACGGTCAGACTGGCGACGGCGTCGATCGCCGACAGCCCCATGCCGCGCACCGCGACGCGCGCGCCGGCTTCGATGGTGTCGAGTTTCTGCAGCGGGTAGCAGTTGCGGACGTACCGCAGCCGGGGGTTGGCCCGGTGGTGGTCGGCGACGAACTGCTGGACCGCCTGGTCCTCCTCCGTCGGGTGGTTCGTCCCGTGGCCGGTGGTGAGGAAGACGAAGTCCGCGGCGACGATCGCGCCGTCCGACAGGTTGAGGACCCAGGACCGGTCCCGCAGGGCCCGCAGCGTGTGCGCGCTCGCCCGGTGCTCGTGGACTCTGATCGTGTCGGGCGCTTGTCGGCGCAGGAGCCGGTAGGAGTGGGCCAGGTAGCGGCCGAGGACGCCGCGCGGCAGGTAGGTGTTCTCGGGGACGCCGGCCCATTCGGCCAGGCCGGGGCCGGAGGCCGGCTGCCCGGGAGCGCTGGAGTCACCGGTGCGGAACACCGTGACCTGGCCGGCGATGGTGTTCATGAGCAGGTGGTTCGGCTGGCTCGGGTAATGAGTCCCTGAACCCGGGTGATTCGGGTCGATCAGATGGATCGACAGGCTTTCCCAGGGGATCTGTGGTATTCCGCAGATCCGCTCCAGAATGCTGAGTCCGCGCGGGCCGCCGCCCACGATGGCAATGGAGACGTGCTTTGAAGTCACAGTAACCCCAGGGTTAAGAAGCGGTCATTGCGCGGGGACTGTTGAGGTCTGACCTGGCAGTCGGCGTGGCGGGAGAGGGAATGAAGCGTCATGGCGACGAACTCCAGGTGATTTTCGGTGACTTCCGTGCAGCGGTGCGGGCACGGGCGGGCCGGCCTCGAATAGCCGTCGGACGGGCGGAGCGCGTCCCCTCAATGCTCAACGGGTCGCGCACGAAGTCCGGTTCAACGGAATTTATTCAACCGGAGCGCCGTCCTGACGGCAAGTGAGGAAAATGTGCCCTTGGGGCCGATGATTTGTGAACGTACGACCGGCGTCGTCGAAGCGCGGCCGCAACGGCTGCGGGAACGCGCAGGCCCCGGCGGTCCGACAGCCGGGGCCTGCACGGGGTGGTTCGACAGCCGCAGCGGCGTGATCAGCCGCCGGTGCGGGGCGCGAAGACGCCGAAGGCGGCGCCCTGCGGGTCGCGGATCACCGCGATCCTCGGGCCGTTCTCCATCTCCACGTCGACGGGCCCGTGCAGGACCTCGGCCCCGAGGCGGCCCGCCGTCGCCGCGGACGCGTCCACGTCGGCGACGAGGAAGTGCGGGATCCAGTGGGACGGGATCTCGGGCGGGAACTGGTCGCCCATCTCCATCACCCCGCCGAACATCTCGCCGGCCAGTCCGACCATCGGGTAGACGTCGTTCGGCCAGACCTGCCAGTCGAAGGCGGACTTGTAGAAGTCCACGGCGGCGTTGCGGTCCCTGGTGGACAGGTCCGCCCAGCCGAAGGCGTTCGGCTCGTTCACCACGCCGAAGCCCTGGAAGGCCCGGGCCCGCCAGACCGCGAACGGGGCGCCGGTCGGGTCGCTGAGCAGCGCCCAGCGGCCGAGGTCGCCGATCTCCATCGGGCCCATCCACACCTGGGCGCCCGCGGCCTTGGCGGTCTCGCAGGTGGCGTCGGTGTCGGTGGTGGCGAACGACAGCAGCCACATCACCGGCTGCTGGGGGTTCATCAGCGGGGCGGCGCCCGCGGCGGGGGAGCCGCCGAGGGAGAAGGTCGTGTAGCCGCCGTACTGGGGGTCCGGGTCGGTCTCGGCGGTCCAGCCGAACAGTTCCCCGTAGAACCGCTCGGCGCCGTCCATGTCCTTGACGCTCAGCTGTGCCCAGCAGGGGGAGCCGGGGATGATCTCGGTCACCTTCAACGCGGGAGCCTTTCGAGTCGGGGTCGGGGCAGACCGACCATATCGGGTCATTCCTCGGATAACGGGCAGCCGACCGCGAAGTCCCGGGATCATTCGGCCGGTGTCCGGGGCGTGTTCGGCCGGACCGCTCCGCAAGTGGTCCAGACCTATTGACGGGCCTTGCCGCCCCTCCTACGATCCGGACCGGCACAGCCCCACATGTCCCCCCACCTCACCCAGAGCCGGGCGTCACGCCCCCACGTGTCGGTCATGTCCATGACGCTCGGCGGGAAGGGAGCACCGCATGTTCCATCGGAGGCCGCACGGCCCACGCCCGCAGCGCGCGGTCCTGGCACGCGCACCCCAGGTGAACCGCACGAGCCGCGCCGAGCACGGGCCGACCCTCCTGGGGCGGTCCCTCGCCGGGGTGAGCGCCGCCGCCGTCATCGGCGCCGGCCTCGCCGCGGTCGGCTCCGTCACCGCCGGGGCCGCCACCACCAATCTGGTGGCCAACCCCGGCTTCGAGAACGGCCTCTCCGGCTGGACCTGCACCGGCGGCTCCGGGACGACCGTCGGCAGCCCGGTCCACTCCGGCGCCGCCGCGCTCCAGGCCACGCCGACCGGCCAGGACACCGCCCAGTGCAGCCAGACCGTCAGCGTGCAGCCCAACTCCCAGTACACGCTGAGCGCCTACGTCCAGGGCAGTTACGTCTACCTGGGTGCCACCGGCACCGGCGGCAGCGACCCGTCCACCTGGACGCCGGGCAACGCGTCGTACGGGCAGCTCAGCGTCGGCTTCACGACCGGGCCCGGCACGACCTCGGTCACGGTCTACCTGCACGGCTGGTACGGGCAGCCCGCGTACTACGCGGACGACGTGTCGCTCACCGGCCCCGGCGGCAGCAGCCCATCGCCCACCGCCACGACGCCGACCAGCGCGCCGCCCACGTCCGCGCCGCCCACCAGCGCGCCGCCGACCACCCCGCCGCCCACGAGCACGCCGCCCACGAGCGCCCCGCCCACCACCCCGCCGCCCGGCGACACCTGCCCGACGAAGCCCAGGCCGTCCGGCAAGGTCCTCCAGGGCTACTGGGAGAACTGGGACGGCGCCGCGAACGGCGTCCACCCCGGCATGGGCTGGGTGCCCATCACCGACAGCCGCATCGCCGCCCACGGCTACAACGTCATCAACGCCGCCTTCCCGGTGATCCTCTCGGACGGCACCGTCCAGTGGCAGGACGGCATGGACACCAACGTCAAGGTCGCGACCCCCGCCGAGATGTGCCAGGCCAAGGCGGCCGGGGCGACGATCCTGATGTCCATCGGCGGCGCGGCCGCGGGCATCGACCTGAGCTCCGGCACCGTCGCCGACCGCTTCGTGGCGACCGTCGTCCCGATCCTCAAGAAGTACAACTTCGACGGGATCGACATCGACATCGAGACCGGCCTGTCCGGTGGCGGCGACATCAACACGCTCTCCGCCTCCCAGGCCAACCTGGAGCGCATCATCGACGGCGTGCTCGCCCAGATGCCCGCCGGCTTCGGCCTGACGATGGCCCCCGAGACCGCGTACGTCACCGGCGGCAGCGTCACCTACGGCTCGATCTGGGGCGCCTACCTGCCGATCGTCAAGAAGTACGCCGACAACGGCCGGCTGTGGTGGCTCAACATGCAGTACTACAACGGCAGCATGTACGGCTGCTCCGGCGACTCCTACCAGGCCGGCACCGTCCAGGGCTTCACCGCCCAGACGACCTGCCTGAACAACGGCCTGACCATCCAGGGCACCACGGTCAAGGTCCCCTACGACAAGCAGGTCCCCGGCCTCCCCGCCCAGCCGGGCGCGGGCGGCGGCTACCTGGACCCGGGCCTCGTCGGCCAGTCCTGGAACGCCTTCGGCGGCTCGCTGAAGGGCCTCATGACGTGGTCCCTCAACTGGGACGGCTCGAAGGGCTGGACCTTCGGCGACAACGTCAAGTCCCTGCAAGGCCGTTGACCCTCCGCTGACCCCCGCGCCCCGGGCCGCCCCGGCCCGGGGCGCGGGCGTCGTCGTGCGGGCCCCGAGCCCGCGGAGGTGCCCGGATAGGCTGATGGGCGCCCGTTTCCTCCCGTTGTCCCGCCTTCCGCCCGCCCGCGACGATCACCGAGGCCGCCGTCATGCCCGCCACCCCGAACGACTCTCCCGCCGGCCCGGTGCCGGCCGCCTCCCGCCGCCGGGACGCCGCCCGCAACCGCGAGATCCTGGCCGCCGCCGCCCGCAAGCTGTTCGCCCGGGAGGGTCTGAACGTGCCGCTGGACCGCATCGCCAAGGCCGCGGGCGTCGGCAACGCCACCCTCTACCGGCACTTCCCCACGCGCGAGGCCCTGATCGAGGAGATCTTCGCCGACACGCGCACCGTGTTCGACCGGGCCGCCGCCGACGCCCTGGCGGAGCCGGACGGCTGGCGGGCGCTGCACGGCTACTTCGAGCGGATCTTCACCCTGGTCGCCGGCGACCGCGGCCTCAACGACCTGGTCACCGCGACCGCCCGCGACTCCCGGTTCCTCGCCGAACTCTCCGAGCGCAACGCCGCAACGGTCGCCACCCTGGTCGCCCGCGCCCAGGAGCAGCACACGGTGCGCACCGACGTGACCACCATGGACCTGCTGATCCTCATGGGCCCGCTGGTGCGCGCCATGCCCGCCCTGACGGAGCAGCACCCGGACGGCTGGCGCCGGCCGCTCGCCCTCCTGCTCGACGCCTTCCGTCCGGCCGGCGCGACGCACGCGCTGCCCGGTGCGCCGGTCGGCTCGGAGCACCTGGAGGACACCTTCTACCGCCTCTGGGAGGCGTGAGGGGCGCCACTCCGTCCGCAGGCGGGGTGGCCGACCGTTGTGATCATGCCCACCCCGCCTGGAACCGGGGATCACTCCCCGGTTATCGTGGCCTCGGCTTGATACGGGGAGCTATCCCCGTTTCACTTTCGACCGAGGTGCGTGGACATGACGCGGAATCAGAGCCCGGGGCGTGGGCAGCGGGCGGCCGACTGGGCGGACGGCCGGCTGGGGATCTACACCCTGGCGAGGGCCAACCTGCGCAAGATCTTCCCGGACCACTGGTCCTTCATGCTGGGCGAGATCTGCCTCTACTCGTTCGTCATCATCATCCTGACGGGCGTGTACCTGACGCTGTTCTTCAAGCCGTCGATGGCCGAGGTCGTCTACAACGGCTCGTACGTGCCCCTCAAGGGCATCGGCATGTCCGAGGCGTACGCGTCGACGGTGAACATCAGCTTCGAGGTGCGCGGCGGTCTGCTGATCCGTCAGATCCACCACTGGGCGGCCCTGGTGTTCGTGGCGGCCATGTTCGTGCACATGATGCGGGTGTTCTTCACCGGCGCGTTCCGCAAGCCGCGCGAGATCAACTGGGTCTTCGGCTTCCTGCTGCTCTTCCTCGGCATGCTGGACGGCTTCTTCGGCTACTCGCTGCCGGACGACCTGCTGTCGGGCACCGGCATCCGCTTCATCGAGGGTGTGCTGCTGGCCGTGCCGGTGGTGGGCACGTACATCCAGATGTTCCTGTTCGGCGGGGAGTTCCCCGGCCACGACATCGTGCCGCGGTTCTTCACGATCCACGTGCTGCTGATCCCGGGCATCATGCTCGGCCTGCTGGTGGCGCACCTGATCCTGGTCTTCTACCACAAGCACACCCAGTGGGCGGGCCCCGGCAGGACCGAGAAGAACGTCGTCGGCATGCCGCTGATGCCGGTCTACCTGGCCAAGGCCGGCGGCTTCTTCTTCCTGGTGTTCGGCATCATCGCGCTGATGTCGGCGGTCGCCACGATCAACCCGATCTGGTCGTACGGCCCCTACCGCTCCGACCAGGTGTCCACCGACGCCCAGCCGGACTGGTACATGGGCTTCGCCGAGGGCCTGATCCGCGTCATGCCCGGCTGGGAGGTCGGGCTCTGGGGGCACACCCTCAACCTCGGGGTGCTCGTCCCGTTCACGCTCTTCCCGCTGGTCCTGGGCGCGATCGCGGTCTACCCGTTCGTCGAGGGCTGGGTGACGAACGACCGGCGGGAGCACCACTTGCTGGACCGGCCGCGCAACGCGCCCGTCCGCACCGCGCTCGGCGCCGCCTGGATCAGCGTCTACCTGGTGATGCTCGCGGGCGGCGGCAACGACCTGATCGCGACCCACCTGCACCTGTCCCTGAACGCGATCACCTACGCGGTGCGCGTCGGCTTCTTCGTCCTCCCGGTGGCCGTGTTCATCGTCACCAAGCGCTGGTGCCTCGGCCTCCAGCGACGGGACCGGGAGAAGGTGCTGCACGGCCGCGAGACCGGCGTCATCAAGCGCCTGCCGCACGGCGAGTTCGTCGAGGTGCACGCTCAGCTCACGCCCACGGAACTGCACCGGCTCACCGCGCACGAGCAGAACCGGCCGGTCGGGCTGCCGGCCCGGACGGACGAGAACGGCGTGGCCCGCAAGGCCGGCATCCTCGCCCGCACCCGGGCCAAGCTCTCCCACGGCTTCTACGGCGAGGGCAGCCAGATCCCCAAGCCCACCGCCGAGGAGCACCACGAGATCACCAGCGGCCACGGCCCCGGCCACTGACCCGGCCCAGGCTCGTCACGCCAGAGGGAGGACATCGTGCACGACCGCACCGAGCAGCTCTCCGACAGCAGGTATCTCCTGCTCACCACCTTCGG
This sequence comes from Kitasatospora sp. NPDC057904, assembly GCF_042887925.1. Lineage (NCBI taxonomy): Bacteria > Bacillati > Actinomycetota > Actinomycetes > Kitasatosporales > Streptomycetaceae > Kitasatospora > Kitasatospora sp. NPDC057904. The sequence goes on from NZ_JBHVOL010000006.1 coordinate 274,532, forward strand.
TGACGACGGCAGCCGCCTGGAGTCGCAGATCTGGGTGGTCGCCGACGGCCCGGCCCTCGGCATCTGGACCCCCGCCCGATCCGGGGAAGCCGAGCGGATCCGGCGCCACCCCAGGGTGCTGGTCGGCCCCTGCGACGCCCACGGGCGCCCGACCGGCCGCCGGATCCCGGCCCGGGCACGGCTCTGCGACGCGGACTCCACCGCGCGCTACCGCACCTCGCTGATCAACAAGTACGGCCTGACGGCCCTGCTCGCGCTGGCCCGCAGCCGCTTCCGGGTCGGACTCGCGGGGACGGTCGGCATCCGCATCACGATCGACGACCTGGAGCGGCGGCTGGTCGGGCCGGAGTGGCAGCTGCCGACGACGTACTGTCCGAACTGAGGCACCGCCTCAGACAGGGCGCGGGACGTCGTGCAGGTGCACCTCGCTCAACCGGCCGTCGCCCACGAGGGCGGTCAGGTACGTCGTCGTGGGCTGCCGCCGCCGGTCCGTCGGGGAGCCGGGGTTGAGCAGCCGCAGGCCGCCCGGGGCGGAGCTGTCCCACGGGATGTGGCTGTGCCCGAAGACCAGCACGTCGGCGTCCGGGAAACGGGCCTCGCACCGCTCCTCGCGGCCCTTGGCGGGCCCCGTCTCGTGGACGACGGCGAAGCGCACGCCCTGCAGCTCGACCCGGGCGACCTCGGGCAGCCGCGCGCGCAGCGCGGCCCCGTCGTTGTTGCCGTGGACGGCGACCAGCCGGGCGGAGCTGGCCTCGAAGAGGTCGAGCGTGTCCGTGTCCACCCAGTCGCCGGCGTGGAAGACGACGTCCGCGTCCGCCATGGCGTCGAGGAGCACCGGCGGCAGCCGGCGGGCACGCGTGGGCAGGTGGGTGTCCGAGGTCATCAGGAGTCGCAGCACGGCCTCCAGCATGGCGCACGGAACCCCGGACGCGGCCGAAGCGGGCGGTACGCCCTGTGACGGGTCATGACGCCGGCCGGCCCGGAGCGGCACTCGCCGCCTCCGAGAGTGCCGATTTCGTGACCGTGCCACGCGTCACACGGTCCGATGTCCGGCCGCGCGCCTAGCATGCAGGTCGGCCAACTCCCGCCGGTGCGGGGGAGGGTGTGCGTGACGGGCGAGCGGAAGGCGTGGTTGTGACGGATGACAGCGTGTGTGACCCGGCGACCGGGGAGGTCATGGCGGAGGGGCTGCTGGCCGACCTGCCGCGGCTGAAGGCGGAGATAACCGCGCGGTTGCTGGCCGAGCAACCGGTGTACGGGCGGCTGCCCGGCGAGCAGTTGGAGCACGACGTCAGCCGCGTCACCGAGCAGAGCATCCGCGGCATCGCCCAGTCGCTGCGCACGGGCCGGCCGCTGGAGCCGAAGTGGCGGGCCTACCAGCGCGCCTCGGCCGCCCGCCGGGCGGAGGAGGGCGTGCCGATCGAGGCCGTGGTCGACGCCTACTACCTGGGCGCGCAGGTGTGCGTCGACTTCCTGGCCCGCTACCTGCCGCCCGCCGAGGTGGGCATCGCCTACCGGACGCTGCTCACCGGCCTGCGGGTCACCGTCTCCGAGGTCACCGCCGGATACCTGGAGGAGCGCCAGGCGCAGGCCGGCGAGAGCGACGCGGCCCGGCACACGATGCTGTCGGCGCTGCTCACCGGCACCGACATCCACACCGCGGCCCGCCACAGCGGCACCGCCCTGCCGCCCGCCTACCTGGTGCTCGCGCTGGCGATCGGCACACACCGCGACGAGCTGCGCGAGGACGTCGACACCGCCGTCGCCGCCCGCCGGAAGATCCGGCGGATCCGCGCCGAACTGGACCGGCGCACCGGCCGGCCCGTCCTCGCGCAGCTGACCGCCACCGAGGGCGTCGCCCTGCTGCCCCGCACCGAGCCGGAGGCCGATCACCGCCCCTGGCTGGCCGCCGCGATGGAGGACCTCGGCCGCGCCGCGCGGGCGCCGCTCACCGCCGGGGCCGCGGTCTGCGCACCCGACCGGGTGCCGGACGCCGTCCGCCTGGCGACCGAGGTGCGCGACACCGCCGTCGTCTTCCAGCGCCCGCCCGGCGCCTACCTGCTGGACGACCTGCTCATCGAGCACCAGCTCACCCGCCCGGGCGCGGCCCGCGACCACCTCGCCGAGCTGCTCGTCCCGATCGCCGACAAGCCCGACCTGCTGCCGACCCTGCGGCTCTACCTCCAGAGCAACCTCAACCGCCGCGAGGTCGCGGCGCAGCAGCACGTCCACCCGAACACGGTCGACTACCGCATCCGCCGCATCGCCGCCCTGACCGGCCTGAACCCCGCCGAGCACGGCGACCGCATCAAGCTCAGCGCCGCGCTCGCCGCCCTGGACACCCGGCGGCTGGAGCACGCGGCCCTGTGATCCGCCTTGCGACCTGCTCGGTGATCCGACTTGTGATCCGTGACAACTCCTGACCCGGAACTCTGTGTTCGGCACAGGAGTCACCCCGCCGGTGCGCCTCCATCATGGAGGACTACGCGCAGCCCGTCTGCAGAGAAACCCGCCCGCAGCCGCCCAGCAGAGAAGCCCGCCCGCCCACACACCGACGCAAGGACGCAAGGACCACCCTCATGCCCTCGTCGCCCTCACTCTTCGGCCACCGGTCGGCCGGCACCCCGCCGCCCGGCGCGCGTCCGGCCGTCAGCCCCCGGGAACTCGCCGTCCTGCGCCGCCGCACCCTGCGGATCACCCGCGGCTTCGCGCTGCTCAACGGCGTGCCCCTCGCGCTCACGGTGGTGCTCGCGTGCACCGCCGGCGGGTTGCTGGGGACGAAGGTGCTCGGGCAGTTCACCGTCGGCATGCTGCTCGGCGTCGTGCAGGGCACCCTGCTGCTGTGGACGGCCGCCCGCTTCGACCGCCGCGCGGCCGCGCGGTGCGACGCGGAGGCCGAGCGCCTGCGCGCGGGCCACCGGACGGAGGCCCGATGAACCCCGCCACCCCGGGCGCCGGCACCCAGACGATGGTGCTCATCGCCTTCCTGGTCTTCGTCGGCGTGACGCTGCTGCTGTGCGTGCTGGTCGGCCCGGAGGGCGACGAGACGGCCGACTTCTACACCGCCAACCGCACGCTGACGCCGTTCCAGAACGGCCTCGCCCTCTCCGGCGACTACATCTCGGCCGCCACCCTGCTCGGCACCACCGGGATCGTCGCGGTGAACGGCTACGACGGGGTCACCCTCGCCCTCAGCACCGCCCTCTCGCTGGGCGTCCTGCTCCTGCTCGCCCAGCCGCTGCGCAACGCCGGCCGCTACACCCTCGGCGACGTCCTCGCCCTGCGCGCGGACGGCGCCGCGCCGAGGATCGCCGCGGCCGTGGTGACGCTCGCCGTCTCGCTGCCGTTCCTGGTCGTGCAGCTCTCCAGCGCGGGCACGGCCACCGCGCTCATGCTCGGGCTCACCCACAGCGGCGTGCAGCAGTTCTGCACCGTGCTGGTCGGCATGCTGATGGTCTGCTACACGGTGCTCGGCGGCATGAAGGGCACCAGCCTGGTCCAGATCGTCAAGGTCGTGCTGACCCTCGGCACCGTCCTCGTGGTCGTGCTGTCGGTGCTCGCGCGCTTCCACTGGGACGTCGACGCGCTGCTCGCCGCCGCCGTGAAGGGGAGCGGACGGGCGGACGCCTACCTGCGTCCGGGCCTGCGGTTCGGCGACTCCGCCGAGGGCTGGCTGAACTTCGTCGGCCTGCACCTCACCGTGGTCCTCGGCGCGTCCTGCATGCCCCACATGATCATGCGGGTGAACGCCTCGCCGACCGGGGCCGCCGCCCGGCGCTCGACCCGGCACGCGGTGGGCATGGTCGGCGCGTTCTGCCTGGCCGTCGTGGTGCTCGGCCTGGGCGCCGTCGCGCTGCTCGGCGGCCGGCTCATCTCGGCGGTCGACCCGAACGGGCAGGCCGCCCTGCTGCTGCTCGCGGGCAACCTGCAGGGCGGCACGGGCACGACGGCGGGCGGCGCGCTGTTCACCGCCGTCGCGTGCGCGGTGTTCGTCACCGTGCTGGCGGTCGTCGCGGGCATCACGCTCGCGGCGGCGGCCGCGCTCGCCCACGACGTGGCCGCCTGCGCGGTGCGCCGGGGCCGGATGACACAGGTCGCGGAGGTGCGCGCGGTGCGGTGGTCGGTGGGGGCCGTCGGCGCGGTCGGGATCGCCCTCGCGGTCGCCGCGCAGGGCTACAACCTCCAGTTCCTGTCCTCCCTGGCGGTGACGGTCGCCGCGTCGGCCATCCTGCCCGCCCTCGTCTACAGCCTGTTCTGGAGCCGCTACAACCGCACCGGACTGCTGTGGACGGTGTACGGCGGACTGCTCACCTCCGTGGGGCTGCAACTGTTCTCGCCGACGGTCTCCGGCGCGCCGGACGCGCTGTTCCCGAACGTCGACTTCCACTGGTTCCCGTTGCAGATGCCCGGGGTGGTCTCGGTGCCGGCCGCCTTCCTGCTCGGCTGGGCGGCCACCGTCCGGAGCCGGCGCGGGGACGGCGAGCCCGAGTTCCACGAGGTGCAGACGCGGACGCTGCTCGGCGCGGACGCCGAGTGACGCCCGCGGGCACGCGTCACTTCACCGACCCCGCCATCGCCCCCTGGACGAAAAACCGCTGGAAGCAGAGGAACACCACCACGGGCACCAGCAGCGACAGGAAGGCCCCCGGCGCGAGGATGTCCATGTTGCTGCCGAACTGCCGCATCTGGGACTGCAGGTAGACGGTGAGCGGCTGCGCGTCGTTGCCCGCGAAGATGAGCGCGACGAGCATGTCGTTCCACACCCAGAGGAACTGGAAGATGCACAGCGAGGCGACGGCCGGCGCGGCGAGCGGCAGCGCGAGCGTGCGGAAGATCCGCCACTCGCCGCAGCCGTCGATCCGGGCCGCTTCGAGGAGTTCGGCCGGGATGTCGAGGAAGTGGTTGCGCATCAGGAAGATGGCGAACGGCAGCCCGTAGCCGACGTGGAACAGCACGACGCCCGGGATGGTGCCGAACAGTCCGACGGCGCCCTCCAGTTTCGCGACCGGGATGAGCCCGACCTGCACGGGGACGACCAGCAGCCCGACGACGCCGACGAAGATCGCGTCCCGCCCGGGGAAGCGCATCCACGCGAAGGCGTACCCGGCGCCCGCGGCGAGGGCGACGGTGAGCAGGGTGGCCGGGACGCTGATCAGAACGGTGTTCCACAGGGCCTTGGGAACGTCGCCCCCGCCGAGCAGCGCCGAGTAGTTCTGCAGCGTGAGTTCGGCGGGCTTGGTGAGGGCCGTCCACCAACCGCCGTTGGCGGTGGCCTGCTTGGGCCGCAGCGAGGAGACGAGCAGGCCGACGGTGGGCACCAGCCAGGCCACGGCGGCGACGATCAGCACGGCCTGGACGAGCCCGCTGCGCGTGAGGGCGGCGAGCCGGCCGGCGAGCGGCCTGGCGGGCCGCCCGCCGGGGGCAGGAGAGGTGGTGGTCATGAGTGACTCCCGCGGAAGCGGCGGACGTTGAGGAGCATCACGGGGACGACGAGCAGGAGCAGCAGGACGCTGAGCGCGCTGCCGAGGCCCTGGTCGTTGCCGCCGCCGAAGGAGACCAGGTAGAGCCGGAGCGCGAGCACGTCGGCGTCCTGCTGCACCGGTCCGGGCGCGATGATGTAGACGAGGTCGAAGATCTTCATCACGTTGATGACCATCGTGACGAACACGACGCCGAGCACCGGCGCGAGTTGGGGCACGGTGATGCGGCGGAAGATCTGCCACTCGCCGGCGCCGTCGATCCGGGCCGCCTCGATGGTCTCGCGGGGCAGGTTGGCGAGGCCTCCGGCGATGATCACCATGGCGAAGCCGGCCCAGATCCAGGTGTAGGCGCCGATGATGGCGGGGGTGACGAGGGCGGGTCCGAGCCAGTCGACGCCGCGGTAGGGGGCGGCGAAGTCGGCGGCGGGCAACACCACCGTGAGGGTGGCGGAGGGGGCCGCGGCGAACTGGAAGGTGCCGTCGGCGGCCGTGGTCGTGGTGGCGATCGTCCGTCCGCCGTCGCGGAGCTGGACCTTGAGGCCGGGCAGGCCCTTCTTCCCGGGGTCCAGCCGGCCGGGACGGCCGCCACCGCCCGGGACGAAGTCGAGGAACGCGGTGCCGCTGACGCCGTCGCCGCCGGTCGGCTGCCGGGCCGCCTGGGCGGCGGCCGGGACGGCGCCGGGCTGCACGCCGACCAGTGGCAGCAGGACGGCGCGGGTGGCGGCCGGTGCGGTGACGTCGCCGCCCTGGGCCTGGTCGAGGCCGGTGCCGGGGCGCGGCCGGGCGCCCGGGTAGGAGGGCTGGTCGGTGAAGGTGTCGTGGACGGCGACGGCGGCGGCGTTGAGGACGCCGCGGTGCGGGTCGGCGTCGTAGACGGTGCGGAAGATGATCCCGGCGGCGAGGAAGGAGATCGCCATCGGCATGAAGACGAGCAGCTTGAAGGCGGTGGCCCAGCGGACCTTCTCGGTCAGCACGGCGAACACCAGGCCGATCGCGGTGACCAGGGCCGGCGCGACGGCGACCCAGATCGCGTTGTTGCGCACGGCGGTGAGGGTCGCGTGGTCGGTGAAGGCGGCGCCGTAGTTGTCGAGCCCGACGAAGCGGTGGCCGGAGGCGTCGAAGAGGCTGCGGGCCACCGAGTAGCCGATGGGGTAGACGACGAGGGCGCCGAGCAGCAGGAGCGCGGGGAGGACGAACAGCAGGGCGAGGCCCCGGTGGCGCCGCAGGGCGCCACCGGATGCCCGGTCCCCGCGGGTGGGACGCAGAGACATGTGGATCAGCCCTTGTACGCCTTGGCGGCGTCCGCTTCGAGCTTGGCGGCGGCGCCCTGGACGTCGGAGGGGTCGGCGAGGAAGTCCTGGAGGTCCTTCCACTCGCCCTGGCCGGCGGTGCCGCCGAACGCGGCGGGGGCCTGGTCGGACATGTCGAAGCGGAAGGCGTCCCCGGCGTCGATCACGGACTTGGCGAACTGGCGGGTGGTGTCGTCGGGGTAGACGGCCGGGTCGACGGCCTTGTTGGGCGAGATGAACCCGCCGGCCTTGGCCCAGACGGCGGCGGCCTCCGGGCCGGCCAGGAACTCGACGAACTTCTGCGCGGCCTCGGCGTGCTTGGCGCCCTTGAGGACGACGGCCGCGTCGCCGGCGCCCATCACCGGCGCCTTGCCGCCGTCGACGGCGGGGAAGGGGAACACCTTCGCGTCGGTGCCGACCTGCTTCTTGAGCTCGGAGGCGATGACCCCGCCGACGAAGTCGCCCTCGTAGGTCATGGCGGCCTTGGGCTGCGGCCCGAAGACCTGCTGGACGGAGGTGGGGAAGTCGGTCTGCAGCGCGCCCTGGCCGCCGCCCGCGACGAGCTGCCGGTCGCCGAAGACCTTGCCGAGCGTGGTCAGGGCCTTGACGACGGACGGGTCGGTCCACGGGATCTCGTGCCGGGCGAGCTTGTCGTAGAGCTCGGGCCCGGCCTGGGAGAGGTAGACGTTCTCGAACCAGTCGGTGAGCGGCCAGCCGGCCTGGCCGGCGACGGAGAAGGCCGGGGTGCCGGAGTCGGAGAGGGTGCGGCCGGCCTTGAGCAGGTCGTCGAAGGTGGCCGGGGGCTGGACGCCGGCGTTCTGGAAGGCGGTGGGGCTGTACCAGACGGTCGACTTGTCGGCGGCCTTGAAGTAGAGGCCGTACTGGGTGCCGTTGACGGTGCCGAGCGTGGACCAGATGCTCGCGTAGTTCTTCTTCGCGGCCTCGGTGACGCTGGGCGGGAGCGGCGCGAGCCAGCCCTTGTCGGCGAACTGCTTGACGACGCCGGGCTGGGCGACCATGACGACGTCCATCGGGTCGCCGCCCTCGATCTTGCTGCCGACGACGGTGGAGAGGTTGTCGCCGGTGGAGGTGTAGCTGACGCTGGCGCCGGTCTTCGCGGTGAAGGCGTCCAGGACCTTCTTGAAGTTCTCCTGCTCGGTGCCGCTCCAGACGGCGGCGACGGTCAGGCTCTGGCCCTTGAGCTCCTGGGTGGCGGAGCCGGACCCGGAGCCGCCGCCGCTGCCGCAGGCGGTCGCGGTGGCCGCGAGGACGACGGTGGTGGCCAGGGTGGGGAGGATGCTGCGGAGTCTCATCGTCGAGGCTTCCTTCGTGTGGGTGGGTGGTTGCACGAATCGGCGTCAGATCGCTTGTGCGGAAGTGGACTTGATCCACCAGGCGGCGGTGGCCGGCGGCAGGAGGCCGTCGACGCACGGGCCGCTGGCGAGCAGGGGAGGACCGGCGACCGGGGCCGGTGCGTAGGTGTCGCCGAAGTTGACGGCGCACACCAGGCCCTCGCCGCGGACGAACGCGAGGACCCCTTGCGGGGCCTCCAGCCACCGCAGCGTGCCCTCGCCGAGCTGGGGGAGTTCCCGGCGCAACTGCAGTGCGGTGCGGTACAGGTGGTAGACGGATCCGGCGTCGGCCCGCTGCCGTTCGGCGGTGTGGGCGGCGAACGCGGCCGGCTGCGGCAGCCAGGGCGCGGCCGGGGCGTCCGGCGGGCTGAATCCGAACGGCGCCTCGGTGCCCGACCACGGCAGCGGGATCCGGCAGCCGTCGCGGATCCCGGTGCGGCTGCCGGTCCGCCGGAAGATCGGGTCGGTGACCAAATCGTCCGGCAGGTCCAGGACTTCGGGTAGTCCGAGCTCCTCGCCCTGGTAGATGTAGGCGGCGCCGGGCAGGGCGAGCATCAGCAGGGCGGCCGCCGCGGCCCGCGCCGGGCCGGAGGCCGGGTCCTGGCCGGCGAAGCGGGTCGTCGTGCGGACCTGGTCGTGGTTGTTGAGCACCCAGGTGACGGTCGAGCCGGTGGCGGTGATGTCCCGCACGGCGTCGTCGATCACCCGGTGGAAGTGCGCGAGGTCCCACGGCGCGTGCAGCAGGTGGAAGAAGAAGGCCTGGTGCAGTTCGTCGGGCCGCACGTACAGCGCCTGTTCGGCCGGGGTGGGCACGGAGGCCTCGCCGACGAGGAGGCGCTCGTGGCCGTCGCGGGCGGTGTACTCCTCGCAGACCGCCCGCCACCGGCGCCACACGCCGTGCACCTCGGGCTGGTTCCAGGCCAGTGGGTTGACCGAGTCGCGGGTGCGCTCGTCGACGTCCGGGTCGGGGGAGTCGGGCAGGTCGGGGTGCTTGTAGAGCCCGGCCGCGACGTCGATCCGGAAGCCGTCGACGCCGCGGTCCAGCCAGAACCGCAGGACCTCCTCGAAGTGGGCGCCGACGTCGGGGTCGCGCCAGTTGAAGTCCGGCTGTTCCGGGGTGAACAGGTGCAGGTACCACTGGCCGGGCCGCCCGTCGGGCTCGGTGACCCGGCTCCAGGCGGGGCCGCCGAACATGGCCCGCCAGTTGTTGGGCGGCAGTTCGCCGTGCTCGCCGCGGCCCTCGGCGAAGTGGAACCGGGCCCGCTCGGGGCTGCCGGGGCCGTTGGCCAGCGCCTTCCGGAACCACGGGTGCTCGCTGGAGCAGTGGTTGGGCACGACGTCCAGGACCAGCTTGAGGCCGAGCAGGCGGCAGTCCGCCACCAGGCGGTCGAACTCGGCGAGGTCCCCGTAGACCGGGTCGACGGCGCAGTGGTCGGCGATGTCGTAGCCGTGGTCGTGCTGGGGCGAGACGTAGAACGGGTTGAGCCAGACGCCGTCGGCGCCCAACTGCCGCACGTGGTACAGGCGTTCACGGACGCCGGCGAGGTCGCCGACGCCGTCGCCGTCGGTGTCGCGGAAGCTGCGCACGTAGATCTGGTAGATCACCGCGTCGCGCCACCAGGGGCGGGCGGCGGGGGCGATGAGGGCGTGTGACCGAGCGCGCGGCAAGGCGGCCGCGTCGCCGTCGGGGAGGGTGTGGGGCATCTCGCTACTCCAACGGTTATGCATTCGCGTTAGGTATAGCAGGCAGAGACGTCCGCTGTTAAGACCCTGCTTCAAAAGGGTTTTCCAGGGATTACGAACGAGCCAGACCGGCTCGACATAGATACGTGTTAGGTACTCGCGAGTAGGTGCTCAGGAACCAGGGGAACGCCCCCGAAGACGGCCGGCGCGAAGGCTCAGCCGACGATGGCGCGCAGGTCGGCCGCCAGCCGGGGCAGCGCCGCATCGGCGCTCCGGCGGCCCGACACGACCTCGAACGCCGACTCGCTGAATGCGAGGCTCAGCTGCTGGTACTGCGGCACGCCGGGGCGCGCCCCGGCCGCCAGGATCGCCGTGCGGAGCACCGGCAGGTACGGGAAGCGGGCCGTCAGCTCCGGATCCGTGTAGAGGTCCGCCCGCACGGGCGGCAGTCCGCCGTCGGTCAGCACGCGGGACTGCGCGCGCCGGCTCGTCAGGTAGCCGATCAGCGCCCGCGCGGTGCGCTGGTGCCGGGAGAACCGGCTGACCGCCAGCCCCGACCCGCCCAGTACGCCGCTGCCCGGCCCGTGCGGTCCCGGCAGCGGCACCACGCCGAACCGCCCCGCCACCGGCGAGCCGGCCGTGGCGACCTCGTGGTAGACGTACGGCCAGTTCCGCAGGAAGAGCAGGCCGCCGCGCTCGAACGCCGCGCGGGACTCCTCCTCCTGGTAGCCGAGCACCTCGGGCGGGATCCACCGGTCGCGCACGCCCCCGGCCAGGAACTCCAGCCCGGCCCGGGCCTGCGGGCTGTCCACCACGACCGAGCCGTCGCCCGCCAGCAGGTCCCCGCCCGCCGAGCGGATGGCCTCCAGCGCGTTGACGGCGAGTCCCTCGTACGGGCTCAACTGGCCCGCGTACCCGCCCAGTCCGTGCGCGGGCGCCAGCGTCCTGGCCTGCCGGGCCAGTTCGTCCCACGTCGTGGGCGGCTGCTCGCCGGCGGCGGCCAGCACGTCGCTGCGGTAGTACAGCAGGGCGGCGTTGGCGACGAACGGCACCGCGTACAGCCGCCCGTCGTACCGTCCGGTGCCGACGACCGGCGGGAGGAGGCCGTCCAGCGCGAACTCCGCCTCGTCCAGCGCCGCCGTCCAGCGGCGGGCCGCGAACTCGGCCGTCCACACGACGTCGATGTTGAGCACGTCGAAACGGCTGCCGCCGGCCGACAGCTCCCCGGCCAGCTGGGCGTGCACCTCGTCCGCCGCCGCCGGCAGCTCGACCAGCTCGGCCGGCTGGTCCGGGTGCTCGGCGTTCCAGTCGGCCAGCAGCCCGCCCAGGTAGTGCGTGGTGTCCCGGCCGGTGGCCAGCGTGACCGGCCCGACGCCCTGTGGATCGCCCGCCGCGTGCGAGCGCCCGGCCAGGCCGTACCAGGCGGACGCGCCCCCGGCCGCGAGCACCGCCGCCCCGCCCACCAGCGCGCGCGTCACGCGACGGCGGCCCGCGTGGGGCCCGGTGGGCGGCCGGTCTGCCATGGAGCTCCTTCATCGGGTCGGCGCGGGTGGGGCGCCGACGCACGTCCCTTTATACGGCCTCCCTGCTCAACGGCGCCCACCTGCCCGTACTGTGTGACCGAGGTGTAACCAGCGACGACGGAAGACCAAGGAAGAGGTGACGCCCGGTGCGCCATCAGCTGCTGGCGCTGCTGGCCCGGCAGCCCGCCTACGGGTACGAGCTCAAGCAGGGGCTTGAGCAGACCTTCGGCGCGGCGTACCCTCAGCCGAACATCGGCCAGATCTACGTGACCCTGAGCCGACTGGAGAAGTCCGGACTGATCCGCGGCACCGAGGTGACGCAGGAGGGCAGACCGGACAAGAAGGTCTACGAGATCACCGAGAAGGGCACCGCGGAACTCGCCGGCTGGTTCGAGGCCCCCACCGAAGGGCCGAGGGTCAGGGACGAGTTCTTCATGAAGCTGATCCTCGCCGAAGGCACCGACCTCGCCGATCGGCTGACGCTGATCAACAACCAGCGCCGGCACTGCATCAACACGATGCGCGGACTCAACAAACTGGCCGCCACCGAACGCGGCAACCGGACCTCGCTGCTGCTGATCGAGGGCGCCGTCCTGCACCTGCAGGCCGACCTCGACTGGCTGGAGCGTTGCCAGGAGGAACTCACGTGAGCGGCTCGGAGCCGATACCGCCGCTGCTGGCCGCCGACGCCCTGGTGCGCTCGCACCTGAGCGGCTCGACCCTGATACCCGCCGCCCGCGGCATCAGCCTGCGGATCGACCGGGGCGAGTTCGTCGCCGTCACCGGCCCCTCCGGCGCCGGCAAGTCCACGCTGCTGCACCTCCTCGCCGGCCTGCTGCGCCCCGACGAGGGCGAGCTGCGGCTCGACGGCCGCCGGGTCGACGGGCTGCGCGAGGCCGCCTGGGCCCGCCTGCGCCGGCGCCACTACGGCATCGTCTTCCAGAGCGGCAACCTCCTCTCGGACTTCTCCGTCGCCGACAACATCGAACTGACCGCCGTCCTCGCCGGCCTGCCGGCCCGCACCGCCCGCGAACGCCGCCAGGAACTCCTGGAGGAGCTCGGCCTCGCCCACAAGGCCGCCGCCGGGCCCGGCGAACTCTCCGGTGGCGAACGCCAGCGCGTCGCCCTGGCCCGCGCCCTGGTCAACCGGCCCGACCTGCTCCTCGCCGACGAGCCCACCGGCAACCTCGACAGCCGCAGCACCCGCGACGTCCTCGCCCTGCTCACCCGCTACCACGAGCAGGGCACCACGATCGTGCTCGTCACCCACGACGCCCGGGCCGCCAGCACCGCCGACCGCGTCGTCAGCCTTTTCGACGGCCGGATCGCCGACGACGCCCGGGTCGAGGAGCCCCCGGCCGCGCGGCGCGGCGCCATCGGGGTCCGCGACATCATCGACTTCGGCGGCTGAGCCGGTGCGCGCCCTCCTCCGCTGGATCCGCGCCGACCTGCGCTCGCACCGCGTCCACGCCCTGCTCGTCGTCCTCGCCACCGGCGGCACCGCCGCGGCCCTCCTGCTCGCCGGAGCCCTGCTCGGCGCCGCCGCCGACCCGTGGCAGCGCCAGTTCCAGGCCGCCGGATCGCCCGACGTCCGGATCGACCTGCGACCGTCCGCGACCGCCCAGGCCGCCGGGGCCGCCGGGGCCGAGAGCGCCCAGGCCGGGGACGACGGACCGTCCGCCGCCCTGCTCGCGCGCGAACCCGGCGTCGTCGCCGTCTCCCCGCCCCAGCACACGGCCGAGACCACCCTCGTCGGCCGCCGCCCCGACGGCGCCGCCACCGCGGGCCCCACCGACCGCACCACGCTCGTGCTGCGCGGTGACACCCCGGACGCGCCCCGCCCGCTGCTGCGCTCCGGCAGCTGGCTCGACCCGTCCGACGTCCACGGCATCGTGCTCGAACAGTCCGCGGCCGACGCCGCCTGGGCCCGCCCCGGGGACCGCCTGACCGTCCTCGACGGCCACGGCGGCCCGGTCGAACTGCGCGTCCTCGGCATCGCCGACAGCCCCGACCAACTGCCCAGCCAGGCCGCCGGCTACGACCTCGGCTGGACCCTGCCCGCCACCCTCGACCTCGTCCAGCCGGACCGGGCGGCCCAGGGCCTCACCCTCGGACTGCGCCTCGCCCACCCCTCCGACGCCGCCTACACCGCCCAGCGGGCGGTCAGCCTCCTCGGCGCCGACCGGGTCTCCCGGATCACCACCTGGCTCGACGCCCGCGACGCGCGGCAGCAGGACGACCGGCTCGCCGGCCTCCTGCTCGGGCTCTGCGGCCTGGCCGCACTGGTCTCCGCCGCCCTCGCGGTGGCCGGCGCGGCCGGCGGCCGGATCCGCACCAGGACCGGCGACATCGCCCTGCTCAAGGCGCTCGGCTTCACCGCCGGCCAGGTCGCCTGGATGTTCATCGCCGAACAATTGCTCCTGGCCGGCACCGGCGTCCTGCTCGGCGCGGGCGGCGCCGCGATCGCCGCGCGCGCCGTCCCGGCCCTCGGCGGCGGGACGGACGTCCTCCACCGGCTCGTCCCCGGCGGCACCGCCGCCACCGTCGGCGTCATGGCCGCCGCGCTCGCCGCCGTCGGGGCCGCCGCCGCCCTGCCCGCCCTGCGCGCCGCCCGGGTCGCCCCCGTCCCGCCGACCGACGGCACCCGACCGCCCGCCATGACGGCCCGCCCGGTCCGCCTCGGCCCGCTGCGGCGGCTGCCGCCCGCCCTCGTCCTCGGCCTCGGCGGCGTGCTGCGCCGGCGCTCCGGCCTGGTCGTCAGCGCCGTCCGGCTCACCGTCCCGGTCGTCGCCGCCACCCTGGCCCTGAGCACCTGGGCCACGCTCGACGCCGTCACCCGCCCCGACGGCGGCGTCACCGCCCCGTCCGTCACGGCCCGCCGGGCCAGCCCCGAACGCACGCCGGACGACGCCGGGCTTGCCGCCGCCCTGGCCGCCGACCCCGCCGTCCGCGGCGCCTACCCCGGCAGCGAGATGCAGGCCCTCGCGCCCGGCCAGTCAGCGACGCTCACCCTCCGCGCCGTCGGCACCACCGACGCGCCCTACCCGTACGCCGTCGTCGAGGGCCGGGCGATCCGCGCGACCGACGAGGCCGTCGCCGGCCAGGGCGCCCTCGACCTGCTCGGCGCCAAGGTCGGCCAGTGGGTGCGCGTCACCACCGGCGGCACCCCGCGCATCCTGCACGTCGTCGGGCGCGACCTCGAACCCGAGCACGGCGGCCGCGTCCTTTCCACCGGCTTCGACACCCTCGACCGGCCCGGCGACCCCACCCGCCCCGACTTCTGGCAGCTCGCGCTGCGCCCCGGCCACGACCCGGCCGAGGTCCAGCGCGACCTCCCCGCCCGCGCCGGACTCGCCGGGCAGGTCGAGCTGCGCCTCCCGGCCGGCCCGGTCACCCGCCCCGGCGCGCTGCGGGCCAGTGTGGTCGGGCTGCTGCTCCTGCTCGCCCTCATCTGCCTGGTGGAGCTGCTCACCACGGCCGCGGCGGGCTTCCACGAGCGGCGCCGCGACCTCGGCCTGCTGCGGGCGCTCGGCCTGACCCCGGGCCAGTCGGCCGTCGTGCTGGCCGTGCGCGGCACGGCCATCGCCCTGCCCACGGTCGCCGCCGGGGCCGCCGCCGGCATCCCGATCGTCCGGTGGCTGATCGACCGCCAGGGCGAGCTGGGCGGCATCGGCGCGGGCATCGCGCGGGCCCCGTCGCTCTGGACGGTCCTCGCCCTGGCCGCCCTCGGCGCCGCGACGGCGGCCGTCCTCTCCGCCCTCCCGGTCCTGCGCCCCCGCCCGTCGTCCCGGACCCCGGACGTCCCCGGCGCGTAGCTCAGGGGAGGATGGGCACCGCGTGCGAGTCTTGAGAGGGGACCCCGAGTACCTCGCGTTCCTGCGGACGCGCGCCGACCTGAACGACGGCGCCTGAGCCCGCCGGGGCGTTCAGGGCCGGCGGCCGCGGAACGTCCGGCGCAGGTCGTCGACCCAGGCGTCGGGGTTCTCCCAGGGGATGAAGTGGCCGCCGTGGTCATGGGCGTTGACGTTGACGTGGTTGAACCAGGCGGCCTGCGGGCCGGTTTCGAACGCCCGGACGCGCTCGTCCGCGGTGTGGACGCCCGGCGGGTTCTCGTGCGTGACGAAGGTGAGGCCGACCGGGGCCTCCACGGCCGGGGCGCGGTCGTGGGCGGGGGACCACGGGTAGCGGTTGGCGTTGGCGTAGTAACGCATCGACGTGGCGGTGGAGTTGTTCACCCAGAAGATCGTGGCGTGCGTGAGCAGGTCGTCCCTGCTGAAGACGGACTCGACGTCGCCGCCGTTGTCGCTCCAGGCGTTCCACCGCTCCAGCAGCCAGGCGAGCAGCCCGGCGGGCGAGTCGCCCAGCCCGTGGGCCAGGGTGGCACCGTCGAGCACGTGCACGGCGAGGTGCGACGCCCAGCGGTGGTCCTGCTCGACGATGCGCGCGCGGACGTCGGCGGGCTGCTCGTCGGTGAGGGGCCGGTTCCGGGCGAAGTCCCAGGCGCGGGGACCGTTGAAGAAGTCGAGCGGCAGGCCGGAGCCGATGTGGATGCCGTACAGCTCGTCGGCGTACTTGTGGCCGAGCTGGCTGGAGACGAGCGCGCCGATGTCGCAGCCCCCGGCGGCGTACTTCCCGTACCCCAGGGTCTCGGTCATCAGGGTGTGCCAGAGGTCGGCGACCTTCCAGAAGTTGACGTCCGGAAAGCCGGTGAGCGGCCCGGGGAAGCCGAAGCCGGGCAGGGACGGCACGATGACGTCGAACGCGTCGGCCGGGTCCCCGCCGAAGGCCGCCGGGTCGGCGAGCGGCCCGATCACCTTCGACCAGTGCCAGAACGTCCACGGCCAGCCGTGGGTGAGGATCAGCGGGACCGGGCGCGGGCCGCGGCCGGCCTCGCGCAGGAAGTGCACCGGGACGCCGGAGACCTTCGCCACGTAGTGCTCGTGGACGTTGATCGCGGCCTCGGCCCTGCGCCAGTCGTAGCCGTCCCGCCAGTGGGCGACCAGCTCGCGGAGGTAGCCGGCCGGGACGCCGTAGGACCAGTCCTCGTTGCCCTCGTCCACCGGCGGCCGGGTCGAGGCGAGACGGGCGCGGAGGTCGGCGAGGACCTCGTCGGGCACGTGGATCGGGGTGGGCTCCAGCGGGAAGGCGGGCGTGGTCATGGCGGGGCTCCTTCCGGGGTGGGCAGGGCCGACGCTACCGCGTTCCCGCCGGGCCGCGCGGTTCTCGCGGGGGGCGAGGCGGCAACGGCCCGCGGAAGCCGACCCGGTGACGGTACCTCAGCCGCACCAGTTCGATCACCGCGGTGACCGTCACCGCGACCGGCCCGGCCAGCAGTCCGGCCACCGAGGCCGCGTCGTGCGTCGACGTGTGCTTGGTGTCGACCAGGGTGACGTGCCCGAGCAGGGTGAGCCAGACCAGCAGCACCGCGACCAACGGCCGCACCAGCGGGTGCCCGCCCACGGCGAAGGAGTTGCGGTGCATCAGGTACACCGACGGGAGGGTGAACGCCGGCAGCCAGATCGCCACCAGCAGGTTCAGCCCGACCGTGTTGCCGATGTACGCGTTGGCGTCGGACTTCATCATCACCAGGAACGCCGCGAACGTGGCCACACCGGTGAACACCGGCCGGGCCACCAGGCGCGCCACCCGCCGCCTGGTGCCGCTCCGGGCCAGCAGCACCAGCGGCACACAGGCGAGCAGCAGCGCGGCCGGCCCGCTGAGCAGCATCACGATGCTGTCCCCGAACGAGTCCAGGAACAGCTCGTTGGCGGAGGCGCCGTTCGCCACCCGCACGACGAAGAGGACCAGGCCGAGGCCGAGCAGCGCCCGGGCCAGCATGAGCCGCTCCACCAGCGGGTCGAGCGTCTGCGCCACCAGCTGCGTGACCACCGGCTGCAGCATCGGATCCAGCAGCTCCGCCCCCGCCAGCGCCGCGACGCCGGAGGCCGACATCCGCATCATCCGGTAGGGCCCGTACAGCCGGCTCGCCAGCCGCCAGGGCAGGACCACGTCGAGCACCCAGTCCCGCGGCGGCCGCCGCGGCACCGGCGGCTGCCAGTAGGGCGGCCGCTCGTACCCGGCCGCGAGGCCGCCCGGCGGCACGGACGTGGTCATGGACGGCCCCCCGTGGTCGTCGGAACGCTTCGCACGTCGAAGCGCTGAAACCGTGCCAGCTCACGGGGGCGGTGCGCAATCCTATTTGCCGTCCTTCCGCCGTGCGATGGCGGCCGGCGTGACGGGGGTGAAGAAGTTGACGAGGTTCCCGTCGGGGTCGCGGAGCAGCAGCGACCGGTTGCCCCACGGCATGGTGGCGGGCCCGGCGACGAAGTCGGTGACGAACGAGGTCAGCTTCTCGTGGACGAGGTCCACGTCGTCGACCAGGAACTCGGTGATCACACTGTCGTTGGCCGCCGGCCGGGCGGAGCCCGGGGCGAACAGCGGGACGGTGCGGGTGCCGGCGATCGCGAGGGTCGCGCCCCCGACGGCGATCTCGGCGAAGTCCTCGGTGGCCCACGCCGCCCGGGCCCCGGTGGCCCGCTCGTAGAAGTCGACGAGGCGTGCGACGTCGGCGGTGATGATGCGGATCGAGACGAATTCCATGGCGGGCTCCTCGGCCGTTCGGAAGGTGTGCACGAGGCGTGCACGGGTTTGTACGTCGCAGGCTAGGAGAAATAGGGGACAGAATCGGTCCACTATTCGCGTTAGGCTGCGAACATGCCCCGACCCACCGGCCGTGTCCTCACACTCCTGGAGCTGCTGCAGTCGGGCGGCACCCGCACCGTGGCCGAACTCGCCGAGCGGCTCGGCGTCCAGGGGCGCACCGTGCGGCGGTACGTGGACCAGCTGATCGACCTGGACGTGCCCGTGGAATCGGTGCGCGGCCGCTACGGCGGGTACCGGCTCGCCCCCGGCTACCGCCTGCCTCCGCTGATGCTCAACGACGACGAGGCACTGGCCGTGCTGCTCGGCCTGGTCGCCGGCCGTCGAACGGGCCTGGCGGCGGCGGAGCGCACGGCGGGCGAGACGGCGGCGGCGAAGATCCGGCGGGTGCTGCCGAAGCACGTCGCCCGCCGGCTCGACACGCTCATGGAAGCCCTCGCCTTCACGGACCGGCCCGGAGAGTTCGACACCCCGGACGCCGAGGTCCTGCTCACCGTCGCCGACGCCGTGCGCCACCACCGGCCGCTCTCGATCCGCTACACCGGCCGCGACGGACGCCGCAGCGACCGCACGCTCCACGCGTACGGGATCGTCGCCCACGCGGGCCGCTGGTACGTCACCGGCCGGGACGCCCGGCTCGGCGAGGACCGGACCTTCCGGCTCGACCGCATCGCGGACGCCAGGCCCCTGCCCGGCTCGTTCGAGGCGCCCGAGGGCCCCGATCCGGCCCAGCGGGTGCTGTCGGCCTTCGCCACGGCCGACTACCGGCACGAGGTGACCGTGCGGATCCACGGAACGGTCGAGCAGATCCGCGCCCACCTCCCCGCCGCCGTCGCGATCCTGGAGGAGGAGGGGGAGGAGGAGACGGCCGAGTGCTGGCGCCGCGTCGAGCTGCGGGTGGAGCGCCTCGACTGGCTCCCGGCGGTCCTCGCCGCCCTCGACCGCCCCTTCGTCATCGACCGCCCCGCCGAACTGCGCGACCTCGTCCTCGCTCTGGCCGAGCGCCTCACGTCCCACGCCCGCCGAGCCTGACCGCCCGCCCCGGTCGGGTGGGTTCGCCGAGGCTGCGGTGCACGAAGCCTGCCGGGACGGCCTTCATGCCCCCGCAGGACCCCGATCGTCCTGCTCTTGCGCCTGCGCCCAGGTGGCCGCCCATTCGCCGAGTGGCCGGAGGGCATCGCCGAGCTCCGCCCCCAGCCGAGTGAGCTCGTAGCCATCGGCCGAGGGGGCGATGATCCCGCCTGACGAGAGTTCGCGAAGTCGCTGGTAGAGGACGCTGGACGACATGCCTGCGCACCGTGCCAGCAGCGCCCGCGCACCGAGCGGACCGGCCCGCAGCTCCCAGATGATGCGCAGCGCCCACCGACGGCCGAAGAGGTCCATCGCGGCCATGATCGGACGGCCGGTCGTCGATCCACGAACCGGTGTTCCTGGGCGCGGTGTCGGCATGGTCCTCCTTGTGTTTCGTTATCAGAAACACTAGCATCCACCGCGTGTTTCTGATTTAGAAACAATCTCGAGGGGGCACCGAATGACCGCAACAGGAACCGGAACACCGACCGCGACCGGCATACGCCTGCACGCACCGGCCCCGGGCTGGTCGATCGACGCGGACGTCGTGGTCGTCGGCTCCGGCGTGGCGGGCCTCACCGCGGCCCTCCGCTGCACGGCAGCCGGCCTGCGCACCGTCGTCGTCACCAAGGCCCGCCTGGACGACGGCTCCACCCGCTGGGCCCAGGGCGGCATCGCGGCCGCGCTCGGCGAGGGCGACTCCCCTGAGCAGCACCTGGCCGACACGCTGGTCGCGGGGGCCGGACTCTGCGACGAGAGCGCGGTCCGCGCCCTGGTCACCGAGGGTCCCGACGCGGTACGCCGCCTCATCGCCGCCGGCGCCCACTTCGACACCTCGCCCGAGGGCGACCTCCAGCTCACCCGTGAGGGCGGCCACCATCGCCGCCGCATCGTCCACGCGGGCGGCGACGCCTCGGGCGCGGAGGTCTCCCGCGCCCTGGTCGAAGCGGTCCGTGCCGCAGTGGTCCGGACGATCGAGAACGCCCTGGTCCTGGACCTGCTGACGGACGCCGAAGGCCGTACGGCCGGCGTCACCCTGCACGTCATGGGCGAGGGCCGGCGCGACGGCGTCGGCGCGGTCCGCGCCCCGGCCGTCGTCCTCGCGACGGGCGGCATCGGCCAGGTCTACTCCGCGACGACCAACCCCTCGGTCTCCACCGGAGACGGCGTGGCACTCGCCCTGCGCGCCGGAGCCGACATCGCCGACCTCGAATTCGTCCAGTTCCACCCGACGGTCCTCTACCTGGGGCCGGGCGCGGGGGGCCAGCAGCCCCTGGTGTCCGAGGCGGTACGGGGCGAGGGCGCCCACCTGGTCGACGCGACGGGCACCCGGTTCATGCTCGGGCAGCACGAACTGGCCGAACTCGCTCCCCGCGACATCGTCGCCAAGGCCATCACCCGCCAGATGCAGCTCCACGGTACCGAGCACGTGTACCTGGACGCTCGCCACTTCGGCGCCGAGATGTGGGAGAGCCGCTTCCCCACGATCCTCGCCGTCTGCCGCAGCCACGGCATCGACCCGGTCACGGAGCCGATTCCCGTCTTTCCGGCCGCCCACCACGCGTCGGGTGGCATACGGACCGACCTGCGCGGCCGCACCACGGTCCCCGGCCTCTACGCCTGCGGCGAGGTCGCGTGCACCGGGGTCCACGGCGCCAACCGCCTCGCCTCCAATTCCCTCCTCGAGGGCCTGGTCTTCGCGGAACGCATCGCGGACGACATCACGGCGACCGCGCGCGAGCACACCGACCCGGTGATCCCCGAGGGCACCACGCTCCCGCTCCTGGCCCCCGAGACCCGCCTCGCGATCCAGCGGATCATGACGAGGGGCGCCGGAGTGATCCGCTCCTCGGCGAGCCTCGCCGAGGCGGCCGCGCACCTCGAAGCCATCAGGGCGGACGCGGACGCCGAGGCTCCCGACGGCCGCGAGCCGGCCGTCCCCGGCGTCGAGGCCTGGGAGGCGACGAACCTCCTGTGCGTGGCCCGCGCCCTGGTCGCCGCGGCCCGACTCCGCGAGGAGACCCGCGGCTGCCACTGGCGCGAGGACCACCCGGACCGCGAAGACGCGGACTGGCGCCGCCACTTGGTCGTACGGCTGCAGTCGGACCGCTCGCTCGCGGTCCACACCACGGACACCACGGAATTCCCCCCTACCCTTCCTCCCCTTCTCCAGGAGGTGTGACCGTGAGCACCCTTGACCTCCCCCTCCTCCCGGCCGACGGCCGCAGCGACGACTGCGGCGGGGCAGGCGGCCTCGACCCCGCTCTCGCCCGGCTCCTCAAGGACGCGGGCCTGGACCCGGTCGAGGTCGAGGACATCGCGCGCACGGCACTCGGGGAGGACCTGGCCGGGGGCGTGGACGTCACCACGGTCGCTACGGTCCCCGAAGAGGCCGTGGCGACAGGCGACTTCACCGCGCGCGAGGCGGGCACCGTCGCCGGGATCCACATCGCCGAAGCAGTGCTCTCGGTGGTCTGCACGGACACCTTCGAGGTCGAGCGCCACGTCGAGGACGGCGACCGCGTCGAGGCGGGCCGGAAACTCCTCTCGGTCACCGCCCGCACCCGCGATCTGCTCACTGCCGAGCGCAGCGCCCTCAACCTCCTCTGCCGCCTCTCGGGCATCGCGACGGCCACCAGCGCCTGGGCGGACGCCG
This sequence comes from Kitasatospora sp. NPDC057904, assembly GCF_042887925.1. NCBI lineage: Bacteria > Bacillati > Actinomycetota > Actinomycetes > Kitasatosporales > Streptomycetaceae > Kitasatospora > Kitasatospora sp. NPDC057904. The sequence continues at coordinate 296,246 of NZ_JBHVOL010000006.1, forward strand.
TCGAAGGCACCAGGGCCGAGGTCCGCGACACCCGCAAGACGACCCCGGGCCTGCGCTCCCTGGAGAAGTACGCGCTCCGCTGCGGCGGCGGCGTCAACCACCGCATGTCCCTCTCGGACGCGGCCCTGGTCAAGGACAACCACGTGGTGGCGGCGGGAGGCGTGGCCGAGGCCTTCACGCTCGTCCGCGAAAGCTTCCCCGGCCTCGCGATCGAGGTGGAGGTCGACACCCTCACCCAGCTCGCCGAAGTCCTGGACGCCGGCGCGGACTTGATCCTCCTGGACAACTTCACCCCGGCGGAGACGGCCGAGGCCGTGGCCCTGGTCGACGGCCGGGCGATGCTGGAGTCCTCCGGCCGCCTGACCCTCGACACGGCCCGCGCGTACGCCGAGGCGGGTGTCGACTACCTCTCGGTCGGAGCCCTGACGCACTCCTCGCCGATCCTCGACATCGGCCTGGACCTCCGACACGACCGGCAGCACCGGCTCGTACGCACGAGTACCACCGCACGTTCGGCTCCGGGTCGTACCTGAGCGGGGCAGAAACGGACCGCCCGGGCGCCGGCTCGGGGGAGTCGGTGCCCGGGCGGTCCGGGGGTGTTCTGGAGTGCGGTCAGGCGGTGACCTTCTCGGGCTGCTCCGCCCGGATGTCGGCGGGCTGCCCGGCGGGGGTGTTCTCCCGGGGCTCGGGGAGCACGGCCATGATCACGGCGGAGATCACGATGGTCGCCGCCCAGGCGAGCCCGTACTTGCCGACCGGTGTGCCGGAGAGCGGGCCGGCGAACCAGTCGCACTTGGTGAAGGCGAGCCCGAAGAGCAGTGCGAGCACCCAGGACACCATCGCCTGCCAGCAGAAGCCACCCGCGTACCAGTAGCGGCTGTTCCTGCTGGTGTCCATCAGCGCGGCGGCGTCGTAGCGCACCGCGCGCGACCGGCGGCGGAACATGTCCACCGCGTAGACGCCGATCCAGGCCGAGAAGGAGACGGCGAGCAGGATCAGGAAGGTGATGAAGGAGCCCAGGAAGCTCTTGGCGACCAGCATCAGCAGCAGGCCGCCGACCAGCGAGATCACGGCGTTGATGCTGACGGCCAGGGCGCGCGGGAGCTTGACGCCCATGGTCTGCGCGGTGAAGCCGGCCGAGTACATGGAGAGGCTGTTGATCAGCAGCATGCCCACGATCGCGGTGAGCAGGTAGGGCACGGCCAGCCAGGTCGGCAGCAGGTCGCCGAGGAAGGAGACCGGGTCCGCGGCCTGGGCCAGGCCGGGGGAGGCCACCGCCATGACGGCGCCCATCAGCACCATCGGCACCATGACCAGGCCGGCGCCGGAGACCGTTACGCCGACGATCTTCTTGCCGGACGCGGCGTGCGGCAGGTAGCGGGCGAAGTCGGGACCGGTCGGGACCCAGCTGATGCCGCCGGCGGCGATGGTCCCGATGCCGGCGATCATCATCGCGGTGGTGCCCGCGGGCTTGGCGAAGACCTCGCTCCACTTCATGGTCGCGATCAGGTAGCCCAGCACCAGGACGCTGAAGAGACCGAAGAGGTACGTCGACCAGGTGTTGCAGACGTTCAGCGCCTTGCGGCCCATGCCGGAGACCAGGAAGGTGCAGGCGACGAAGGCGAACAGCGTGATCACGATCAGCGCGGTGTTGCTCTTGACGCCGAACATCAGGTCGAGGACGGTCAGCACGGCGTAGGCGCCGGTGACGGCGTTGATCGTCTCCCAGCCGAACCGGGCGATCCAGAGGATCGCGCCGGGGAAGAGGTTGCCGCGCACCCCGAAGGTGGCCCGCGAGAGGGTCGCGCCCGGCGCCCCGCCCCACTTGCCGGAGACCGACAGCACGCCGACCATGCCGAACGAGATGAGCGCGGCGCACGCCGCGACGATCAGGACCTGCCAGAAGTTCAGCTGGTTGAACACGACCAGGGCGGCACCCATGGTGAGCAGCAGGACGCTGATGTTCGCCGCGACCCAGGTCGGGAAGAGCTCCCGGACTCTGCCCCCGCGCTCGTGGTCGGGGACGGGTTCGATACCGCGGGTCTCTATCGCGCCGTCGACGTCGACGGTGGACAGGTTGTCCATGAGGGTGGCTCCGTGCGTGTGAAGCGGGAGATTAATCGGGCAAATGGAACATCTATGGAACTCTTCGCGCGTAGCGCGGGAGTTGGGTCATCATACGATGTTCTAGATGTGACCTGATTGATGCGGTTGCTTGCTGGTGATCAGCCGACCGCGGACCATCGCCGTCGTGTCGCGCCGCCGAACCGGTGCGGCGTCGTTCTAGCGTGGTCCACCGTGCCCTCCCCGAACGCCCCGTCCCACGGCGCCCGCCCGCAGGTGCGCGTCGGCGCCCTGCTGCGACGGCCGATGCTGTGGCTGGTCCCGTCCGTGCTCGCGGCGCTGGTCGCGCTGGGGCTGTCGCTGCTCTACATGGGCAGCATCCTCGATCCGAACGGCAACCTGCACCGCCTGCCGGTCGCCGTGGTGAACGCGGACACCGGCGCGCCGCTGCCCGGGCAGCAGCAGAACCTCGGGGCGCAGGTGACGGGGGCGGTCGTCGCGGCCTCGCCCGCGGGCTCGGTGGAGTGGCGGCAGGTCGGGCGGGCCGAGGCGCAGGACCGGTTGGCCTCCGGCAAGGTCTACGGCGTGCTGGTGATCCCGGAGGACTTCACGGCCTCGGTCGGGGCGCTGACCACGTCGGGTGCGACGTCGCGGCCCACCATCACCGTGCTGACCAACCCGGGCGTGGGCAGCCTCGGCTCCTCGCTCGCGTCCCAGATCAACCAGAACGCCGCCCACCAGGCCTCGCTGACCATCGGGAAACAGCTGGCCGCGACGGGGGCCGACGCGACCACCCGGCTGCTGCTGGCCGATCCCGTCGCAGTGGTGGTGCAGGTCGGCCACCCGATCGGGAGGCACAGCGGCCTCGGACTGAGCGCGTTCTACTACACGCTGCTGCTGGTGCTCGCCGGGTTCATCGGCGGAAACCTGGTCCACAACGGCGTCGACACCGCGCTCGGCTACGCGGACAGCGAGATCGGCCCCTGGCACACCCGCCGGCCCACCGTCCCGATCGACCGGACCCGGACGCTGGTGCTGAAGATGGTGATGACAGCCGGGATCTCGGTGCTGACCACGTCGATGGTCATGGTGGCCTGCGTCGTCGTGCTCGGCATGGACGCCTCGCACATCCCGCTGCTGTGGATCTTCTCCTACTGCGCCTGCCTCGCCGTCGGCCTCGGCGTCCAGGCCATCAACGCGGCGTTCGGCAGCATCGGGCAACTGGTGTCGATGTTCGTCTTCATCGCCCTGGCCCTGCCCTCCTCCGGGGCGACCATCCCGCTGGAGGCCACCCCGGCCTTCTACCGCTTCCTGGGCGCCTTCGAACCGATGCGGCAGCTCAGCGCGGGCGTCCGGGCCATCCTCTACTTCGACGCCCGCGCCGACGCCGGGCTGACCCGCGCCTGGATCATGATCGCGGTCGGCTTCGCGGCCGCCCTGGCCTTCGGCTTCGCGATGACGCGCTACTACGACCGCAAGGGCCTCAAGCGCCTCACCCCGCAACCGGTGGAAGCGCCGCCGGCGGAGGCCTGACCGGACCGTCGCCGGTGACGGGTCCGGAAGGAGGGGGCGGGGCGAGTGCCGGCCCGGCTCCCTGACAGGATGGCCCGGCTCGGTGCCGACCGGTTCGGGCTGCGTGGATCTTGGAGAACCCGATGAGCGACCCCCGGCCCGACGCCGCTCCCGTGACCGTGGCCACCGACGCGGGCATGCTCGCGCTGTGGAGCCCGGCCGCGTTCTCCGGGGTGGTCGACCACGCGAGCTGGGAGCCGGAGCTGTCGGAGGAGGAGGGCCGGCTCCGGCACATCCGGGCCGGGGCGCTGGTGCCGATCAACATCCGCTCGGACGGCGCCTTCGGCGTCGTGGTCCGGGCCGGCTCCGCAGCCGCGGACGCCCGGCTGACCGAGCGCGAGTCGACGTACGTCGTCGTGTCCTCGAAACCGTACCTCCTCCGCTCGCAGGGCGTGGCCTGCCTCAGCGGGATCGAGGCCGTCGCCGGTGAGCCGTGGCCCGACACGGTTCGGCTCGACCTGGCGGACGGCGACCACTCGGTGGTCGTCCACCTGATCGACTGGGAGGCCGAGCCGGGGAGCACCGTCGACGGGAAGCCCTCGCAGGACGCGCTCGCCGACTTCGTCGTGCTGGTGAACCCGGCCTCGACCGCCGCCTCCGGGCCGTACCGCGTGGCGACGGACACCTTCGAGCTCGGCGAGTGACCGCCGGGCGGTGCCGGACCGGTGCTAGCCGTCCAGCCGCCGCTTGATCCAGTCGGTGTAGCCCAGCGGGTAGTCGTAGCCGGGGCGGTTGACGTCGGCGCTGGTGCGGAAGGGGGTGCCGCCGTTGTCGATGTGGACGGTGCCGCGGCGGCCGCCGCTGGACCAGTCCAGCGTCAGGTCCCAGCGGACGTCGTGCGCCTTGGTGTGCGCGGTGACGTAGAAGACCTCGGGGTCGGACGCGCTCACCTTGTACGGGAATTCGCGCTGGCCGCCGAGCACGGGACTGCCCCGGTCGAGGTCGACGTCGAAGGACTTGGTCCCGACCTCGCCGCCGCAGCCGACCCCCATCGAGTAGTCGTTCCACGCGAGCGGTGCGCCCTTGGCCGTGATCCGCACGTGCAGCGCCTCCAGGACGACCGTGTCCGCTCCGGTGCCCTGGACGGTGAGGGCGACCTGTTGTTCGCGGGAGGAGACCGCGCTGTAGGCGGCGGCCCAGCGCGGGGCGTCGCGCTCGGTGGCCGGCGGGCCGACCTGGGCGGGCGCGCTGTTGACGAGGAAGTGCTGGCTGCACGGGTCGGCGTAGACGTACGGGCGGATGCCGACGGTGAGCGGCGCCGGCGCCTCGGCGGTGGGGGTGGGGGTGGGGCTCGGCGGCGCGGGCGTGACGGCGGCCGCGGCGGTGGAGGCGGCGGGGACGGGGACGGGGAGGGGGGATTCCGGTGCGGCAGCCGTACCCGCCGTAGCCGGAACCGCCGGACCAGCCGACACCGTCGCGCCGGCCTCCTGCCGTCCGTCCGCATCGCTGTCGGCACCCCAGATCGCGGGACGCACGACGATCACCGCGGCGGCCAGCACGGCGACGGCCGCGGCGGAGGCGATCAGCGCGTTCCGGCGGCGCCGTGGCGGAGTGGACTCCGCCGCCGCCTCGACGGCCGGCTCGTCGACGGCCGGCTCGTCGACGGTCGGCTCCGCGTGGGCCTCGGGAGGTGCGGTCGGGGCACTCCGACGAGCCCGCGCCGCGTCCGCGAGGATCCAGCTCCGGTGCAGTTCCACGAGCTCCTCCGGCGTCGCCCGGCAGACCCGTGCGAAGCGTTCCGCCGGCGTGTACTCGTTGGGCAGCGCAGTGCCGTTGCAATAGCGGTGCAGCGTCGACGTGCTCGTGTGCAGGCGCTTGGCCAGCGTTCCGTAACTCAGTCCCGAGCGGGTCTTGAGTCCGCTCAGCAACCGCGCGAAGTCCTCCGCCTCCGCGGTCCCCGTGCCCTCCGACACCCGTCCCCTCCGATCCCCCCGCGTCCCGTTCCGGCGTTCCGGGCTCGTCCAAGTCGCGCTGGTCAGAGCCCGGTTCGCCGTTCCACCCTACCTATCGCCCCGTCAGACGTGGCGGCTGGGACGGACGGTTCCGCAGGCTTCGGTCATCCGATGGACGCACCGTCCGACCGAATGCCGAAAGGGGCGCGACCACATGTCCGTCCGTACCTCCCGCACCCGTCCGATCACCGTCGCCGCGACCGTCGTGGCCGCCGCCCTCTCGCTGGCCGCGTGCAACGACAACGGGGACATCGGGGACATCGCGACGTCCACCGGCCCGTCGCTCAGGGCCACCGCACCCGCCTCGCCGGCGGCTCCCACGTCCGTCGGCGCGGCCGGCAAGACCCCGGCCGCCGTTCCGAAGACCCCCGCGCCGATGACCTCCGCGCCTTCCGCGTCTTCCGCGCCCGCCGCCCCGACCACCTGCCAGGCCGCCGACACCAAGACGGTCGCCGCCCCGCTCAACCGCCCGGTGAACCACCTGCTGCTCACGGTGACCAACACCGGCCCCGGCACCTGCTACCTCCACGGCTACCCGGCCGTGCGGTTCGGCGAGGACCAGTCCGTGCCCCCGGTCATCGCCGAGTCGAAGCCGCAGGCCGTCGTCACGCTGAAGCCCGGCGAGTCCGGCTACGCGTCCGTCGACCTGTCCTCCACCGACGGCACCAACGGCTCGAACGGCCGCACCGCCACGTCCCTGGTCGTCTACTTCCGCGGCCCCTCCGGCAACGGGAGCGTCGGCGCCGGGGCCCACCCGCCGCTGCCGGAGAAGGGCGTCTACGTGGACGACTCCCTCAAGGTCACCTACTGGCAGCAGTCGCTGGACGACGCCACCTCCTGGTGACGGCGCCACCGCCCGACGGACAGGTCGCCTCCGGCCGGTCGGACGACCCGCCGGAGGCGACCGGGCTCAGGCCCGCACGGCCGCGCCCGCCCAGGCGCGGTTGCCGAGGAGGGTCTTGACGTCCGAGGCGAGGCCGTTGTCGGGGTTCACCAGGAAGCCGAGCTCGTAGAGGGTGTTCTTGTCCCAGTTGGTGGTCAGCAGCCGGACCGGGACGTCGCCCGGGTGGGCCTGGAGGGCGAGCTTGAGCTCGGCGACCACCTGGGGGGTGAGCCGGGAGACCGGGACGGTGATCTGGACCGGCGGCTTGGTGCCGAGCTCGGCGGAGGAGACGTCGAGCGTGCTGATCTCCTGGCCGAAGATGCTGAGCGACCCGTCGCGCTCGTTGAGGCGGCCGCGGACCGAGATCACGTTGTCCTCGATCATCTGGTCGGCCATGAGGTTGTAGGTCGCCGGGAAGAACAGCACCTCGACCGAGCCGTCGCGGTCGGCGAGGGTGATGATCGCCCAGGCGTTGCCCGCCTTGTTGATGCGCCGGTCCACGCCGGTGATCAGGCCGGAGAGGCGGACCTCGCCCTCGGAGCGGCCGGAGCCGAGGAGTTCGGCGATCGAGGTGTCGCGGTTCTGGGAGAGGATGTGTTCGGCGCCGTCCAGCGGGTGGCTGGAGACGTACAGGCCGAGCATCTCGCGCTCCAGGGCGAGGAGTTGGCGGCGGGGCCACTCCTGGTTGGTGAGCTGGAAGTCCAGCCCGATGCCCGGGCCGTCGCCGTCGCCGGCGTCCATCGCGCCGAACAGGTCGTCCTGGCCGATGGCCTGCTGCTTCTTCACCCCGGTGACGGCGTCGATCGCGGTCTCGTGGACGCTGCTGAGCGAGAGCCGGGTGTGGCCGAGGGAGTCGAAGGCGCCCGCCTTGACCAGGGAGTCGACGGTGCGCTTGTTGCAGACGACCAGCTCGACCTTGTCCAGGAAGTCGGGGAACGAGGTGTACTTGCCGTTCTCCGTGCGGGTGCGCACCAGGGACTCGATGACCGGCACGCCGACGTTGCGCACGGCCTTGAGGCCGAAGCGGACGTCGCTGCCGACGGCGGTGAAGTCGACCACCGACTCGTTGACGTCGGGGGAGAGGATCTTGATGCCCATCTGCCGGCACTCGGCCAGGTAGACCGCCATCTTGTCCTTGTCGTCGGCGACGGACGTGAGCAGCGCGGCCATGTACTCGGCCGGGTAGTTGGCCTTCAGGTAGGCGGTCTGGTACGAGACCAGGCCGTACGCGGCGGAGTGCGACTTGTTGAACGCGTAGCCGGCGAACGGGACCAGGACGTCCCACACGGCCTGGATGGCCTCGTCGGAGTAGCCGCGCTCCTTGCAGCCCGCGTGGAAGGGCACGAACTCCTTCTCCAGCACCTCCTTCTTCTTCTTGCCCATCGCGCGGCGCAGCAGGTCTGCCTGGCCGAGCGAGTAGCCGGCCAGCACCTGGGCGGCTCGCTGGACCTGCTCCTGGTAGACGATCAGGCCGTAGGTGGGGCCGAGGACGTCCTTGAGCGGTTCCTCCAGCTCGGGGTGGATCGGGATGATCTCCTGCTGGGCGTTCTTGCGCAGCGCGTAGTTGGTGTGCGAGTTCATGCCCATCGGGCCGGGCCGGTAGAGCGCGGAGACGGCGGAGATGTCGGCGAACTCGGTGGGCTTCATCAGCTTGAGCAGGGCGCGCATGGGGCCGCCGTCGAGCTGGAACACGCCCAGGGTGTCGCCGCGGGCCAGCAGCTGGTAGGTGGTGGGGTCGTCGATCGGGATCTTCTCGATGTCGACGTCGATGCCCCGGTTGGCCTTCACGATCTTGATGCAGTGGTCGATGATGCCCAGGTTCCGCAGGCCCAGGAAGTCCATCTTGATCAGGCCCATGGCTTCGCACGACGGGTAGTCGAAGCCGGTGATGATCACGCCGTCCTTGTCCCGCATGTGCAGCGGGATCAGGTCGAGCAGCGGGGTCGAGGAGAGGATGACGGCCGCGGCGTGCACGCCGGTGCCGCGGATGAGGCCCTCGATGCCCCGGCCGGTGTCGATGATCTTCTTGACGTCCGGCTCGTTCTGGTACAGCGCCCGGATCTCGGTGCCCTCGTTGTACCGGGCGTGCTTCTCGTCGAACAGGTCGGCCAGCGGCACGCCCTTGCCCATGACGTCCGGCGGCATCGCCTTGGTGATCCGGTCGCCCATGGAGAACGGGTAGCCGAGGATGCGGTTGGCGTCCTTCACGGCCGCCTTGGCCTTGATCGTGCCGAAGGTGTTCACCTGGGCCGTGTAGGCGGCCCCGTACTTCTCGGTGACGTACCGGACCATCTGGTCGCGCTGGCGGTCGTCGAAGTCGATGTCGACGTCCGGGGGGTTGATGCGCTCGGGGTTGAGAAAGCGCTCGAAGAGGAGGTCGTGCTCCAGCGGGTCCAGCTGGGTGATGCCGGTCAGGTAGGCGACCATCGAGCCGGCCGCCGAGCCTCGGCCGGGGCCGACCGGGATGCCGTTGTCCCGGCCGTACTGGCAGATGTCGGCGACCACGAGGAAGTAGGCGTCGAACCCCATCGGGGTGATCACGCCCATCTCCAGCTCGATGCGGTCCAGCACCTCCTGGCTCGGGCTGTCGCCGTACCGGTGCTGCAGCCCGATCTCGATCTTCTTGCGCAGGTAGGAGGCCTGGGTCTCGCCCTCGGGCACGTCGAACTGGGGCATCCGGTCGACGTAGGTGAAGACCTCCTCGTACGACTCGACGCGCTCGGCGATCGCGAGGGTGTTGTCGCAGGCCTCCGGCAGTTCGCGGAAGAGCTCGCGCATCTCCTCGGCGGTCTTGACGTAGTAGCCGGTGCCCTGGAACTTGAACCGGTTCGGGTCGTCCTTGTTCTTGCCCACGCCGACGCAGAGCAGGCTGTCGTGGGCGTCGGCCTGGTCGGCGGTCACGTAGTGCGAGTCGTTCGTGGCGAGCAACGGGATGTTCAGCTGCTTGGCCAGGCGCAGGAGGTCCTCGCGGACGTCCTTCTCGATGTCGAGGCCGTGGTCCATCAGCTCCAGGAAGTAGTTCTCCTTGCCGAAGATGTCCTGGTAGGCGCCGGCCGCCTTGACCGCCTCGTCGTACTGGCCGAGCCGCAGCCGGGTCTGCACCTCGCCGGAGGGGCAGCCGGTGGTGGCGATGATGCCGCCCGCGTTGGCGGCGATCAGCTCGCGGTCCATGCGGGGCTTCATGTAGTAGCCCTCCATCGACGCGAGCGAGGAGAGCTTGAAGAGGTTCCGCAGGCCGGTCGCGTTCTGCGCCCACATGGTCATGTGGGTGTAGCGGCCGCCGCCGGAGACGTCCTTGCCGCCCTCGCCGTCGGCGCCGGAGGGGCGCTGGCCGCCCGGCGCCCAGAAGACCTGCTTCTTGTGGAAGCGCGAGGCCGGGGCGACGTACGCCTCGATGCCGATGATCGGCTTCACCCCGGTCTTCGCGGCGGCGTGGAAGAACTCGTACGCGCCGAACATGTTGCCGTGGTCGCTCATCGCGATGGCGGGCATGCCCTGTCTCTCCGCCTCGGCGAACAGCTTGCCGTTCTTCGCCGCCCCGTCCAGCATCGAGTACTCGGTGTGGACGTGCAGGTGCGCGAAGCTGTCGGACACGGCGCTGTGCTCCTCGGAGGGATCTCGGGGACCGCGGGAAACGCGGGGGGAACAAGCGGTCCAGGCTAGCGGGTCGGAGCGTTCGACGCGCCGGGCGGGGCGTCCGCGGCGGATACTTTGACGGATCCTTCCCGCTGCCTTGACAGGGCGGTGCTCGGGTCACTAGTGCTTCAGGGCACGGTAGTTGCGCCGCACGGGGACGGCTACGACGTCACCGCGGCGGAGCGGCGTCGAGCTCGGCCCAGACCGTCTTGCCCCCGGGGTGCGGCTGGGCGCCCCAGCGGGTCGCGGCGTTCCGGACGATGAAGAGGCCGTGCCCGCCCGGCACGCCCGGGCGGTGGGGCAGGCGCGGTTCGGGCAGGGTGGTCGAGCGGTCGGTGACCTCGATGCGCAGACGGGCCGGTGAGGCGTCGAGGACGAGGTCCACCGGGCCGCCGGCGTGCAGCAGGGCGTTGGCGACCAGCTCGGCGACGAGGAGCACGATGTCGTCCGCGCCGGAGCCGCCCGTCGGCCACGACCAGTCGGCGACGGCCTGCGCGGCGTACGCCCGGGCGCGGGCGACGGGCTTCGGCTGCCCGGCCAGGTGCAGGCGGCGGCGCTGTCCGCCGGGCGGCAGCGTGGGGCCGGTGCCCGGCCGGTCGTCGTCGAGGGTTGCCCGGCTGGTCGTCATGTGCGGGGTCCCCTTCGGCTTCGGCGTCGTGGTCCGTTTCGTCTGTTTCCGTGCGTTTGGTCGTGATTCGTCGTGCTTGGTCGTACTTGGAGGTGCTTGGAGGTGCTTGGTCGTGCTTCGTCTGCTCGGATTCCCGGCCGTGGGCGGATCATGCGCGCCGTCGACCGGATTCGACCGCGCCGGGTCGGGGCGGGATCTGCGCCGCCGGTCAGAGCGGTGCGGCGAGCGCCGCGTCCACGGACGGGTGGAGCGAGAAGACGCTGTCGGCGCAGGTCAGTTCGAGCAGCCGCAGCACGGTGGCGGACGGCGCCGCGAGGCGGAACCCGACGTCCGAGGCGATCGCCGCCACGCGGGTCCGCAACAGCAGGTTCAGGCCGGAGGAGTCGCAGAAGTCGACGAGTCCGAGGTCGACGACGAGCAGCGGCGGGCGCCGGGCCACCAGGTCGTCGAGCGCGTTCCTGGCGGGCTCCAGGCCCTCGATGTCGAGGTCGCCCGCCAGCGCGCAGACGGCCGCCCGGGTGTCGGTGTGCCGGGTGTGCACGACCAGGTCGGGCCGGGGGCGGGAGCCCGCCTGGAAGGGGTCGGGGAACGCGGTGGTCGGCACGGTCGCGGGCTCGTTCTCTGCGGGCATCGTCTGCTCTGCGGGCATCGTCGTGCTTCCCCTCCACGGGTGTGCTCCACGAGCGTACGCACGCCACCCGGGTGCGGCCAAGGCCGTGGGTGGCGTGCGCGGCGTCGCGGGAGTGCGGGGCCGGCTTACGGGGCGGTGAGGTCCGCGTGGAGCTTCTTCAACAGGCGGTTGAGGAGCCGGGAGACGTGCATCTGGGACAGTCCGAGGCGGGCGCCGATCTGGGACTGGGTGAGGTCCTCGCCGAAGCGCATCGACAGGATGAGCCGGTCACGCTCCGGCAGGGCGGCGATGAGGGGCTTGAGGACGATCAGGTCCTCGACGGTGGCGAACCGCGGGTCCTCCTCGCCGAGGCGCTGGGTGAGCGGGTTCGGCTCCTGCCGCCCCTCGGTGGCGGGGGCGTCCAGGGAGCCCGCGGTGTGGCCGTTGGCGGCGGCGAGACCCTCGATCACCTCCTCCTCCGACAGGGCGAGGTGTGCGGCGATCTCGGGCACCGTCGGCGCCCGGCCCAGGCGCTGGAACAGCTCGTCGCGGGACTTCGCGAGGGTGATGCGCAGCTCCTGGAGGCGGCGCGGCACGTGGACGGCCCAGGTGGCGTCGCGGAAGTGGCGGCGGATCTCGCCGAGGATGGTCGGCAGGGCGAAGGTGGTGAACTCCGCGCCGTGGTCGGGGTCGAAGCGGTCGATCGCCTTGATCAGGCCGACCGAGCCGACCTGCACGAGGTCTTCGAGGGGCTCCCGGTGGTTGCCCACGCGGCGGATCGCGAACCGGACCAGCGACAGGTTGAGCTCGATCAGCGTGGTGCGCACGTAGGAGTACTCGCGGGTGCCCTCCTCCAGCGCCGCCAACCGGACCAGCAGCACCCGCGTCAGCTCGCGCGCGTCGGCGGGCGCGACGTGCCGGGGGTCGTCGATGCCGTCCAGCCCGGGGATGCCGTCGAGTCCGGGGGAGTCCAGTGCGGGGAAGTCCAGCGTGGGGGAGTCCAGCGCGGGGGTGGCGGCGCGAGGGTCTCCGGGCGCGCCGACCGCCGGGGCCTCGTCCGGAGCCCGGCCTGTCGCGCGGTGGAGGAGTTCGTCACTGGTCGTGGCCATGTCGGTCCTTTCCCCTCGGCGTACGGTCCGTCCCCGGGTACCCGCCGAGTCCGGATCCATGCCGGTGGCCGGTGTGAGGATCGCGTGAACGGCCGGGGACGGCGGATCCTCGACGGCGGATCCTCGGCGGCGGATTCTCGGGTGTCCCGGGCGGTTCTCCGATCCGGTGGCATGAACCGCGGCAACCGGGGCAGCCGAGCGGTCACGGCGGACGCGCCGGACCGCCGGACACCACACACAGGGGCCGGGACAGCCGGCGGTCGTCCCGGCCCGAGGAACCCGGGAAAGGGGAAACGCCCATGGAACGTCTTGCCGCCCGGATCACCATGCGACTGATGACCGGCGACGAACGCAGCCGGCTCCTGGAGGTCGGCTGGTCCTACCGGTCCGACGAACCGCACGCGGTGGCGCTGGACTTCGCGGACTTCCAGCCGGACGCCGCGTGGACGCTCTCGCGCGACCTGCTCGCCGCCGGCCTCCACGGTCCCGCGGGGGAGGGCGACGTCCACGTGGCCCCGTTCGACGACGCCTACGTGCTGATCGCGCTCGCCGACGACGAGGGCGTCGCCCTGCTCGCCGCCTCCGCCGACGCCGTCGCCCGGTTCCTGGCCGCCACCGCCCGGATAGTGCCGCCCGGGCTCGAACACACCCGGATCGACTGGGACCGGGAGCTGAAGGACCTGCTGGCCGCCTGACCGGACCGAATCGATCGGTCCCCCCCCGCTGGAGAGGAGACGTCACCCATGGCCTTCACCCCCGCCGAGCCCGGCCTCCCGCCACCGCCGCCACTCCCGCCGGAGCCCCTGGCGCCGCCGGATCCGACCCGGCCGCCCGGCCCGCCCCTGGTGCCCGACCCTCCGCCGTCGCCGGGCACGCCCGAGCCCCCGCCCGACCCGCTCCCGGATCCGGACCCCCTGTGGCCCCCGCCCGAACCGGCCGGGCCGCGGCCGGGCCACCCGGAACCGCCCGAGCCGCCCGACTGAACCAGCCGTTCGGCCCGTTCGAACCCGTCGCCGCAGAAAGGAGACCGGCACATGTGGTGGAGCCTGCTCCGCCTCGCCGTCGCCGGCGTCGCCGCCGCCGTCGTCACCTACGGCCTCGACCGGGTGGTGCAGGCGGTGGCGCGGCGGCTGGTGGTCCCCGGGAGCCCGGCCGGCGTGCCGCTCCTGGTGCGCCGCTGCCGCCGGCCGGTCCTGGCGCTGACGGCGTGCCTCGTGCTCGCCGCCGCGCAGCCGTGGATCGCCGCGCCGCCCGCCGCCCGCGCCGGGCTGCGGCACCTGGCGGTGATCCTCGCGATCGCCTCCGGCGGATGGCTGTGCGGCCGCCTCGTCGCGCTTCTCGCCGAGGGCGCCCTCAGGATCGCCGTCCACCGGCGCGACCCGGTGTGGGCCGGGCGCGCCCGGACCCAGGTCGGCCTGCTCGGCCGGATCTGCCAGGCGATCGTCGCCGTCGCGACGCTGGGTGCCGTCCTGATGACCTTCCCGGAGGTCCGCGGCGTCGGCACGAGCCTGCTGGCCTCCGCGGGCCTGGTCGGCGTGGCGGCGGGCGTGGCGGCGCAGAGCACGCTCGCCAACGTCTTCGCCGGGGTGCAGATGGCCTTCGGCGACCTGGCGCGCATCGGGGACGTCGTCGTGGTGGCCGGGGAGTGGGGGAAGGTGGAGGAGATCACGCTGACGGCCGTGGTGATCGAGACCTGGGACCAGCGACGGCTGGTGATGCCGATGTCCTACTTCGTCGGCCGCCCGTTCGAGAACTGGTCCCGCCGCTCCAGCCGGATCACCGGCACGGCGCTGCTCCACCTCGACCACCACGCCCCGGTGGGGCTGCTGCGGCAGGAGTTCGACGACTTCCTGGCCAAGAGCGACCTGTGGGACGGCCAGGGCAGCGCCCTGCAGGTGGTCGACACCACCCCCACCACGATCGTCGTCCGCGCGCTGGCGACGGCGGCCGACGCCGACGACGCGTTCGCGCTCCGCTGCGCCCTGCGCGAGCACCTCATCGGCTACCTGCGGGACGAGCATCCGTACGCCCTGCCGCGCATATCCGTGGGGGACGCGGCAGGGCGCCGCCCGGACGCGCGGGAGTCCGTCGACACCCCGGGCCCGGCCCGGGGCCCTCACACCACGTGACCGACGTCCGGCCCGTGGGCGGCCGCTCACGGGCCGGACGCGTGCCGCACACCCGGCCGGCCGTGGCTCGGAGACCAGGACTGCCCGGGGGTGTCGTTCAGGAATCCGCTGGTCCGTCCTCGATGTCCGAGATCAGCTTGGTGCTCAGGTCGCTCTGCACGGCCAGCCGGGTGTGGCCGGCGTCGGGGCCGGTGCCCCAGGTGAGGGTGACCGTCGTGAACAGGTGGCCGGCGCCGGAGTCGTGGTAGCGGACCTCCCAGCGGGTGGGGACGTCCTGGGCGCGCAGGACGCCGTCGGCGTGGTTGGCCTCCTCCCACGCGGCCAGGCGCCGGCGGAAGTCCTCGGTGAGGCAGTGGGCGCGGAGTTCGTCGGACAGGTCGTCCGTGCCGTCGGACACGGCGTCGATGTAGGCGCCGTAGAAGTCGGCGACGCGGTCGACTGCCGAGTCCGGGCTCCCGCTGCGGACGGCTGAGGACGTGACGGTCTGGCTGTCGGTCATGGGTTCGTCTCCATCGGGGCATCATCGGAAGTCCCGCCCACGGCGGGCACGTTGGGCCGTTCCCGTCCCTTCCCCGACGCGTACGCATCACACGCCGTGGCCCATCGATCACCCGAACGGATGAACACAGGCCCGCCCCGCGCCGGGCAGCGGCGCAGGGCGGGCCGGGCGGGCGCCGACGTCACCCCCGTGGATGCCGGTGCCCGTGCTCGGGGGACGTCCCGTTGCTCAGGAGACGTCGATCGCGGGGGACTCGCCGGCGTAGTAGTAACCGGGGGCGGTGAACCACGCCACGGCGTAGTACCTGCCCGGGGGCACCGGGGTCAGGTAGCCGTACACCGAGCCGTAGAAGGCGTCCTGCGGGCTGCACGCCGTGCCGCCGTACTGGTTCCCGGCCCCGTCGACGATCTTGACGCACAGGTGGATGCTGTTGTGCACGTGGTCCATGGTGTAGGCGGCGGCCCGGATGTTGCGTCCGCCCTCCGAGCTGATGCAGGACTGGGTCAGCACGCCGTCGGCGTAGTACGGGGACCGGCAGCCGCCGTTGTCGGCCGAGGCGGTGCCGGCGGCGAACAGGGTGGCGGTCGCGGTGAGCGCCAGCACCCCGGCCGACGCGGCGAGACGGAGTTTCACAGGGGCTCCTTCGGCATGGGAGTGGTCGGTCCGTGCTTCTCGCATCGGGAACTCACGGTCGCGCCCCGGGACTTGGCGCGGGCGGCGGGTCGCCTCGGCCGGGCCCGGTCGCGCCCGTGGTGTTCCGCCTCAAGGCTGGCCGAAGCGGCGTGTGGAGTCACGAATTCCGTACAACCCCGCACAGGCGGCGGCGCCCTCGGATGCGGGCCAATCCGGTCGCGTGCCAGCCTCGAAGGACGGGTGCCAGTCCGTTCCGCTCCGCCCTGCCGGGCCCCTCTCCGGCGGGGCCCCTGGGAGGTCCACCATGCCTGCCGTCCGCCCGTTGGGCCCGCCGCCCGCCCGCCGTCACCGGGGCGCGGCCGGATGAGCGCCGTCGTGCACCTGTCCGGGCCGGGACGGCCGGGACCGGACCTCGGGGAGCTGGTCGCGCGGGTCGCGCGCGGGGACCAGGACGCGTTCTCGCACCTGTACGACGCGGTCGCCGGGCCGGTGCTGGGCCTGGTGCGCCGCGTCCTGCGGGACCCGGCGCAGTCCGAGGAGGTCGCCCAGGAGGTGCTGTTCGAGGTGTGGCGGACCGCCGCCCGCTACCGGGCCGAACGCGGCGCGGTGATGCCGTGGGTGCTGACCATCGCGCACCGGCGCGCGGTGGACCGGGTCCGCGCCGCGCAGGCCGCCGCCGACCGCGACCGGCGGGCCGCGGCCGCCGCCCACGCCCCGGTGTTCGACGAGGTCGCGGAGCAGGTCGAGGGCCGGCTGGAACGCGAGCAGGTGCGGCGGTGCATGCGCGTGCTGACCGAACTGCAGCGCGAGTCGTTGACGCTGGCGTACTACCGCGGCTTCACTTACCCGCAGGTCGCCGAGGTGCTCGGCGTGCCGCTGGGCACGATCAAGACCCGCGTGCGCGACGGGCTCATCCGCCTGCGCGACTGCCTGGGGGTGGGGGCATGAGCGTCGCCGACCTGCACACGCTGACGGGCGCGTACGCCGCGCACGCGCTGGACCCGGCCGAGAGCTCGGCGTTCGAGCGGCACCTGGCCGACTGCCCGGCCTGCGCCCAGGAGGTGGCCGAGTTCGCCGCGACCCTGGCCAGGCTCGGGGCGGCGGAGTCCGTGGTGCCGCCGGAGGCCATGAAGGCGCGGGTGATGGCCGCGCTGCCCGCCATCCGGCAGGAGGCCCCGCGGACCGCCCCCGTCCAGCCGGCGGGCCCCGGGCCGGGCCGGCTGCGTCGAGCCTGGCCGAAGGTGGCACTCGCCGCGTGCCTGGCCGTCGCGGCCGGGGCCGGCGGTCTGGCCGTCCAGCAGCACCGGGAGGCAGACCAGGCACGGGCGCGGGCCGCCGCCGTCCAGCAGCAGCAGAACCGGTTCGCGGACCTCCTCGCGGCACCCGATGCCCGTACAGCCAGCGGGACGGTGGCCGGCGGGGCGGGCGTGGGCACCGTCGTGTGGTCGCACGGCCGCGGCCAGGCAGCCTTCCTCGCCACCGGCATGCCCACCCCGGCCGGGGGCAGGACGTACGAGCTGTGGTTCGACGACGCCGGGACGATGCGCCCCGCGGGGCTGCTGCCGGGCGGCGACGGTTCGCTGGTGCTGTCCGGGCCGCTGGGCGGGGCGACGGGCGTCGGAGTGACGGTCGAACCGGCGGGCGGGTCCGCCCACCCGAGCGGCTCGCCGGTCATGCTGCTGTCGTTCACGTGAGGCCGGGCAAGCCTCGACAGGGAGTTCCGCCCGCAGCCCCGTCGGGGTTACTCTCCGGTAGCCCCGGGAGGCCTTCCCCGCCGGGGCCCGCCGACGAGCACCCCGAGGAGCAGCATGCCCGCCGACAGATCCGCCCGATCCGCCCGCCTGTTGAGCGGACTGCTGCTGGGCGCCGGGGTGGCGCACTTCGCTGCCCCGCGCCCGTTCGACGCGATCGTCCCGCGTGCCCTGCCCGGCAGCCCCCGGACCTGGACCCACCTGAGCGGCCTGGCAGAGCTCGCCGTCGGCGCCGCCGTCGCGCACCCGCGCACCCGCCGCGTTGGTGCACTGGCCGCCGCCGGGCTGTTCGTCGCGGTGCTCCCCGCCAACGTGCAGATGGCCCGCGACTGGCGCACCCGCCCGGCGCCGCTGCGCACCGCCGCCGTCGCCCGGCTCCCGCTGCAGGTGCCGCTGGTGCTCTGGGCGCTGCGGGTGGCCCGGAGCTGATCCCGTTGCCGTGCCGTCCAGCATGCAGGTGGGCGGCTTCGCGCGAACGGGCCCGTCCCGGCGGCCGGTCACCGCTCGTACGGCTGAACCGGCGCATCGCGCGTCCCGGCCGGGCGTTGACCACGGCATGAAGACCAACACCTGGGCCGGCGTGGTCGCCGGTGCCGCCCTGCTGGTGACGGGTGCGACCCTCGCCCCCGTCGCCGGCGCGGCCGGTGCGCCGGTCGCACCGCACGATCCGTACACCCGCACCGAGCTGTTCTTCGGCACCGAGCGCCCCGACGGCGGTCCCGCCGTCACGGAGCAGGAGTTCCAGGCCTTCGTCGACTCGGAGATCACGCCGCGCTTCCCGGACGGCCTGACCATCGAGGACGGGCGGGGCCAGTACCGCGACCGCCACGGCGTCATCGAGCACGAACGGTCCTACCTGGTCACGCTGTTGTACCCGCTGCCCGCCGCGCGGACGGCGGGTGCCGCGGTGGAGGAGATCCGCCGGGCCTACGACCAGCGGTTCCAACAGGAGGCCGTGGGCCGCGTCGACGAGTCGGTGAGGGCCTCGTTCTAGCCCGCGCCACGACACGCCGGAGGCCGTCCGGACCGCGCGCGGGCGCTGTCCGGACGGAGCAGCCGCAGACGCGGGGTGAGCTTCCGTGCGCCCCCGCGTCATCCGGCCCAAGGTCCGCCCCGAGGCCGGGAGATGGTGAGCCCGCCGGGAGGGGGGCGCTTCCCGGCTGGTAGCGTGGCGATCTTCGCCAGGCGCAGGCCGGTGGAGTCCCCGAAGGCGAACGCCCATGACCGACATGCACGTCCACCGGGCGAGGCTGCGCCTCGACGCCGCCTTGGAGGGCCTCGCGGACGCCTTCCGCGGCGCGGTCGCGCTCCCCGACGAGCACAACTGCGAGTGCCACTGGGGCAGCGCCGAGGAGCTCGCCCTCCTCAAGGTGCCCGGGGTTGTGCTCGATCCCGACCTCCTCCGGCGGAGTTGGCACATCCCCGGGTGGGGCGACCCCGGAGCCGTGCTTCGCCGCATCCTGCCCCAGCTCGCGGGCGCCGTCGTCGACAGCCGGTCCGAGTCGTACCGGTACCGGGACGAGATCGGGGTTGTCCTCGCCCGCGCGGACTGGCAGGCGTGGCCCCCGGAACAGGCCGCGGCCGTTCGGGAGTTCCTGCACGCGTTCTGGGCCCACACCCTCGTCACCCCCGACCCCGGCGCGTACGCGCCCCGGACCCTCGTCCTGTGCGTCGAGGCGTCCGGCGAACTGAGCCCCTGGCTCGACGACTGGGAGGCGCTGGACCACCCGGCGGCCGATCGTCGCCTCGCGGAGGCCGTCGACGAGTGGGGCGACGACCTGCTCGCCGACGAGTTGCCCTGGTGGACCTGGCACGACGACAAGGACGGTATGGTGGCCGTCCTCACCGCCTGGCTCACCCGCCACGCCCCTGCCCGGCTGAGAGCCATCGGCGCCCCGGACGACCTGCTTCACCGCCTGCGGCTGATCGGCCTCACCGGGCCCGCCCGGTGGACCGATCCGCACGGGCCGAACCACACCGACTGATCGCACGCGACCCGACCGGCTGCTCCGACGCGAGGCCCTGGTCGGGCGGGCCCGCCGCACGGCAACGGGGGAGCTCCGAGACCCGTCAGTGCGCGCGGGCGACGACCACCGGGCACGTGGCGTGCTGCGTCACGCGGGTGCTGACCGAGCCGAGCAGGGCGCGGCTGAAGCCGCTGCGGCCGTGGCTGCCCACCACGAGCAGTTCGGCGCCCCGGGAGGCGTTCAGGAGCACGTCGGACGGGTCGCCCATCACCATCGTCCGCCGCACCTCCACCGTCCGGCCCTCGCCGAGCACCCGGTCGCCGAGCACGCGGTCGAGCTCGTCGGCGAACCGCTTCTCGGCCACCTCCCGGTCGAAGGAGTGGTCCACCACGGGCGCCGACCAGCCGATGTGGCTCGGCGGCTCCCAGGCGCCCACCGCGTCCACGACGCCGCCGATCAGGGTGGCGTGCCGGAGGGCCCAGCGCAGCGCGGCGTGCGACGACGGCGAGCCGTCGACGCCGACCACGACGCGGGGAGCGGAATCGTGCGCGTTCATCTGTGTCGCCACCTGTACCGTCACCGTCCTGTGAACCGTTGGAGCCCCTCGTCCACCGTGCGTGCCGTCCCCTGCCGGCGCCAGTACGGCCTGCCACCCGGGTGACGGGCGCCGGCCGGGTCAGCCGTACGGGACGACGGCGACCGGGCAGTGGACGTGGTGGATCACGGCGTGCGCGACGGGCCCCAGGTGGTGGTGGCGCAGGGGCGTGTGCCGGGCGCGGCGGCCGACGACGAGCAGCCTGGCCGGCGCCGCCGCGTCCACGAGCTCGACGGCCGCCTTGCCCCGGACCAGGTCGGCGGTCACGGTCACCTCGGGGTGACGGGCCCGCCAGACCTCCACGGCCTTGGCGAGCCCGTTCCGCTCGACGCTGGAGATCTCGCCCTCCAGCCCGCCGATGGCGCCGTAGGACATGTACTCGGTCCCGGCCGGCGGGGACCACACGTGGACGACCCGCAGCGGCGCCGAGCGGACGGCGGCGGCCTCGAAGGCGAACGCCAGCACGTCCTCCGCAGGGTGCGCCAGGTCGAGCCCGACGACCACCGGACCGTCCGACCCGCCTCCCTGTGCGCCCGGGGCCTGCGCGCGGACGAGCACCACCGGACAGGGCGCCCGGCGCAGCACCTCCTGGCTCACCGAGCCGGTCAGGTACCCGCGGATGGTGCCGAGGCCGTGCGAGCCGAGCGCGAGCAGGGCGGCGGTTCGGCCGGCCTCCTCCAGCGCCTCGACGGGGTCACCCGACACCGGCGACGCGGTCACCGCCACCCCGGGTGCCATCTCGCTCAATTCCGCTTCCCGGGAGGCGAGTTGCTCCTGTGCGCGGCGGAAGGTCTCGTCCCGTCCCGCCACATCCCGATGCGGCCCGGGCCAGGCCTGGAGGAGCGTGAGCGGACACCGGCGGCGCTGCGCCTCGCGGACGGCCCATTCGGTGGCGGCGAGGCTTTCGGGCGAACCGTCGAATCCGACGACCACGGGAGCGTTCACGGCCGGCCCCCTCAGTCCCGCAGCGAGCCGAGCGCGGCACGCAGTCGCCGGCCGGCCTCGTCCGCGACCTCGCCGAGCCCACCGTCCGGCCCCGCGAGCGCGACCAGCACCTGGGGATCGACGGCCTCGACGACGGCGCCGTCACCGTCCGCCCGGACGACCACGTTGCACGGGAGCAGCAGCCCGATCCGCCGGTCGGCCCGGAGCGCGCGGTGGGCGAGGGAGGGGTTGCAGGCACCGAGGATCACGTAGTCCTCGACCTCCTCGCCGATCTTCTCCCGGAGGGTCGCCCGGATGTCGATGGTGGTCAGGACACCGAAGCCCTGCTCCTTGAGCGCGGCCGTGACGGCCTCCACCGCCTCCGCGAACGGCCGGCCGAGCCGGACGCCGAAACCGTAGTCCACGATCTCCTCCTCGGGGTCCCGCCCAGTATCGACGGGCCCGCGACCCACCGCCTCCCGGCGCGGGGCGAACCGGGTGGATCCGGATACGGCCGTTGCGACAAAATGTGCGGATGACGTCGACCGAGGCGGAATTGGACGCCGCCGACCTCTGCGACCGTCTGCCGGGCGTTGGCAGACCTCCAGTACGTGGTGATCCCCGAGGAGCTCATCGAGACCGACTACCGAGGACCGAGCCCGCTCCCCAGCCACGTGGCGCGGCCGACCTGGTGGGACCGGTTCTCCGGGATCTACTGACGGTCACTCACCCCGAGCGCCCGTTGTCGTACCGGCCCGGTAGCGTGCCACGTGCCGAGTGCAGACGAGAGCGTTGACGGGGAGTTCACTTGACCGGGCACGACACGCGGACCGGGCTCGCCGCCCTGCTTCTCGACGGACTCTGGCCGGGTCTGGATCGAGCCGGTCTGAACGTCGTGGAGTACGACCCCGAGTGGCAGTCGCCCTGTCAGCTGGGGGAGCCCGACCCCGACGGCATGATCCGGTGGAAGCCCGTGCCAATGGACCGGGCCCCCGACTTCGCCGACCTTGAGGCCGCAGTCGCCGCCATCGGTGGGGTGCTGCATCCGGACGTGACAGCGTTCTACGGCAGCCTCTGGTGCGGCCCGGTGGACGGGTTGGAGCACTCCGGTGAATCGGTGTCGCTCCGCACGCTGTGGAACGAAGCAGAACTCCAGCGCACCGTGCGCGGCCTGGCCGAACACACGCGGCGGCAGGCGGCGGAGTTCGGCGGTGCCATCTCGTTCCCCGTCGCCGGCTCCTACTCCGACCTGTCCTTCGCCCTCGACAACGCCACCGGCGAGATCCTGCTCCAAGAGGCCGGCCACCCCGGTGGTCGCCTGGTCGCGCCGTCGTTGGCCGAGTTCCTGGCGGACTTGTAGGCGGGGCCGCAGCGGGCTCCTACCGGCTCAGGAACCCTGTCGCCTTCTGCATCAGGTCCGGCGGCAGGTCGCTCGACTCCGAGACGATCGCTCCGAGCTCCTGCGCGAGCCCGGGCAGCTCGCTCCAGAACGTCGGGCTCCTGGTCAGCACTGTGTTCAGCAGATCGCCCGCATACATGTCGCCTTCCGCCATCGGGTCGTCCCGCAGCACCTCCCATGCGAGTGGCAGGAGATGAGCCAGTCAGACGTCCTGTCCGGTCATCAGCTCCTCAAGGGTGCGGTCACGGTCCACGGGGCCGGTCATCGGTCGATCGTCCCCGCGGCGACCTGTTCGAGGAACTCGTGCAGTGCCCGGTACAGGGTCTCGGGCTGTTCCAGGTGGACGTCGTGGCCCGCTGCGGGGACGCTCATGGCCACCGTCTCGGGGCGGCATTGGAGCATGGCCTCCGTCTCGTCCCGGGGGATGATGCCCGATTGGCCAAGGACGACCAGTGTCGGGCAGGTGATGCCCGTCCACTCGTCCCAGAAGGCGCGCCGGGCGTTCTCCGCCAGCGCTTCGACCATCACGTCCCGGTCGAAGCGCGGCCACCACCCGCCGTCCCGCTCCTCCAGCCCGTCCGCCCAGGCCTCGCCGACCGCACCGCCGCCGAAGAACTCGACCGCCGCACCGCGTGACGGGAAGGGCCTCGGCCACG
Organism: Kitasatospora sp. NPDC057904; assembly: GCF_042887925.1. Lineage (NCBI taxonomy): Bacteria > Bacillati > Actinomycetota > Actinomycetes > Kitasatosporales > Streptomycetaceae > Kitasatospora > Kitasatospora sp. NPDC057904. The sequence continues at coordinate 319,253 of NZ_JBHVOL010000006.1, forward strand.
CCTCCAGCGCCGCGCCGATCTCGGCGGGGACGTCCGGGCTCGGGCCGCCGGCTCCCGCCTCGACGAGGACGAGGCCGCCCGGGAGGTCGGGGTGCGCGGCGGCGGTGAGCATGGCGGTGTGGCCGCCCAGCGACTGCCCCACCAGGAGCGGGCGGTGCAGGTCGAGCTGTTCGACGACAGCGGCGACGTCGGCGACGTACGCGGCGCGGGAGACGTCTCCGGGGCGGCGCGTGCTGGCGCCGTGCCCGCGCTGGTCCACGGCGACGACCCGGTGGCGGGGGCTCAGGCTCCGGGCGATGGTGTCCCATTCGCCCGCGTGGCCGGCCAGCCCGTGAAGCAGGACCACCGGGGCTCCCGAACCGCCCCAGTCGCGGCAGGAGATGCGGACGTCGTCGCGTATCACGGTGTGCTCGGTCCAGGCCATGCCGGGTTCTCCAGGAGGCGGGTGCGGTTGGTGAGTTGGCGGCGCGACCCGTCTCAGGAGGGGCGGGTCGCCTTGCCGTCCAGCCAGAGGGTATACAAGCAGGTCACGGCTGCTCGCCGCGGGCCAGTTCGCCTGGGCTCGTCCTGGCCATCTCCACGGACCGCGCCAGGTCCCTCCGGCCACGATGACCTCCAGCCCCCGGCCGGACTCGAACAGCCGGCCGACGAGGCGGACGGGTCAGGCGGTCGAACGACGGTCGGGGAACGCCACGGTCCCGACCGTCTCCCAGGACAGTTCCCACGCCGTCTCGCCCTGCGGGCGGGGACGCTGCTCGAAGAGGACGTCGAGCAGGTGGAGCCCGGTGAAGCGGACGGGGACGTGGCTCGGGGAGATCCGGCGGAGTGCGGTCTGCAGGGCGTCCGAGGAGGCCTCGGCCCAGGCGTAGCCGAGGGAGATGTGGTGCCTGCCGCCGTTGTGGAGCAGGGCGCCGGGGCCGCGCACCTCCCGGATGGCGTCGCGGACGCGCTCGCGCAGGTCGACGAGGCCGTCGTCGGGGGACACGTCCAGGAAGGCGCCGGCCCGGTTGGCGATCGGGGAGCCGACGACGACCTCCAGCGGACCGGCCGTGGCCAGGTGCTCGTGCAGGGCGGCGAGGAGGTCGTCGCGCTCGTCCGTGGTGATCTTGTCGGCCGTGGTGTCGGCGACCATCTCGACGGTGCAGTGCAGCGTGCCGTCGACGAGCGGGGTGATCGGGAACGGGCGCATCGCCTCGTGGCACTCGGCCACCAGGCGGGCCAGCGGGGGGTGGGCCGCCTGGTCGGGGACGGCGTAGACGTGCAGGACGCGCGCGCCGTCGGGCCAGGGGGCGCCCTGGAACTTCGGGACGAACTTCTCCACGGTCTCTTCTCCCTAGGCTCGGGGGACTTCAGCTCGGGGGACTTCAGCATCCCGGAAACGGACGGCCGTGTCCTCGCCGTCCGGGAATCCGGGAATCCGGGAATCCGGGGCTCGTTCGCTCGCCTTGGCCGGCACATCGTCACCGCGGAGCCCCCGCCGGTCGGCGATCAGTCCGGCTGCTCCGCGAGCAGCGCCCGGCAGTCGGCGCGGAAGCGGTCGTCGGCGTCGGTGTCGTACCGCGTCCCGCGGCTGTGGTCGCCGTTGTTGTCGACGCGGCGGGTGTCGGCGAGTTCGGCGTGCAGCAGTTCCGGGAAGCCGGGCGGGAGGTCGCGCTCGGCCTGCTCGCGCCGCAGTGCCGCCGCGATGAGCGGGCGGACGGGGCGACTGCGCGTCCACAGGGTGCGCAGCAGGTCGTCGTCGGGCCGGGCACGGGATTCCGCGGGTCCGGTGGCCCGGGCGGCGAGGAGGAGGCGGACGAGGGTTCGGTCGTGCTCCTCGATGGCGAGTTCGGCGGCGAGGGCGGTGCGGATGCGCTCCCCGAGCGGGGCGGCGTCCGCGCCCATCGCGGCGGCCAGTTCGAGGGCGTGGAAGCGCGGGAACCAGTCGTCGGTGTCCGCGATCAGGGCGTCGAGCACGGGCAGGATCTCGGCGGGGTCCTGTCCGGCGTGCCACAGCGCGCGGGCGGCGTCGACCCGGGTGACGGGGTACGGGTCGCCGAGCAGTTCGCGCAGGACGGGCAGGGCGTCCTCGGCGTCGGGGCCGAGGCCCTCGGGGTCGGACAGGACCGTGCGGAGGCCGCGGTGCAGCGAGCCGGTGGTGTCCCGGGTGAGGTCGAGGCACGCGGCCAGCACCGGGCCGATCACCACGTGCGCCTGCGGGTGGCCGGTGGCGGCCATGGCGGCGAGGAGCCGGCCGACTTCGGCCAGGGCGGCGTCGTCGATGACGCCGTCCACCTCGCAGCGTTCGGTCGCGGGGTGCGCCCGGGCGAGCAGTGCGGAGAGCATCTCGTGGGCGTGCGGGCGAAGTTGGCGGCAGTAGAGCGCCAGGTCCTCGGGGACGGAGCGGCCGGCGAGCAGCGGCGCGAGGAGGCCGACGGCCCGTTCGTCGCCCGCGGCGGCGAGGAGTTGGATGCACTGGCCGGGCAGGTAGCGCTCCCAGCCCCAGCCGGTGCGGTACCGGCCGTCGTCGGCGATCGTGGCGGCGGTGTCGAGCAGGTCGGGAGAGAGCGGGAACCGGCCGAGGCGCAGCTCCTGGGCCGCTGCTGCGGCGAGTTGCGGGTCGGAGCCGCGGAGGAGCCGGCCCAGCGCTTCGGCGGTCCGTGCGGCGTCCGGGTCGGGGACGCGCCATCCGCTGTGCAGGTCGCCCGCCCGGTCGACAGCGGCCTGCGGGCTGTGCGGGTCTCCGTGGCGCAGTGTGTGGAGCACGAGCCGGTGACGTTCCGCCACTCGGTCGCCGAGGGCGTCGATGAGGTCGTCGAGTGCTTCGGCGACGAGTTCGTCGGTGTCCTCGGTGAAGGACGCGGTCTGCAGGGTGCGCAGGTGGGAGAGGAGGGTGTCGGTTTCGGGGCGGGGCTCGCCGGGTGATGCGGTGGGGTGTTGCCGGGCGCGGTCCAGGGCGGCCGTCGCCCGGTCCGTGAGGCCCTCGGGCAGGTGCTGCGGGGTGTGGCGGGCGAGGGCGGCGAGCGCGGCCAGTTCCGTCGCCGGCTCCTGGCCGGGCTCGGCGAGCCCGGCCAGCGCCCGCGTGGCCCGCAGCTGCTGCGGCGGGTCGTCGCTCAGCCGCCCGGCCAGGGTGCTCAGGGCGATGACGTGGGCGTGGCGGACCGTCGGGTCGTGCTCCTCGGCGGCGGCCGGCGTGGTGATGAGGTCCAGGACGGTTGCGGGTCGGGTGTGGCGGCCTGCCAGGAGGACGGCGGCTGCCGCGCGCACGTCCGGTTCGGCGTCGGCCAGCAGTGCGGTCAGGCCGGGCAGCCGCTGCTCCAGCGCTTCGCGCGCCAGCAGGCCGTACGCGAGCTCCAGGTCGTCGCCCCAACAGCCGGTCTCCTGCGCCCTGGTGACGACGGCCTGCGGGTCGGGGAGGTGATCGGCCAGTTCGGCGCGCCGGGCGGCGCTCTCGCCGATGCTGTCGAGCAGGGTGAGCAGGGAGCCCCGGTCGGCGACGGCCGGCGCGGCGGCGAGCGCACAGAGGAACGGCAGGCAGGCGAGGGTGGAGTCGTACACGTCGCCCTGGTGGTGGACCCCTCCGTACAGGGCGTCCAGCGCGTGGTCGCGCTCGGCCGGATCGGGTGATGCGAGGTCGCGCAGCAGGCCGGGGACGTCGGTGGCGGGTCCGTAGGCGTGGTTCAGCGCGGCCCAGTCGATGTCGTCGAGCCCGTCGAGCGGGTCGTGCATGTTTTCCCCCGAGGTGGTGCGATGGCCGGTCCTTGCGCTGGCCAGTCTCACGGATCGCTCGGACACCTGGTCCGGCGGGGTCGCGCGAGGGTCGTCCGCCCGTGGGGGGTGGGTCTTCGCGGGGTGGATGGCGGTGCTACTTTGAACGCGTTCAAGAGCCTTGAACGCGTTCAAAGCATCCTGGGGGTGGATGATGATGCGATCTCTCTCGCAGCACTACGCCGAGCCTCGGCCATGGGGGCTCGCCGCGTGTGCCGGTGCCTCGTGGCTGGTCTACGCCGTCGCGTACGCGACGGGTCACGCGGGAGCCGACGGGGAAACCCTCACCAGGTGGTGCCTGGCCGGCTTCAGCACGCTGATTCCCCTGGCGGTGCCCGGGCGCTGGGGTTTCCGCGTGGCCTGTCTCGTCGTCGGTTGGCTGCAGTTCGGCCTGGAGCTCGTGGTCTCGCTGCCGTGGCTGATGATGCCGCTGCCCATCCTCGTGGGCTTCTTCCCGTCCGGCCTCGTGCTGCTCCTCGCGGGCCGGAAGAACGGCGGCCCGATCGGTAAGGCGATCGGCGTCCTGCTGAGCGTGGTCCCCATCGTGCTCTTCTTCACCGTCTGGGGAGACATGTGACCGACCTCGCCCCGGACTCGTCTACCGGGGCGCGGGCGTGGGCAGGCTCGGACATGTCCGCACACGTTGACCCGGTTGCACGTTGACCCGGATGAAGGAGCGCCCGATGACCGCAGTGCACGAGTCCGTCCTCGACGCGATCGGCGGGACGCCGCTGTTCCGCCTCGCGCGGCTGGGGGCCGGGATCGCCGCGCCGATCTACGCCAAGGCCGAGTTCCTCAACATCGGCGGGAGCGTCAAGGACCGTGCCGCGCTGTCGATGATCCTGGCCGCCGAGCGGGAGGGGCTGCTGGCGCCCGGCGGGACGATCATCGAGGCGACGTCCGGCAACACCGGCATCGGGCTCGCCATCGTGGGCCGCCGGCGGGGGTACCGGGTGATCGCCGGGGTGTCGGACAAGTCGGCGCCCGAGAAGGCGGACATCCTGCGGGCGTACGGGGCCGAGGTGGTGCTCGCGACGACCTCCGTGCCGCAGGAGGACCCGCTGCACCTGTTCAACGTGGTCCGGCGGCTCACCGAGGAGATCCCCGGTGCCTGGCTCGCCAACCAGTACGACAACCTGGCAAATCCGGACGCCCACGTCCGGACCACCGGCCCCGAGATCTGGGAGCAGACCGGCGGCAGGGTCACCCACTTCGTCGCGGGCGTGGGCACCGGAGGCACCGTCACCGGCACCGGCGGGTACCTCAAGCAGGCCTCCGGCGGTGCGGTGACGGTCGTCGGCGCGGATCCCGAGTCCTCGTCGTACGGGGGCGGCGACGGCAGCCCGTGGTTCGTCGAGAGCATCGGCCACTTCCTCCACCCCGAGACGGTCGAGGACCGCTGGCCGCAGGCCTACCGCTCGGAGGTGATCGACCGGTTCGAGCGCGTCCCGGACCGCGAGTCGCTGCTGACGGCCCGCCGGCTCGCGCGCGAGGAGGGCATCCTGGCCGGCCCCTCGTCCGGGACGGCGGTGGCGGCGGCGCTGCGGGTGGCGCGCGGGCTGGGACCGGACGACCTGGTCGTGGTGCTGCTGCCGGACTCCGGCCGGTCCTACCTGTCCAAGGTCCACAACGACGGGTGGATGCGGCGCCTGGGCTTCCTGGAGGAACCGGGGGAGGGCGAGCTGCGGGCGGCCCTGGAGGGGGCCGGCCCGCTGGTGACGGTCGGCGCGGACGCGACCGTCGGCGAGGCGCTGGAGGCCCTGCGGGCCGTGCCGGGCGGGGTCGCCCCGGCGGTGCTGCCGCGGGCGGCGCGGCCGTACGGGGTGGCCGAGGCGGAGGTGCTCGGCTCGGTGTCCCGGGAGGTGCTCCGGGCGGCGCTCGCGGACGGCGGCGCCAAGCCCGACGGCCCGGTGCGCCCGCTGCTCGGGCCGGCCCTGCCGACGGTCGGGGTCGGGCAGCCGGCCGCCGAGGCGCGGGCCGCGCTGGCGGGCGGGCACGCGGCGGTGGTGGTGCTGGTGGACGGGAAAGCGGCCGGGGTGCTGACGAAGGCGGCGCTCGCCTGAAGGTCCCCGTCGGCACCGCGTGGACGGCGAACGGAAGGCTGCGGCCGCCGATGCCCGTGCTCTCCACGCACGTTCGTCGGACCGAGCGGGTTGCCGTACCTCTTCATGGTGCGCGCCTCCAGCTCCGCCACCTGACCTGGGGGCTAACCCCCGCAACTATTCGGGTGGTAGCCGGTTGGGCGAGGGGCTGGCCGGCGCGGCACGCTGGGCGTGAACGGGGAACGGGCAGCACGAACAGGGGATGTCGATGAGGGCAGGTACGGGGACGGCGGCGCTGTGGGCGGGCGTGTGCGCGGTGGCGGTCACGGGGCTTCTCCCGGCTACGGCCGTCGCGGAGCCGGTGCGGGTGCCGGGGAGGGGGCCGCTGTTGGTGTCGGTGTCGGGGGAGACGGCGCCGCCCGCCGGACTCGCCGAGGGCGTCCAGCAGGCGGTCGCGGACGGGTTCCCGGGGGTTCTGGCCTACGCCAGGGACGGGGAGCGGGAGTCGCGGGTGGCGGCCGGGGTCGCGGACCTCGCGACCGGCGAGCGGGCCCGGCCGGACCAGTGGTTCAGGATCGCCAGCAACACCAAGTCGTTCGTGTCGACGGTGCTGCTGCAACTGGAGGGGGAGGGAAGGCTGTCCCTGGACGACAGCGTGGAGAAGTGGCTGCCCGGAGTGGTCGACGGGAACGGCAACGACGGCTCGGCCATCACCGTCCGCCACCTGCTCAACCACACGGCGGGCATCTACGATCCCACCACCGAGCCCGAGTTCTTCGCCCCCTACCTGGAGGGCCACGACCGGGACTACGTCTACACCCCGCGCGAGGTGATCGCCCGCGCCGTCCGGCACGAGCCGCTGTTCGCGCCCGGATCCGGCTGGTCGTACTCCAACACCAACTACCTGGTCGCCGGTCTGGTCATCGAAGCGGTCACGCACCACAGCGCCTCCGCCGAGATCCGCCGGCGGATCCTCGCCCCGCTCGGCCTCACTGACACCGCCTTCCCACTGACCGATCCGGCCATCCACGGCCCCCATCTGCACGGTTACGACTTCAAGCACCAGGACGTGACGCGCTTCAGTCCGTCCTACGACTGGACCGCCGGCGCCATGATCTCCACCGTCAACGACCTGGCCCACTTCCACCGGGCGCTGTTCACCGGCGAGCTGCTGCGCCCCGCCCAGCAGCGCGAACTCCTCACGACGGTGCAGTTCCCCCACGCACCGGCGTACGGACTCGGCGTGCAGCAGATGGACGTGTCGTGCGGCGCGGGGCCGGGCACCAGGACGATCGGCGCCTGGGAGACCGACGGCGGCGGGCCCGGTTTCACCAGCGTCTCGCTCACCACCACCGACGGCGAGCGGCAGCTGGTCCTCGTCGGCAACCTCTACGACCTCGGCGCCGACCTGAAGGGCGAGCCGCCCGTCCCGCTGAGCAAGGGGATGATGCAGGCGCAGACGGCAGCGCTGTGCGGCTGACGCGCGCGGCGCCGTGCACGACGGGGGAGAGGCCGGCCCGGGCCGCCCGAGAAGGCAAGTCGAAGTGCGACACCCGTCAGGCGATCCGGTTCACCGCGAACTGCCCGGCGCACCGGCGTCCGCTGCTGTCGGTCGTGACCGCTACTGTCTGCGGTCATGGGACTTTCGATCACCGTGGGACTCCTGGACGACCAGGCGAGGAACGACGCCGAGGGACTGGCGTACTTCCGCGGCGCCTTCGCGCGCCTGAGCGCGGCGCTCGCGGAGAGCGGCGTCGACTGGCACGAGCCGGAGATCGCCGATCCGCCCGCCGCGCCCGCCGTCTCCGCCCACTTCCCGTACAGCTACCTGTACCACCTGCGTCGCGTCTTCGTGCTCGCCGGGCGCGGCGAGCCGCTCACTCCCGCGCTGGAGACCGACGCCGAGCAGTACGAGCGCGACGGCCGGAAGATCCAGGACGAGACGTCCATGTTCGCTTCCCATCTGCTCTGCCACGCCGACAATTCGGGCTACTACATACCCGTGGACTTCGACGATCCGCTCTTCCTCCCGGAAGAATCGGACGTCGCCGGTTACGGCATGGTCGGCTCCAGCCAGCGCCTGCTGGCCGAACTGGCGAGCCTCGCACCGTCACTCGGCATCCACCTCGACGCCGACGGCACGCTCCCCGCGGCGGAGGACTCCACCCTCGCGGACCTCGAGCCGGGGTCCCCCTTCGAAACTGAGAAGATCGCCTGGCACCAGCTGTACCGCGCCTGCCGGGCCAGCATCGCCGACGGCAAGGCCATCGTGTTCCTCTGAGCCCGGCTGGCGTGGCCGGTCGGGACCGCAGCTCCGGTCAGCCCGCGAGGTGCTCCAGGAGGTGGGGCATGATGCGGTCGGCGTCGGCTTCCGGGAGCCAGTGGGTGGCGCCTTCCAGGGGGACGAAGCGGTAGGGGGCGCTCACGTGCTTGGCCGTCAGTTCGGCGGCGTCGCGGCCCAGGGCCATGTCCTCGGTGCCCCAGACGAAGAGCGTGCGGACGGTGATCTCCCCGGCGGGCACCCGGAGTTCGTCGTTGATCGCGCGGTACCAGTTGAGGCCGGCGGTCAGCGCGCCGGGCTCGGTGAGGCGACGGACGTTGGACTCGATGAGCTCCTCCGTCAGTGCGCCCCGGTAGAGGGTGTGCAGGCGGGCCGCGCCGTCGGCGAGCATCCCCTGCTCGGCGACGTTGCCCGGCTGGCGGAAGAGCTTGACGTACTGCGAGCGTTCGCGCTGGTCGCTGCCGTTGTTCATGGCCTCGAAGAGCGCCTCGGGGTGCGGCGTCGCGAGGACGGTCAGGCTGTGGAGCCGCTCCGGGTGGGCAGAGGCCAGCGCCCAGGCGACGAGGCCGCCCCAGTCGTGGGCGACCAGGTGGAAGCGCGGCGAGCCCAGTGTGTCGGCGAAGCCGAGGGCGTCCGCGACGAGGTGCTCGACGGCGTAGTCGGCGATGTCCTCGGGGCGGGCGTCGGGGGAGTAGCCGCGCTGGTCGACGGCGACCGCGCGGTAGCCGGCGGCGGCCAGTGCCGTCAGTTCGGCGGTCCAGCAGTCGGCGAACTCCGGGAAACCGTGCAGCAGCAGGACGAGTTCACCGTCGGCGGGCCCGGCGGCGAGCGCGTCGAAGGTGTGCGGGCCGACGGTCAGCCGGGTGGGAGTGGGCGTGGTGGTCATGGGACGAGCTCCTGTCGGTCGTACGTCAACAGGACGATCACACCACAGGGTTGACGGGGTGACGACAGGGGGTCGGTCGGACGAGGGCGGGCCGGGACGGTCGCAGGCTGTTACAAGGCGGTGACGTTTCGACCACAACCGACCGGCGCGGTGCGGCGTCCGTATACATGACAGGGCCCGAACCGCACCGGACACCGCGGTCGGGCCGGCACCCACCTCCCCTCGAAAGAGGTGTACCCGTGATCGTCTCCAAGCGGAACTCCATGCGCCTGGCCGCCGTGACCGCCGTCAGCGTGCTCTCCATCGGCCTGGCGGGCACCGCCATCGCCGCCACCCCGTCCGCCCCGGCGGCGCAGCCCGTCGCCGCCGCGGCCGCCGCCCAGGCCGGCATCACCGCCAAGCCGTCGGTGACGTCCGTCCGTGCCTGGGAGCTGTTCCGGGTCAACGGCACGACCACCGGCCTCAAGCCGGGCACCAAGGTGACCCTGCAGCAGAAGCAGCACGGCAAGTGGGTCACCCTGCCGGCGTCCGTGAACACCAACCGCAACGGCGCCTACTCGCTCGGCGTGAAGCTCGGCATCAAGGGCCTGAACGAGCTGCGCATCGTCAGCGGGAACACCGCGTCGCCCGTGTTCACCGTGACCGTGCGCTGACGTGCGGCCACGGTCGCGGTCGTCGTCAACTGCCGGGGTGGCAGCTGACGCCTGACCAGGCGGCGGCGGAGTGAGGACGGCCGGTCCCCACGCTCGTCGAGGTGGGGGCCGGCCGTCGGCCTGTGATCAGCGGAACGCGGCGACGTTGCGGGCGGCCCAGTCGGCGAACGGGCGCGGCGCACGGCCGAGGACGCGCTGGACGTCGGGGCTGATCCGCAGTTCGGCCGGGTTCGGGGAGCCGAGGATGTCCAGGGTGTCGTCGGCGAGTTCCACCGGCATGGCCCGGGACATCGCGGACCTGGCCTCCTCGCGCGTGAGCTCGGCGAACCGGACGGGCGAGCCCAGCGCGGCGGCGATGGCCTCCGTCTGCCGGCGGGGCGTGATGAGCTCCGGGCCGGTCAACTCGTAGACGCCGCCGGTGTGCCCGTCCTCCACCAGGCAGGCCGCCGCGACCTCGGCGATGTCGGCCGGGTCGACGATCGGCACGCCGACGTCGCCGAAGGGGGCGGCGACGACTCGCTGCGCGCGGACGGAATCGGCCCACCAGAGGGCGTTCGAGGCGAAGCCGCCCGGGCGGAGGATCGCCCACTCCGTTCCGGACTCGCGCAGGGCGTCCTCCACGCCGCGTATGGCGATCCGCGTCGGGCCGAACGGCCTGGTCGCCACACCCTGCGAGGACAGCAGGACGATGCGCCGTACCCCGCCCGCCGCGGCCCGGCCGATGATGTCGGCCGGGTCGGCGCCGGCGGCGTGCATGTCGCCGGACAGCAGCAGGAACAGCGCCTTCGCCCCCGTCAGGACGGGCTCAAGGCCGGCGGGCCCGGTGAGGTCGGCCGCGACATGGCGGACTCCGTCCGGTACCGGCGCAGTGCGTCGCGACACCGCCGTCACCTGGTGGCCCGCGGTCGCGAGCGCCTGCACCAGCGGTCGGCCCACGTTTCCGGTGGCCCCGGTCACCACGATCATGATCAGCTCCTTGCTCGATAGCTCGATAGCTCGATTGCTCGATAGCTCGATTGCTCGACTTCCTGAGGTGGCCTTCATGGTAGGAGCCGGAGCTAATCTTTCGTAAGGACATACCTTGAGGTAAGCTCATAACATGGTGGGAGGAGTGCAGTTCAGACAGGCCGAGGCCGGCAAGCGGTATGAGGTGTTTCACACCGACTGCCCCGCGCGCGACGTGGTCGACCACGTGACCAGCAGGTGGGGCGTCTGGGTGCTGATCTCGCTGGGGAGCAACGCGCTGCGCTTCTACGAGCTGCGCGAGAGCATCCACGGGATCAGCGAGAAGATGCTCGCCCAGACCCTGCGCGTCCTGGTCCAGGACGGCCTGGTCTGGCGCGAGGTCGAACCGACGTCACCGCCTCAGGTCACCTACGGGCTGACCGAGTTCGGCCGGGAGGTCGCCGAGCCGCTGGCCGACCTGTTCGACCGGATCACCCGCCGCCTGCCCCCGCGCGACGCCGAGTAGCCCACACACCGGCCATCGGCGGGCGCGTGCAGCGCGCCGCCGACTGGGCTCTGCCCGTGGCGAATCTGCGGCGGGCAGAGAAATCGCATCCGAGGGTCTTCGGCGGTCGAGAGTGATGGGGACAGCATCCCCGGCTCTTCGAGGAGACCTGATGACTCCACTCGGCACCCTCCTGCCCCGCGCGGAGGAGGGAGACACCCCGCCCAGCCGGTTCGACGACCACCTCGCGGCTCAACTGCTCGCCCAGCGGATCGTCCTGCTGGGCACGCAGGTCGACGACGTGTCGGCCAACCGGGTCTGTGCGCAGCTGCTGCTGCTCTCGGCGGAGGACCCGCGCACCGACATCTGCCTGTACATCAACAGCCCGGGCGGGTCGGTCACCGCGGGGCTCGCCATCTTCGACACCATGCGGCTCATCCCGAACGACGTCTCGACGCTGGCGATGGGCTTCGCCGCCAGCATGGGGCAGTTCCTGCTCACCGTCGGCGCGGCCGGCAAGCGGTTCGCGCTGCCGAACGCGCGGATCATGATGCACCAGCCGTCGGCGGGCATCGGGGGCTCCACCGCGGACATCGAGATCCAGGCGGAGAACCTCCTGTTCACCAAGAAGGCCATCGAGCGGATCACCGCCGGGCACACCGGGCAGAGCGAGGAGACGATCGCGCGCGACGGCGACCGCGACCGCTGGTTCACGGCCGAACAGGCCAGGGAGTACGGGATCGTGGACCGGGTGGTGGAGTCGCTCGCCGACATCCGCCCGGCCTCGTCGCGCCGACGGATGGGGCTGTGACATGGGGTCGTACACGGTTCCGTACGTGATCGAGCGCACCGCGCAGGGCGAGCGGTCCTACGACGTCTTCAGCCGGCTGCTGAACGAGCGGATCATCTTCCTCGGCACCGAGATCGACGACGGCGTCGCCAACGTGGTCATCGCGCAGCTCCTGCACCTGGAGTCGGAGAACCCGGAGCGGGAGATCTCGATCTACCTCAACTCGCCCGGCGGATCGTTCACTTCGCTGATGGCGATCTACGACACGATGACGTTCGTCCAGGCGCCGATCTCCACGTTCTGCGTGGGCCAGGCGGCGTCGACGGCGGCGGTGCTGCTGGCCGGCGGGGATCCCGGGCGGCGGTTCGTGCTCCAGCACGCGCGGGTGCTGCTGGGCCAGCCGGCCAGCGGCGGGCGGCAGGGGACGGTCTCGGACCTCAGCCTCGCGGCCAAGGAGATGGTCCGCATCCGCTCGCAGGTGGAGGAGGTCCTCTCCCGGCACACGCACCACGACGCGGCGACGCTGCGCGCGGACATGGACCGGGAGAAGGTGCTCACCGCCGAGGAGGCCGTCGCGTACGGGATCGCCGACGAGGTGCTGAGCCGGCGACTCGCGTTCGCCTGAGCCGCTTGACCACTGACGGCACGGGCACGGACACGGCGGCCGGTACCACAGGGGTGTACCGGCCGCCGGCCCGGTCAGGCGACGAGGCAGAGGCCGTCGTACCGCGACTGCGCCGTGGGCGACTTCCGGCCCAGCCGGCTGCTCCGGGCGTGCCGGGCGAGGTCCTCCTGGGCGAGCGAGAGCAGGTCGCCGAGGCCGAGGCCGAGGGCCCGGGCGGCGGCCGCGAGGACCTCGGAGGAGGCCTCCTTGCGTCCGCGCTCCAGCTCCGACAGGTACGGCATCGAGATCCGGGCCTCGTCGGCGACGTCCTTCAGCGTGCGTTCCTGCGCCAGCCGTTCGCGCCGCAGCACGTCGCCGACGAGGTCGCGCCACAGCGGTTCCTTCGGCTCGGACGGCTGCGGGGCGGCGGCGGGCCGCTGCGGGGCACCGGCCGCCCGGCCGGAACCGGCCGGCGCGGTCTTCGGGCGCAGGGGGATGACGCGGGCTTCGTTCGGCGCATGAGTGCTCACCCCTCCAGCCTATGGATCCCGGGCTCCGGGGGAAGGGCGCGGCGTTCTGCCCTGGGTGAAGCCGAGTTGGGGTTTCGCGGACGGGCGACCCCACGCCGGGTTGAGTACCGCTACTCAGGCGGCCGGCGGCGGTGCTCCGCGAGGATGGCGGCACCAGCCCGCGTCGAAGGCCAGAAGAGGAACGTCCATGCTCAGCCGGATCGCCAGCACGCTGCTCCCCGTCCTCGGCCGTCTGTCCGTCACCTCCGAACTGGCGGGCCCGGTCGCCCCGGGCAGCATCGTCGTGGCCAACCACAGCTCCCTCGCGGACCCGGGCGTGGTGCTGGCCGCGCTGCGCCGCCTCGGCACCGAGCCGGTGGTGATGGCGACCGCCGGGCTGTGGCGGATCCCGGTGCTCGGCGGGGTGCTGCGGGCCGGCGGGCACATCCCGGTTCACCGGGGGACGGCCCGGGCGGCCTCGGCCCTCGACTCGGCCGCGGCCGCGCTGGCGGCCGGCCGCGTCGTGCTGATCTACGGCGAGGGCTGCCTTCCCGATCGCCGGGACTCCGGTGACGCGGAGCCGGGCGCCTTCCGCACCGGCCTGGCCCGGCTCGCCGCGGCGAGCGGCGCCCCGGTAGTGCCGCTCGGCCAGTGCGGTGCGCGCCGCCTGAGTTCGGGCAGCGCCACCAAGCAGATCGCCGGCTTCGCCACCGCCCCGCTGCGGCGTCCGGCCGTGCACGTCCACGTGGGCGCGCCGCTCCACCTGGAGGGCGACGTGGCGGAGGCGACGGCCGCCGCCCACCGCGCGGTCACGGCGGCCTGGCGGACAGCGGAGCAGGAGCGTCGGGGGCTCACCCGCCTCCCCGGAGCATTCGAGCGCTAGCAGGATTCCGTCGTGCCGAGGCCTCCACAGGGGGATCGGCGCCGTCACCGCTACCGCGATCCGGCAGTGTCCGCGAGGAAATCGACGAGCATCCGCGTCACCTCGTGCGGCCGTTCCAGGTTCGGCAGGTGGCCGGCCCAGGGCAGTTCGAGGTGGCGGGCGCCCGGGAGCCGGACGGGCAGGGCGGCCGCGATCTCGCGGAAGTCCGGCAGGTCGTGCGCGCCGGAGACGGCCAGCGTGGGGGCGGTGATCCGGGTGAGGTCGACCTCCTCGCGATCCGGTCCGCCGGTGGCCTCGGCTTGCACCTCGAAGGCGTGCCGCTGCATCCGCCGGACGCTCTCGCGGGCTTCCTCGTCCGCGTCCGGCCCCAGCCACGTCGAGACGTTCAGTTCGACGGCCGCCGCCACGTCACCGGCCTCGATCAGCTCGTCCTCGCGCGCACCGAAGGCACGCAGCGTCGCACTGGGCTCGTGGCCGGGCATGCCCGCCCCCAGCAGGGCGAGTGCGGACACGGCGTGCGGGCGCAGCGCGGCCACCGTCAGCGCGACCCGTCCGCCGTGGGAGGCGCCGATCAGCGCGGCGGACTCGATGCCGAGGTGCTCGAGCAGGGCGAGGACGTCTCCGGCGTCGCTGTACGGGCGGTCCGCCAGCGGGGAGTCGCCGAACCCCCGGAAGTCGCACCGCACCACCCGGTAGCCCGCGTCGGCCAGCGGCTGCCACTGGGCGTCCCACATCCGGCGGTCGCACACCGAGGAGTGCAGCAGGAGGACGGCGGGTCCGGTCCCGGCCACGTCATGAGAGATGATCATGTGCCGGATGGTAGTGCTGCGCCCGGTGTTCTCCAACCGGGTATCCGCCCTGACGGGCCGTGGTGGGGGTGGCAGCCCTCAGCGCCGCCACCCCCGTTGGCTTCTCGGCACCCGGGCGGTGGTTCATTGAGCCAAACCCCACCATGGGCTGAAAGCGGGTGTGGATCCGTGCGGGGTTCGGTGGGGTTTCGGTGAGCGCCCCGCCGTCCGGGCGAATTCGGGGTTCAGTCCGCGAGGGCCTCGCGGAGCCGCTTCTTGTCCGGCTTGCCGACGGCCGTCAGCGGGATCGCGTCCACCAGGTGCAGGGCCTCGGGCGCGTAGATGCGGCCCTTGTTCGCGGTGACGAAGGCGCGGACGTCCTCCAGCTGCGGCCGCTGCCCCGGGGCGGGGACGACGGCGACGTGGACGTGTTCGGCCTCCTGGGCGTCGCGCACGCCGTAGACGGCGCACTGGGCGATGGCCGGGTGGGTGAGGAGGAGGTCCTCGACGTCGGTGGGGTAGACGTGGCCGCCGACCACGATGATCAGGTCCTTGAGGCGGTCGGAGAGGTAGAGGTAGCCGTCGGCGTCGAAGTAGCCGACGTCGCCGGTGTCGAGCCAGCCGTCGTGCAGCACTTGCTCGGTGAGGTCGGGCCGCTTCAGGTACCCGGCCATCAGGGTGGCGGAGCGCACGTGGACCTCGCCCTGTTCGCCGGCCGGCAGGTCGGTGCCGTCGGCGGACCGGATCGCCACCTCCACGTCGGGGAAGGGCCGGCCGACCGGCAGCGGGCCGTCGTCGCCGAACCGCGCGTACTCGTCCGGGGTGAGCACGGCGATCTTCTGCGCCTCCGACATGCCGTAGAGGCTGACCAGGATGGGCCCGAACACCTTGACGGCCTCGCGGATCCTGGTCGGGGAGGAGGGGCAGCCGCCGTACGTGATGCGGTGGAGCCCGGCCAGGCTGGTGCGGCCGATGGCCGGGTGGTCGAGCAGCCGGTAGAGCAGTGGCGGCAGGAGCCACAGGTCGGTGACGCGTTCGCGCTCGATGGCGGCGAGCACCGCGCCGGGGTCGAAGGAGCGCTGGAGGACGACCGAGCCGCCGGCGTGGAGCGTCACGTCGGCGAGCACCCCGGCGAGGTGGGCGAGCGAGGTGGCGACGAGGAGGCGGGGCGGCTCGTCGTGCGGACGGCCGTCGAACGGAGTGTCGAGGATGCTGCGGTAGGCGCCGTGGAGGCTGACGATGCCCTTGGGGATGCCGGTGGTGCCGCCGGTGTGGCGGATCCCGATGTCGTCGCCGGGGTCGACGGGGACGGCCGGGTCCTCGGCGGGCCGGCCGGCGGAGGCGGCGATCACGTCCTCGGCGGGCCCGCCCGGCCCCAGCGCGAGGACCGCCGTGACGTCGACCAGGGGCAGCAACTCGGCCGCGTCCGCGTACCGTTCGGCGTCCACGAGCAGGACGGTGGTGTCCGCGCCGGCCACGATCTCGGCCAGGACCGGGGCGCTCATCCCGTCGTACAGGTTCACCACGCGCGCGCCGGCCAGGCCCGCGGCGTAGCGGGCGCTGAGCGCCTCGGCGGTGTTGCCGGTGAGGAGGGTGACGGTCGCGCCGCGGCGGACGCCCCGGGCGACGAGCTCGTGGGCCAGGCGGTAGGTGGCGGCGGCGAAGTCGCCCGCGGTGATCTCGACGCGGTCGGCGGTGGTGATGGCGCGCCGGTCCGGGTCGGTGGACAGGGCCCGGAGGATCAGGGCGGGTGCGCTGATGAACTCCGGGTCGCCCATGGCTACTTCTTCCTTGTAGTTTGCAACCATGTCGTCAGGCTAACCCCACTCCCCGCCGTGCACCGGCGAGTTCCGGCCATGTCCGGCGGGAGTGTCATCCGTGGACGCAGGACGCAGGACACCGGTCCGGTGTCAATCCACGTCCGGGTAGTAGCCCCGCTGGTACCCCGACAGCTGGGAGACGGCCAGCTCACCCCCGCCACGGCAGATCGGGCAGACCTTCCTCCCGGAGCACTCCCTGCAGCGGGTCCGCCCATGGGGTTCGCCGGGCCTCCACCCGCGACCGCCGCAGCCGTAGCACCACCCGAGGCCCTCGCACTCGTAGCAGAGGACATAACCGGGTGTGACGGTCTGCGCTGTCCGCACCGGCTCCGGCCGCTGGAACGGCTTCGGCGCGCGGAGTGCCAGTGCCGGCGTCCGCCCGCTGAACATCACGGCGGAGGTGTGGTCGCCGGTCCCGACCCGGATGACGTTGCCGTCACGGTGGGCGAGGACCATGGTGGCGCGCTTCCCGTCCTGCTGCTCCTCCGATGTCGTGACGTCCCAACCGGCCGCGTCGAGGAGGGCGGCCGCACGGGAGGTGATCTCGGCGGCGGTGACGGTCGCGGGACGTTCCCCGCGGAACAGGGCCGAAAAGTGGTGGCGGAGCGGCTCGTGCCAGTCGGCGAGCAACGGATCGTCGAGGAACAGCAGGTGGAGGTCCGCGCCGGGCGTCAGGTCGGTGATCAGCGCGACCATCTGCTCGCGCAGGGACCGGCCCAGCCGGTTCAGTTCCTCACGTGCTTGCGGTATCTCGCTCATGACAGCCCCCCTGGCGTTCGACCCTATCAAGATCCGGAGCCCGGCCCGGTTCCGTACTCCCCGGAGACGGACGCGGGCCCGGTCAGGAGCTCCGGCCCCGGCGGAGCAGCGTCTGCCGGGTTCGGCGCAGCAACTCGCCGGGGAGCACCCCCAGTTCCTCGCCCAGCCGGTGGCGGGTGCGGTCGAAGACGGCCAGGGCCTCGGCCTGCCGGCCGCCCCGGTGCAGGGCGCGCATCAGGAGCGCGACGACCTGCTCGTTGAGCGGGTGCGCCGTGGCCAGGGCGGACAGTTCGGCGGTTGCCTCGGCGGTCCGGCCCAGCTGAAGCTGCCACTCCGCCTTCCGCTGGGCCAGGGTGATCCGGTGTTCGGTCAGCCGTAGCCGTTCGAGTTCGGCGAACCGTCCGGGGAGGCCGGCCAGGGGCTCGCCGTAGAAGAGGTCCAGCGCCTGGGAGCAGGCGCGGACGGCCTCGGCCAGGTCACCGGCGCGCTCGGCCGTCGTCGCTGCGGCGGCCAGCTGCTCGGCGCGGGCCACGTCGACCTCGACCGCACGGCGGTTGAGCCGGTAGCCGGCCTGCTCCCGTTCGATCACCGGGTCCGTGCCGCCCCCGGGCCCGGTGCGCAGGATCTTGCGCAGCCGGTAGATGTAGACCGGCACGACGTTCCCGATCGGCGGCTCCATCCCCCAGATCCGGTCCAGCAGTTCGTGCGTGCCCACCGCCCGGTCCGGCCGCAGGGCCAGCGCGGCGAGGACGGCTTGCTGGCGAGCCGGTCCGAGGCCGACGGGTCGTCCGTCCCGCCAGGCCCGCGGCGGACCGAGGAGGGAGATCCGCAGGCCCGCATCGGGCGTACGGTCCGCCGGCCGGCGAGCGCCGGTCCGTGACGGGGCGTCCGCTGCCCGCCGGCGCGGGCCGTGGCCGGGCGTCACCAGTCCGCAGTCGAAGGCGTGGACGATGGCGGCGGCCCGGTCGCGCAGCCGGAGCGTGGCCAGGATCCGGCCGAGGTGGCCGGCCACGGCGCGTTCCGGAATGGCGAGCGAGGCGGCGATCTCGGCGTCCGTCAGGCCGCAGCCGATGGCGTACAGCACGTCGCGCTGGCGGGGGTCGAGGGCGGCGACGGCGGGTGGGCTCGGCGGCATGGCTGCTCCGTGGTTCTGGTTCTCCGGCCGGGGCGGACGGCTCCGGGCTTCTGCTGAGGCCTCGATGCTGGTCCGGGCGGCGGCCGGGGGGACAGGACGGGGGAGCGGCCATATCTGGCCGGTCGTGCATACGGCGTCTCACCTGCGGAAACGTGACCGGGGCAGGGCCCGCGGCCGCTTTCACGGTGATTTCATCGCCGCTTCCTAACGTCGGGCCATCGGTGTTCACGGCGGCGCGATCCTCTGCGCCGGCCACTTTCGGGAAGCGGAGTCGTTGTGTCCGAGTTGCTGCACAAGCTGGTCGCCGCGGCGATCGCGGGCGGACTGATCGGTCTGGCGGGCTGGCTGGGCGCGAGGCGGCGCCAGCGCCAGGCGGCCAGGGCGGCGGAGACCGCGCAGGCCGCGGGCCGGAACGATCGCGGGACGACCTGAGCGGGGACGACCTGAGCCGGGCGGGCCGCCGGCTCAGTCCGAGCCCGGTCGGCCCGTCCGACTGAGTTCGTTCCCGTCCGCCCCGGACGGCGGCCCGTCCCCGGTTCAGGCGGGGACGGGCCGCTCGGGGTCGGGGCCTCAGGAGGCCCGCAGCCGTGGGGTGCGGGGCGGTTCCGTGCGGCGGCGCCCGGTCCTCTCGAAGGCGGCGGCGAGGCGGAGCAGCGAGTTGTCGTTGTAGGCGCGGCCCGCGAAGGTCAGTCCCACCGGCATGCCGGTGTCGGTCATGGTGCCCATCGGCACGGTCACCGTCGGGATGCCCAGGTGGCGCGGTACGAGGTTGCCGTTCGCGACCCACACGCCGTTGCGCCAGCCCAGGTCGGCGGAGGCCTCGTTCACGTCCATGTCGGCCGGGCCGACGTCGGCGACCGTGGGGAAGACCACGGCGTTCAGGCCGAGTTCGTCCATCCACTCCTCCAGATCGATCCTGCGGGTCTCCTCCAGCCCGCGCAGTCCCTGTTCGAGGTGCGGGATGTCGGTGAACGCTCGGTAGGCCTGGTCGCGGACCAGTCGGGGGTAGTCGGCGATCACGTCGTCGAAGCCGGCGTAGCGGTCCGGCAGTTCGCCCGGGTGCTTGGGCCAGATCAGGGCGCCGTCGACGTCGGCGAGGGTGGGGAGCGCGGGGTCCGCGTTGGCGCGCAGGAAGTCGTCCCAGGCCCAGGCCGACAGGTCGAGGATCTCGCGGGCGAGGAAGTCGCGGCCGACCAGGCCCCGGGAGAGCAGGGACGGCGCGCCGCGGCGGTCGGACTCGTAGTTGGTCACCACGGGGAAGTCGACCTCGACGACCTCGGCGCCGGCGGACTCCAGGTCGCGGCGGGCGGCCTGCCACAGGGCGAGGACCGAGGCGCGCGTGTCGATCCGCTGCCCGGTCTGGCCGCCGATGCCGCCGTCCGGGTTGGTGCCCGCGTCGGGGTCGGCGTTGATGTACATCCTGGGCACGCCGACACGCTTGCCGGCGAGCGTCGCACGCGCCGCCGCCGTGTCCGCGGGCGCCAGGGCCGGGTACGAGGCCGGGCGGACGCGGGACGGTGCGGGCAGCGGCACCCAGGGCTGGGCCCGCCACAGGTCACCGCGGGTGTCCGGGTCGTCGGCGACGATGACGTCGAGCAGTTCGAGCAGGTCGGCCATGGTCCTCGTGTGCGGGACCACGACGTCCATGGTCGGTACGAGCGGCCAGTTGCCGCGCACCGAGATCACGCCGCGGCTGGGGGTGTAGGCGCACAGGGCGTTGTTCGAGGCGGGCGCGCGGCCCGAGGACCAGGTCTCCTCGCCGAGGCCGAACGCGCCGAACGAGGCCGCCGTGGCGGTGCCCGAGCCGTTCGAGGAGCCGGAGCCGTAGGCGCTGGTCAGCCAGTCGGCGCTGTACGGGCTCTCGGCGCGGCCGTGGACGCCGCGCTGCATGCCGCCGTTGGCCATCGGCGGCATGGTGGTCAGGCCGATGAGCACGGCGCCGGCGGCGCGCAGCCGCTCGATGGCGAAGGCGTCGCGCCGGGCCACCAGGTGCTCGAACGCCGGCGAACCGGCGGCGGCGGTCAGGCCCTTGGCGAGGTAGCTGTCCTTGGCGGTGTACGGGATGCCGTCGAGCGGACCGAGCGTCCGCCCCTGGGCGCGGCGGGCGTCGGAGGCCTCGGCGTCGGCGCGGGCGTCCGGGTTCATCACGACGACGGAGTTGAGCGCCGTGGGGGTGCCGGGCCGGTCGTAGGCCTCGATCCGGGCGAGGTAGGCGTCGAGCAGGCCGACCGAGGTGGTCTCGCCCTTCTCCAGCGCCGCGCGCAGGTCGGCGATGCCGGTCTCGACGACGTCGAACGGGTGGGTCATGCGGGTGTCCCTAGGAATGTGAGGCGGTCGGACGGTCCGGGGCGCTCGGCCCCGGACGCGTCACGGGGTGGTCGCGGAACTACAGGACGGCCGGGGCGAGTTCGTCGGTGGAAGGGCGGTCCTGGTCGGGGTCGGGCATGCGGCGGTCGGGGCGGCGTGCCAGCAGGTAGGCGAGGCCGGCGAGGGTGACGGTACCGACGCCGAGCGGCGCCGCCCAGACCTGGTACCAGGGCGCTCCGGCCGGGGCGAGGACGGCGCGCGGCCAGCAGATGTTGACCACTTCGAAGCCGGTCCACAGCACGGCGAGGAGGTTGATCGGAGTGCCGAGGCGCCCGTAGCCGACCGCTCCGGCGGGCTTCCAGGTGCCGCGCAGGCGGGCGGTCAGGGCGACGACGGTGAGCAGGAAGAACGGCACGAAGGTGGCGGCGCTGCCGAAGGTGATCAGGCTGCCGATGGCCGAGGTGCTCAGGCCGAGGGGCAGCGCGGCGCAGCTGATCACCGTGGCGGCGACGAGACCGCCGATCGGCGCCTTGTGCCGGTTGATCCGGCGGACGTGGCGGGAGAAGGGGAAGACGTCGTCGCGGGCGAGGGAGTAGAGGCCGCGGGCCGCGCCGCCCTGGGAGGCCATGAGGCAGGCGGTGAAGCTGATCAGGACGACGAGGACGAAGGGCTTGTCGGCCCAGCCGCCGAAGGCGTGGGTGACGGCGGTGGTGACCGGGTCGAGGTCCGTGACCGCGACGACGGCGGCCGGGTCGGGGTGGGCGAGCTCGACCGAGACCGCGTTGAGGATGACGACGAGCCCGACGCTGAGCAGCGACCACCACATGGCCCTGGGGACCTGCCGGGCCGCGTCCTTGGTCTCCTCGGCGGTCGACACGCAGGCGTCGAAGCCGATGAAGGCCCAGCCGGCGACGGCCACGGCGGCGAGCAGGGCACCGGTGTCGCTGATGCCCAGCCCCTTCGGCGCGTCGAGGAAGTCGGTGAGCAGCGAGAAGCCGTGCTGCCGGAAGACCAGCAGCAGGGTGAAGCCGACCAGGACGGACGCGACGGCCTCGGCGGCGATGCCCAGGCTGACGAACCAGCGCAGGAAGTTGATGCCGTAGGCGTTGACCGCGGTGCAGAGGAGCAGGAAGCCGACCGAGACGAGGACCTGCTCGGTGGGCGTCGGGACGGCCCCGAAGAGTGCGAAGAGCCACGGCGAGGCGAGGTAGGCGACCGTGGTGTTGCCGAACATCACGGCGAACTGCCACATCCAGCCGCTCAGCCAGGCGAAGGCCGGTCTGGACAGGCGTCTGCTCCATTGGTAGGCGCCGCCGGCCAGCGGCCACTGCGAGGCGAGCTCGGAGTAGACGGCGACGACCAGGCACTGCCCGAGCAGGCACAGCGGCAGCGCCCAGATCCAGGCCCCGCCCGCGACGCTCATGCCGACCTGCACGGCGGCGTACAGCCCGACGACCGGGGAGACGACAGCGAAGCCCATGGAGATGTTGCCGAGCACGCTGAGGCTGCGCCGCAGCTCCTGCTGGTAGCCGAGCGCGGCGAGCCGGTCGGCGTCGGTCGGGGCACTCCCGGTCTGGGCGCTCCCGGTCGGGGTGCTCTGGGCCGGGGCGCCCTGGGCTGTGGTGCGCACGGGTGGGGTGTGCTCGGTGGGGGTGTTCTCGGCCACGAACTGCGCCCTCCAGATAAAACTAACTTAGTTAGCGACGGCTGTTGGTCTGGCACCATAGCCCCTGGACGGGGACAGCGGAAGAGGGGATTTTTGGTGGGCCGACCGAGCAGGGCATTGCTGACCCACGAGCGGATCGCGGTCGCCGCGCTCCAGGTGGTGGACGAGGAAGGTCCCGAGGGGCTGACCATGCGCGCACTCGCGGACCGGCTCGGGGTCAAGGCGGCGTCGCTCTACAACCACATCCAGAGCAAGGAATCACTGGTCGACGCGGTCTCCGAGCTGGTCAACGACGAGATCGACCACGAGCCGCTCGGCGACCCCGACTGGCGCTCCGGCCTCGCCGCGTACGCGCGCGGCTACCGCGCCGTCTTCCTGCGGCACCCGAACGCCGTCGCGCTGCTCGCCCGGCGCCGCGTCGAGGCGGACAGCGCCCTGCGCGGCTACGACGCGCTGCTCGCCCTCCTGGGCAGGGCCGGCCTCGGCCCCGCGGACGCGGCGGAGGTTGCCGCGGCCCTGGACTACCTGGTCCTGGGCTCGGCGATGGAGACCTTCACCGCCGGCTTCACCCGGGAACCGGCCGCCTACCGGCCGGAGTACCCGGCGCTCGCGGACGCCTTGGACGGCTCCTTCGCCCGCGGCGGAGGCGCGACGGGCCTCGACGACCGCGGGTTCGAACTGGGCCTCGGCCTACTCCTCGACGGCGTGGAACGCCGGACCGAGTAGGGGGAGGTAGGGGGCACCGGGCCGTGGGGCCCGGTGCCGGGCCCTGGCGGGATCACGTGGCGGGGAGGCCGTTCGCCATGTCCCGGAAGCGGGCGGACGGCCGCATCATGCCGTTGTCGCCGACGTTCAGGTTCTCCAGCCAGCCGTCCCGGTACCAGAAGACCGAGGAGGACAGCGGGGCCGGGTCGTTGATCTGGAGCTGCTTCGACAGGTCGATCATGAACCGGATCGCGTTCAGCGACGACCCGCTGCGGATCGGCGCCGCGCAGAACCCGTTGTTCGTCGGCAGGGTGACCAGTGCGCCGTGCGGCAGCTCCGCCCCGCCCAGGGCGTTCTCCAGGCGCAGTGCCTGGGCTGCGCCGGGCCACGCCCCCGTCCCGTTGACCGTGTGGAGGACGTCGCCGTTCGTCGCGTTGAAGGACTGCCGGTTGAGCCGCTCGGTGGCCAGGTTGGCGAAGGCCCGCTCCCAGAGCTCGGCCCGGCTGATGCTCCACTGGTCGGCGGCGTGCTCGGCTATCGACAGGGCGTCGGTCCGCCCGCCCCGCTTCCCGCCGTCGACGCACAGGACGACCGACAGCTCGTCGTCGATCGGCCGGGCCACGGGGTCGGGGCCCAGCGTGCGGGTGGGGGCGAACAGCAGCCGCAGCCGGTCCCGGACCTCGAAGACCGAGATCTCGGCCAGCGCCTTGCACGGGCCGTGCTGGTCGCACAGCGGCTTCGGAAGGTTCTTGCGGTTGCCGAACAGTGGCATGGGTGGCTCCCCCCGGTCGATGCGGTATCCGGACCAAGGGCACAGCATCCCACGGGAGTTCAGTGCCGCACGGCGGATCTTCCGAATCCCGGACGGTGCACCGGCCGGCCGCCTGCGCTCACCTGGTGATGTCACCGTCCGGCACGTCCCGGACGGTGACGGCCTTGCGCGGCTGTCCCAGGAGCTTGGCCACGACGTCGCCGATCCCCTTGGCGTCGCCCGTCGGTTCGGGGGCCGACCCGTCGGTGTACTGCTCGATGGCCTTCTCGAAGTACGAGGGGTTCCAGGCTCCGACGGCTCCGCTGACGTCGACGGCCCGCACCGGCCGGCCGCCGACGGCACGCCTGATGGCCGGAAGGATCTCGTCCGAACGGTACTTGCCCGGCACCTGGAACAGGCTCGCGTGGCCGCCGACCTTGCCGCCGTCCCGCAGGTACACGGTGACGACCAGGCAGCTGGTCACCGACGGGTAGAGGATCGTGCCCTTGGGGCCCACCTCGGCGACCTCGCCCTCGGTGATCGAGACGCCGGCCGCCGCCGGCTGCGCGACGCCGGGCGCACCGACCACCGCGCCGTGCGCGGCCGGGCTGGTGGCCGCCACCGCGTCGCCGCCGCCTGCCGCGCAGGTCGCCAGCACCAGCGCCGCGCCGACGGCCAGGCCGATCTTGCTGACGTACCGTTCGGACACCACGAACTCCATGACCCCACACCTCAGAAACCGGTCTGCGTGCACCCGCGGGCACGGGCAGCGTCACATGCTCCCGAGTACGAACGGTCTCGTCAACTCGCGGGCGTGTGAAGACTCGCAGGAGCGTCGGCTGACAGCACGTCGAGCTCGTGGCCGATCGCCTCGCGGAGGACGTCGTGCTCGGGGCCGAGAGCGCTCGCGGGATCGCGCCAGTTGTCCCGGGGGTACAGCCACACCGGGAGGCCGACGAGATCCGGGCTCTCCCACTCGAACCGGGGCCACACGTGCGCGTGCAGGAAGCCGTCGGTGTTGCCGAGGATCTCCAGGTTCACGCGCCGGAACTCCGGGTCCAGACGCCGGCAGGCCCGCTCCACGGCCTCGCCGAGCCGGTCCATGTCCGCCAGGAAGGCCGTCCGCTTGGTCCGCTGCAGCTCGGACAGGCGCTGCACCTCGGGCTCGTCCACCAGGAGGACCGAATACCCCGGCAGGAACTGCACGTCGCCGATCACCGCGAAGCCGGCGTCAAGTCGCCGGAGCACCGTGGGATTCGCGCCTTTCAGGGCGCTGCCGATCCTGTCGTCCCGCCAGTCTTCAACCATGACAGCGCACCCTACACACGTGTGGCCGGGCAGGCGGCCGATCGCGCACGGTGACGGTCGCTCCTCACCCGAAACGTCCCGCTCGGGTGGCGTTGATCGGATGTCAACGCGCGGCTGCTCTACTGCGAGCAGTACTGCGCGGGGCCTGCTCCCCGCAATCACACGACAGCTCGTTGGGGTTCGAACATGAACAGCACGTCCGTCCATCCGCCCACGGTGCTCCCGGTGCTGGAGACCGCTCTCGTCCGACTGCGGGACCACCGCGCCGACGACGTGGACGCCATGCGTTCGGTCTGGGGCGACGCGGACGGCATGCGCCATCTCTCGACCGGCGTCATGGACGACACCAGGATCCGGCGCAAGCTCGACCAGGCCGTGGCGAGCGCCGCCGAAGTGCCGCGCCGTCAGTACCAGTTGGCCGCCTGCCTGCAGGGCGAGGACCGGCCCGTCGGCGGCATCCGCCTCGACGTCGAGGACGCCACCACCGGCTACGCCGGCGTCCTCACGATGGCCCGGCACCTGCGCGGCACCGGATGCGCCACCGACATCGGCTGGCTCATGCTCAAACTCGCCTTCGCCGACCTCGGCCTCGGCCGGGTGTGGAGCATGACGTCGCTGGAGAACGCCGACGCGGTCCGCGCGATCACGCGCTTCGGCTTCAGCCCCATCGGCGAGACCGAGCGCTACTTCCCCGAGGCCGACGTCACCATGCGCCTGGTGGTCATGGAGGTCCTCGCGGACACCTGGCGCGCCATGCCCGTCCCGGCCGGCCCCCGTCCCGGCATCGGCTGACTGCGGCCGGTCGCGGTCCGGACCGGGAAGGCCCGTTGACGTGCCCGCCTCCGGGCCATCGCGTCCACGGCGGCTTCTTCGAGCGGCAGGACTCAGACCAGCCCGTGCTGCCAGGCGCGGGCGGCGACCTCGACGCGGTTGCGGGCGCCGAGCTTGCGCTGGCTGTTGGCGAGGTGCGTCTTCACCGTGGAGAGGGTCACGTGGAGGGCGGCCGCGACCTCGTCGTTGGTCAGGCCCTTCGCGACCATGGCGACGACGTCCTGCTCGCGAGGGGTGAGCGGCTCGAACGGCGGCGGAGCCACGGGCCCCGGCCGCTCACCGGCCATGTGCCGCAGCAGCCGGACGGTGACGGACGGGGAGATGAGCGAGTCGCCGACGGCGGCCGCGCGGACGGCCTCGATGAGCAGGGCCGGCGAGCAGTCCTTGAGGACGAAGCCGCACGCGCCGTTGTGCAGCGCGCGGTGGACGTACTCGTCGAGGTCGAAGGTGGTGGCGATGACCACCTTGAGCGGTCGTGCGGCGTCCGGGCCGGCCAGGAGGCGGGTGGCTTCGAGTCCGTCCATGCCCGGCATCCGGATGTCGAGCAGGCAGACGTCGGGACGCAGCCTGCGGGCCTCGGCGACGGCCGTCGTGCCGTCCGCGGCCTCGGCGACGACCTCGATGTCGGGCTGGGAGTCGAGGATCATCCGGTACGCGGCGCGCAGGGTGGACTGGTCGTCGGCGAGGAGGACGCGGATGGTCATGCCGGTCATCCTGCCAGGTGTGCCGACGGGCGATCGGGCGTGCCGCGGCGGAGCGGGATGTCGGCGGCGACCTGCCAGCCGCCGACCGGTCCGGGTCCCGCGGTCAGGTGTCCGCCGAGCGCGTGGACGCGTTCGTGCAGCCCGAGGATGCCGAACCCGCTGCCGCGCCGGTCCGCCGACGGGCCCGCCGGGGGCTGGTCGGCGTCGTCCTGGACGCAGACGGTGAGCACGCCGGAGTCGTTGGCGGACAGGCGTACGTCGATGGTCACCGTCTCGGCCCGGGCGGCGTGCTTGCGGATGTTGGTGAGCGCCTCCCGGACGATGTGGTGGACGGTGGAGGCGATGTGGTCGGCCGGGGGGTCCGTTTCGAGCCGGGGGTCGATGGTGAGGCCGACGGCGGGGCCGGCCACGCGGAGGGATTCGGCCAGGCCGTGGAGCGCTTGCAGCCCCTCGGGGGCGTGGAGCGGGGGCCGGCGGTCCGGCCGGCGCAGCAGGTCGACCATGGCCCGCATGGAGCCGGTGGCCTGCGCGGCGGCGTCCTCGATGTTCGCCAGCGCCTGGTCGAGCACCTCCGCTGTCGGGGGGTGCCCGGAGGCCGTGATGAAGCGCACCGCCTTGACCTGCGCGGTGATGGCGGTGACGTGGTGTCCGACGAAGTCGTGCAACTCGCGGGCGAATTCGAGGCGTTGGTCGTTCAGACGGGTGTTCTTCTCCCGCTCCCGGGTGGCGTCGAGGAGGCGCAGGTACAGGCCGAGGACGACCACCACGGGTGCGGCGAGCAGCAGGACCGGCCCGGCGTAGCCGGCCACGTGGGTGAGCTGGGAACCGGGCAGCCGCAGGAGGAGCAGCGGGGTCGCCAGCCAGGCGGCGGTGGCGAGCGGGAGCATACGTGTGAGCGGCTCGTACCGGACCGTGCGGGTGACGAGGAGCAGCAGCACGCACAGCTCGACGACACCGAAGGTGTGCTCGGGGCGGTGCCGCAGCTGGCTCGTGACGAGGGACAGAGCGGCGGAGGCGGAGACCGCGGCCCACCCGACGCGCAGGAGGCGGCGGGGCGGCGAGAGCAGCGCGGCGAGGCACAGCAGGCCGGTGGCGACCGTGGCGACGGTGGTGGGCGGGAAGCCGGTGTCGAGCGCCTCGGTGACGATCGCGGCCATGGCCAGGACCACGACACCGACGGTGGCACCGATGGCGGGGCCGCTGCGGGTGGAGGCCCACGAGGCGAAGTCGGCGCGTGTCGGGAGGGGGATCATGACGGTCAACCGTACGCGGCTGCACAGGTCCGGCGCCTCCACCGTTTGACCGAGGCGGATGCCCGGGCGGTCGGCCGGACGGCTGTTACGGGCGGGCGGACGGCGCGGACAGGATCGGTGACGTCGATCTGCCGTCCGCCCCGGGGACTTCGGAGTTCCATGTCTCGCGCACCCATCTCTCGCACACCCATGCCTCGCAAGCCCGTCCTCCGTCAACCCGTCTTCCGCAAACCCATGCTTCGCGCAGCCTGGCGCACCGTCCGCGCCCACAAGTCCCGCATGGGGCTGACCGCGCTGGCCGTCGCGGTCGGCGTCGCCTTCGTCACGGGGATCCTGCTGGTCACCGCCACCGTGTCCGACGCCCTCACCGGGGCCTCCCGGCAGACGTACGCGCACACCGACGTGGTCGTCCGCCCGGACACCAGGAGCGTCGGCGCAGCGTCCGACCTGGGCGAGGCCGAGCTCCAGCGGGTGCAGGGCCTTCCCGAGACGGGCCGGGTCATCCCGGCCGTCTCCGGGTACACGGCGCTCGGCTGCCCGGACGGGCGTTCCGCCGACCGCGGCGGCCCGGCCGTCGGGGCGGGGTACGGCGGGTCGGACCCGCGGTACTCGTTCACCGGCGGTCGCCCGCCCGCGGGCGGCGACGAGATCGCCGTCGACGAGGCCGCCGCCGCGCACTGCGGCTACCGCGTGGGGGACGCCGCACGGATCTCGGTGGACGGCCCCGGCCTCACCGTGCGCATCAGCGGCGTCTTCACCACCCGCGCGGAGCCCGCCATCACCGACGGCGGGAGCGTGGTGCTGTTCGACACCGCGACGGCGCAGCAGCACTTCACCGGCCCCGGCCGCTACAGCGAGTTCCACGTGAAGGCCGCGCCCGGCGTCACCGCCGAGCGGCTGCGGCAGGCGACGAAGCAGGCCGTCCCGGGCGCCACCGTCCTGACGGCGGACGTCCTCACCCGCGACCGGGCGTTGCGCGCCGAGAACCAGGTCTCCTCACTGCGCACCACACTGCTGTCCTTCGCCGCCGTCGCGCTGTTCGTCTCCTGCTTCCTGATCGCCAACACCTTCGGCATGCTCGTGGCCCAACGGACGCGCGAGGTCGGACTGTTGCGGGCGATCGGGGCCTCGCGCCGGCAGGTCGGGCGCCTGGTGCTCGCCGAGGCGTCCCTGGTCGGGCTGGCGGGCTCGCTGGTGGGGGTCGCGGCGGGCGTCGGCGTCGGCGAAGTGCTGCGCCCGATCGCCGGTGACCTCGGCAAGGGCGGCCCGCTGCCGACCGGGGACGCGCTCAGCCTGCCCGCGTACGCGCTGCTCGTCCCGCTGACCACCGGGGTGCTGACCACGGTGGTCGCCGCCCGGCTCCCGGCGCGGCGGGCCGGACGGATCGCGCCGCTGGCCGCGCTGCGTGTCGCGGAGGCTCCGGCTCGGGAGGGCGTCGGGAGGCGACGCGTGCTCGCAGGTGTGGTGCTGGCCGCCGGTGGTGCGGCCGGCCTGCTGAGCGGGGCGAGCAGCGACCGCATCCAGGAGGGCGCGCCCGTCCTGGCCCTGGGCGCCGTGCTGGCGGCCGGCAGCCTGCTCGCGCTCATGCCGACGCTGGTCGGGCCGCTGCTCGCGGTGGTCCGACCGCTCCTCGGTCGTGCGGGGATCGGCGCGCGGCTCGCCGAACGGAACAGTGCCCGCAACCCGCGCCGCGTGTCCGCCCCGGCCGCGTCGCTGGTCATCGGCGTGAGCCTGGTGACCACCCTCACGGTCGTCGCCGCCGGCGGCCTCGAGGCGGCGGACGCCGCGGGCGCGCACGTGCTCAAGGCGGACTACGTGGTGTCGATGCGGAGCCTGGACGCTCAATCGGCGGTGGTGGAAAGGACGTTGGCCGCCAGCGCCGAGGTCACCGCCGTCGCGGCGCTACGGGAGGTGGAACTGACGGTCGACGGGGTGCGCGCGTTCGGCCTCGCCCTGCCGTCGAACGCCGTGCGGGACATGCTGCGGCTGCGCATGAGTGGGGGAGCGGCCGACATCGGCGGTGGGAAGGTGCTGGTGCCGGCCGGCTACGGCCGGGAGGTGGGAAGTACGGTGCACGCGCGTCTGGTTGACGGGCGGGCCGCCGAGTTGACGGTCACAGGGGTCTACGAGCCCAACGCGCTGGTGAGCGGCTTCTTGGTCGATGCCGCCACCTTTCCTGTGGATGCCCGTCCTGCCGGTGCCGTCCGGAGCGTGCTCGTCAATACCCGTGACCACCCGAGCCCCGAGTTGCGCCGCACCCTCGCCCACGCCCTCGGCGACAGCCCCGCCCTGCGCATCGACAGCAGCGACGACCTGGCCCGCGCCGCCGCCGACGACACCGACCGCATGCTCGCCCTGCTCTACGCCCTGCTCGGCCTCTCCATCGGCGTCGCGCTCCTGGGCGTCGTCAACACCCTGGCCCTGTCCGTCACCGAACGCCGCCGCGAGATCGGCATGCTGCGGGCCATCGGCCTGACCCGGGCGGGCGTGCGCGCCATGGTGCGCGCCGAGGCCCTCATCATCGCCCTCCTCGGCGGCGCCCTCGGCCTGGCCCTGGGCCTCCTCGTCGGCTGGGCGAGCGGCGAGGCGATCGCACGCCACACGCCCGGCTTCCGCCACAGCATGCCGGTGCTGCGCCTCGCCGTCCTGCTGGCCGCGGCGGCGGGAGCGGGCCTCCTGGCCTCCCTGTGGCCGGCACGCCGGGCGGCCCGGACTCCGGTCCTGGCGGCCATCGGGACGGAGTAGCTGCGCGTAGGAAGAAAGGCCGCACCCGCGTGTCCAGGGGGCCGCCGGCGCCGGCCGGAAACCGAACCTCGTCGCATCAGAAGGGATACCGAACACATGCGCCGCGTCTGGCGAGTCCCCGTCCTGCTCCTGGCGGAGGCGGTGACGGCCGCCGCCGTGACCATCCCCGTCCTGTGGGCGTACGGCTGGAACCGCTTCCGAAAGCCGCCCCTGCCGCCGCTGGGCAGGATCGCACCTCCGGACCGCCGGTCCGGTGCTCCGGCTGACAGACCGTAACGCCGGGAGGCCGCTGTCCCCGAGGTGGGGACGGCGGCCTCCGCTGTTTCACGACATGGGCCATTTCCTGGAGGACCTTCTCCCAGAGAAAAAGGAGTTGCCCGAGGGGCGCGGCCTCGATGAGGATCGGGCCATGGACTTTTAGCGGTTGCCACGTAGCTGTCACCAACCCGTCGCGCGGGTTGGCACCCGGGCCTGAGCACTCGGCCCTGGGGTGACCACCCGCGCTCACGTGTGCATCCGTCATGTCCGGGAGAGCTGCGGCTCGGCCTGCGAGCGCTCCTGGTGAGTCCTGAAAGCAACCACATTCATGAATACCGACCGCAAGGCCCTGTGGGCCGTGCGTCAGTCCGCCCTGCCCACCGTCGTTCGGCCCTGCCCGGACTGCTCCGGTGTGCGGCACCGTGCCTCGGGGAAGATCCGGGTCAATGCGAGCGGGAAGCTCCTCGACGTCTGGCTGCTGCTGAGCTGCGCGTCGTGCGACCGCACCTCGAAGGTGCCCGTTCACGAACGCGTCCACGTGTCGTCGCTCGAACCCGCCCGCCTGGTGGCGTACGAGAACAACGACCCCGCCGTGGTCCGGGAGTTGACGATGAGTGCGTCGCTCGCCGCGAGGAACGGGTACCGCCTCGACTGGAGCGGCACCTGGGACGTCGAGGCGCGCACGCCCCTCTACGCGCTCGACGACCCCACGCCGCTCAAGGTGCTGGTCGGCTTCGAGCTGCCCGCGCCGGTTCGGGTCGAGCGGCTGCTCATGCTCGGGCTCGGCCTCAGCCGCGGTGCCGTGGGGCGCATGGTCCGGGACGGGCGCATCCGGCTGCCGTTCGCTCCGGATGCCAAGGCACACCGGGACTTCGAATTCACCGTCCACGGGCCCGGGTCCGTCGATGCCGCGAAGCACCCGAAGGCCGTTGACGTGCAGATGAGTTCCGTCGGGTTGCCCGATACGTCGCCGTACCTGCCGGGCTCTACGGCGGTCGGCGCGTAGCGGAACGACGGCAGGGCCTCCTCTCCCCCGATCAGGAGGCCCTGCCTGCCTCGTCCGCCCGCCGCTCAGGCCGTCGGCAGCGGCTGCGGGGCAGCCGGGCCGGTGTAGCGGGCGGCCGGGCGGATGATCTTGGGGTCGGCGGCCTGTTCCAGGATGTTGGCGCTCCAGCCGATCGCCCGGGCCGCGGCGAAGGTGGGGGTGAACATCTCCCTGGGCAGGCCGCACAGGTGCATCACCACGCCCGCGTAGAACTCGACGTTGGTGTGGAGTTCGCGGCCCGGCTTCAGCTCGGCCAGGATCGCCTCGACCCGGGCCTCCACCTGGACGGCGAGCTCGACCAGCTCGCCGCCGAAGGACTCGGCGACGCCGCGCAGCATGCGGGAGCGGGGGTCCTCGGTGCGGTAGACGGCGTGGCCGAAGCCCATGATCCGGTCGCCGGCGAGCACGTGCTCGCGGATCCAGCCGTCGATCCGTTCCGGGGTGCCGATCGCGTCCAGGGTGTCGAGGGCGCGGCTCGGCGCGCCGCCGTGCAGCGGCCCGGAGAGCGCGCCGAGGCCGCCGACCAGGCAGGCCACGAGGTCGGCTCCGGTGGAGGCGATCACGCGGGCGGTGAAGGTCGAGGCGTTGAAGCCGTGGTCGACCGTGGAGATCAGGTACTGCTCGATCGCCCGGGCCTTGGCGGGCTCGGGCTCCTCGCCGGTCAGCATGTAGAGGTAGTTGGCCGCGTAGCCGAGGTCTTCGCGCGGTTCTATCGGCTGCTCGCCCTGCTGCAGCCGCTGGAGCGCGGTGAGGATGGTGGGTACCAGTGCGGTGGCGAACAGCGCGTCCTCGACGCGCTGTTCGGGCGCGGTGTCGTAGAGCGGCCGGACGCCCCGGTCGGCCGCGGCGACCGTGAGCGCGGCGCCCAGGGCGCCGAGCGGGCCGCCGTGCGCGGTGCTCGCCGCCAGCGCGGGCAGGAGCGGGCGCAGCGCGTCGGGCAGGCGGCGCAGCGGGGTGGTGCGGGCGAGGAAGGCGGCGCGGCCGGCGGCGTCGGGCAGCTCGCCGAGGAGCATCAGGTGCCAGACGTCCTCCAGGGTGCGCTGCTCGGCGAGGTCGATCGCCGAGTACTGGCGGTAGCGGTAGAAGCCCTCCAGCCCTCGGACGTCGCCGAGTTCGGTCTCGGTGACGACGACGCCCTTGAGGCCGCGCGGGACCTCGATCTCGGTGGTGCTCGGCATGGCAGTGGCCCTTCTCGTGCGTGCTTCGTGCCAGGTGGTGGGTGTTTCCGGCGACGTTCTGTACTCTCCGACTGTTGATCTATGTTGTCAACGTTGATTGAAATCAATGTGGAATACTGTGGGTCATCATCAAGGCATGCGGACACAGGGCGCACGTACCCGATCGGAGGGCGAGGGCAGACCATGGCCGAACGCTTGACCACCCAGCAGGTCGCCGAGCAGCTCGGCGTCAAGGTGGAGACGGTGTACGCCTACGCCAGCCGCGGACAGCTCAGCAGCGAGCGGGCCCCGGGCGGCAAGGGCAGCACCTTCGACGCCCGCGAGGTCGCCGAGCTGGCCGCCCGTGGCCGCCGCGCCCCGGTGCGCCCGGCTCCGGGTGAGGCTCCCGCCGCCGCATCGTGGGGCAGCGAACCGGTCGCGGTGCGGACCGGGCTGACGCTGATCGAGAACGGTCGGCTCTACTACCGCGGCCGGGACGCCGTCGAACTGGCCGCCCGGTACGGCTTCGAGGCCGCGATCGGCTGGCTCTGGGGCCTGGGCACCGACGCCCCGGTGGAGCTGCGGGTGCCGCCCGCCACCGCCGCGGCGCTGGCCCGCGCCGCCGCCGCGCTGCCCGAAGGGATCCGGCTGCCCGACCGGCTCCGGATCTCGGCGACCGTCGCCGCCGCGCTCGACCCGTTGCGCTTCGACCTGCGCGAGCGGACCGTCCACGCCGCCGGAGCGGCGCTGATCGCCGGGATGGTCGAGGCGCTGCCCCGCACCGCGCCCGATCCGGACCCCGGCCCCGGGTCTTCGCTGGCCGCGCGGCTGTGGAGCCGGCTGGCCACGGCCGCGCCCACGCCGGAGGCGCTGTCCTGCCTGGACCGCGCCCTGGTCCTGCTGATCGACCACGAGCTGGCGGTCTCGACGGTGGCGGCCCGGCTCGCGGCGTCGGCGCGGGCGCATCCGTACGCCGTGGTCTCCGCCGGACTCGGCGCGACCGACGGTCCGCTGCACGGCGCCGCCAGCCCGCTCGCGCACCGGATGCTCGCCGAGGTGCTGGCCGACGGCGCCGTGCCGGTGGTGTCCGACTACCTGCGCACCGGACGGCCGATCCCGGGGCTCGGCCACCGGCTCTACCCGGAAGGCGATCCGAGAGCGGTCGCGCTGCTGGACGCGGTCCGTCGACTCGACGGCGGCGCGGCCGTGGTGGCGGCCGTCGCCGCGGTGGAGGCGGCCGCGGGCCCGGCCGGGCGGCCGGAGCTGCGGGCCAACATCGACCTGGCGCTGGCCGCCATGGCGCTGACGGCCGGGCTCCCGGCGGAGGCCGGCGAGGTGGTCTTCGCGGTGGCCCGCACCCCGGGCTGGCTGGCCCACGCGGTGGAGGAGTACGGCGAGGAGCCACTGCGGATGCGGGCCCGGGCCGGATACGTCGGGCCGCGCCCGCAGGCGTAGGACGCGTCTGCCCTTCCGGTCTTCCGGCCCGGGTGCCGGAAGACCGCGACGCCCCTTCGCCGTTGTCCTTGGTCATGAAGATCGGCGAAGCTTCCAGGCTCAGCGGCGTGAGCGCGAGGTCGTTGCGGCACTACGAGGACGAGGGCCTGATCGTCCCCGGCCGTTTCGACAACGGCTTCCGGGACTACTGCCGGTCCACGATCGACCGGGTGCTCGTCATCCGCTCGTTCCTGGAGTCCGGGCTGCCCGTGCGGTTGATCAGGGAAGTCCTGCCGGGCCTCGCCGACGGATCCGCAGCCGGCACCGACGCGGTGTGCGCGGAGTTCCTGGGCGAGGTACGCAGTTACCGCGATCGGCTCGCCGCGCGCATCGCGGTGCTCGGCGAGCAGCAGGCGGCGCTCGACGCCTACCTCCGAGAGGCCGGGCGACCGCATCGATGACCGCCGCTTGACCTTCACGCAAGTGTCAGGTTCCTACGGTCGGTGCATGGAGATCGACGAGCAGCAGCACACCACCGGGCAGACGGGCAGGGCACTGGTCCAGCGGTCGCACCGGGGGCCGAAGGACCTGACCCTGACGACCGATCACCGCCGCCCCACCCCGGGGCCCGGCGAGTACCTGATCCGCGTCGGCGCCGCCGGGATCAACTTCGCCGACGTCATGCAGACGCACGGAACATACGGAGCCGGTCCGACGCCGCCCTACGTGGCCGGCTTCGAGGCCGCCGGTGAGGTCGTGGGCGTCGGCCCGGACGTCGGGAGCCCGCTCCGACCCGGCACCCACGTCGTCGGCACCGGCCCCGGCGCCTTCGCGCAGTACATGACGATGCCGGCGGCGGGCGTTCTTCCCGTGCCGCGCGGATGGAGCGATGCCGCGGCCCTCGGCATGGTGCTGAACTGGGCCACGGCCCTGGCGGCGCTGAAGCCGTTGGGCGGGATCAGGGCCGGTGAGGTCGTCCTCGTCCATGCCGCCGCCGGAGGCGTGGGGCGGGCCGCCGTTCGTCTCGCCCACCACTACGGTGCGCGTGTGATCGCCACGGCGTCACCGGCGAAGCACGATGCCGTCAGGGCGATCGGCGCCGAGGCGGTCCTGGACGCCCGACGATCCGACCTGGCCGAGGAGATCACCCGCCTCGGCGGCGGGGTCGATTTGGTCCTGGAGTCGGTGGGACGGGCCACGTTCCCGGCCAGTCTGGCGGTCACCAAGCCCTTCACCGGACGCATCGTCGTCTTCGGCGCGGCTTCCGGCGACGCCACGCTGACCACGCACGACCTGGTCTTCACCCACCAGGTCCAGGTCAAGGGCCTGCACATCGGTGCGTTGGCGGCCGCAGCACCGGCCGTCTACCGGGACTTGCTCGCCGAGATCGGGGCCCTCATCGCGCAGGGCGTGTACGCGCCCGGCACTCCTCAGGTCCACCCCCTGGCCGAGGGGGCGCGGGTACTGCAGGCACTCGAAGCGGGTCGGACGCTCGGCAAACACGCCCTCGATCCCTGGGGCTAGCGTCGCCGCCTACGGCACGACGGGCAGTGCCTCCAGCCCGTGGACGAGCCGCGAGTGCCGCCAGCGAAGTTGGTCGGCCGGCACGGCGAGGCGCAGGCCGGGGAAGCGGGCCAGCAGGACGCGCAGCGCGGTCGCCACCTCGGCGTGCGCGAGGGGTGCGCCGAGGCAGCGGTGGATGCCGTGGCCGAAGGCCAGGTGCGCGTGGGCGTCCGCCCGGTCCAGGTCGAGCCGGTCCGCGTCCGCGAAGCGGGCCGGGTCGCGGTTGGCGGCGCCCGGGCTGACGAACATCGGGCTGCCCGCCGGGACGTCCGTCCCACCGATCCGGACCGGTTCGGGGGCCCAGCGCCAGGTGGCGACGGTGACCGCCGAGTCGTAGCGCAGGAGTTCGTCGACGGCGCCGTCGATCCGGCCCGGGTCCGTGCGCAGCGCCTCCAGCTGGTCGGGGTGCCGGAGCAGGGCCAGGACGGCGTTGCCGATGGCGGCGGTGGTCGTCTCGTGCCCGGCGACCAGGAGCAGCACCGCCAGCGAGACCAGTTCCCGCTCGGTCAGCCGGTCGCCGTCGCAGTCCCGGGCGGCGACCAGCGCGGAGAGCAGAGCGTCGTCCGGGGTGCGGCGCTTGGCCGCGACGAGCCCGGTCATGTAGTCGGCGAGCGCGTGGGAGGCGGTGTCGGTGCGGGCGTGGTCGCCGGCGGCGAACAGGTCCGTCGACCACGCCCGGACGGCGTCCCGGTCGGCGGCCGGGACACCGAGGAGCTGGCAGATCACCGTGACGGGCAACGGGACGGCGAGACCTGCGATGAGGTCCACCTCCTCCCCGGGCGTCCACGAGTCGAGGAGGGTGTCGGCGACGCCGCGGACGTACGGGCGCAGGCGGTCGACGGCCCCGGGGGTGAACGCCTTCGTGACCAGCCGTCGCAAGCGGGTGTGGTCCGGCGGGTCCGTGGCCAGCATGTTCTGCGAGACGGCGGGGTGGACGTCGCGCCCGGTCTCCTTGCCGGCGAAGAAGCGCGCGGTGTCCTTCGACAGTCCGGGATCGGCCAGCGCCTGCCGCGCCTCGGCGTAACCGGTCACGACGTAGCCGGCCCGGTGCCCGCTGCCCGGGAGCTTCTGCACGGCCGCTCGGCTGCGGAGCGCCGCGTACGTCGGGTACGGGTCCCGGAAGAATCCGGGGTCCTGGAGGGGCGTGCTCATGGTCGTCCGTTCGCGGTCGCAGGAACCAGGGGAGGCCGCCGTGCCGGTCGGACGGCGCAGCGCGGGACCGAGCGTAGCGACGTCGGCTCCGCCGCGATCGTTCACCGGGCCCGCGGGCCACGGCGTTTGATGCCGTGCGGACGCCGGGACGGCGGACACCACAGTCGACGCCGCCGGGCGGACCGGCAGCGGACGGGGTTGTCGCAGCACTGCCGCAGGATGTGGACGCGCTGGCCCGGGCCTTGATGGCGGGACGGTCCTCCGGCCGCCGAACCGGCCGTCGGGATGGCGGCGATGAAGACGATCAGACCGGCGAGCAGCCCGATCAGCGCCGAGTCGCGGACGGATGCCGGAGTGATCCGCGCATGCTGCCGCCGCTGAGCCGGTTCGCTCGCCTCCGCCGGTACGTCGTCGTCCCGGGCCCTCCCACGGCGCATGCGGGCGCTCCTTCCGTTCCGTCTTCTGACCGGGTCATGCCGAGAGTATCGACCTGCGTTCGCCTCGGCACGGTCGGCGTCGTCAGGACCTTCAGGGGGAACTCACCGGGGGGAGCCGACAGCCGTACCGGTGACGCACCGGACGATGCCGCATCCTGACCGGACCTGATCACGCCTGACCGCACCACTGAGTCGAGAGGGAGACGCCGTTGCGTATCACCGACGCCCGCACGGGCCGGCACAGCGAGATCCGCCCCCGCCGGACCGGACTCCTGCGCGTGACCGTCGACGTGGGGGAGCGGGGCCGGCCGTTCCGGCTCGGCGATCTGCGCGCCCTGCTGGTCGGTGACGTCCTGGCGCGCACCTGCGAGACGCACGGCCTCCAGGTGCTGACCGAGCTCGCCGTCCCGAACGGTTCCGACGGGCCGGACGAACAGCTCCGGGCCCTCCGCATCGCTGCCGACCGACTCGGCATCCACCCGCCCGCCCACCTGCACGCGCGCGCGGACGCGCAGGACGGGCCGGTCGCCGACCTGACCGTCACCAGCCGCCCCGACGCCGAACCCGAACCGCCGGCGGCCCTACTCCTGCTCACCGGTCCCGTGGCCGAGGACCTGCCGACCCCGGCCCTCACCCCGGAGGACGACCCCCTCGCGCTGCGCCTCGCCCTCCTCGAACACGCCGTCACCACCCCGGTCCGGCTCACCGCCGGCACCCTGGCGGACGCCGCCGAGAAGCTGACCCGCTGGCGCGCGCTCGTCGCCGACCTCGCCTCCATGCCCTCCGGCGCGCCGGAGGCCGACATGGTCCAGGCGAGCTTCGACGGCCTCGACGAGGACCTCGACGCCCGGGTCGCGTTGCGCGCACTCGACGCCCTGGAGGCCCGCACCGACCTGTCGCCCGGCACGCGCTTCGAGACCTTCGTGCGGCTCGACCAGGTCCTCGCCCTCGAACTCGGTCGCGACATCGGCCGCGGGCCGCACTGAGCGCGCGGCCCCTCGCGTGGGGGCCAAAATCGGGGGCGGAGCACCGGCCGAACGTGACACGGTGGCGGGGTGAACCCACCGAGCTTCGAGCAGACGAGTCCCGCCGGCGGCCGGGTGATCCTCCTGACGGGCCCGCCCGGAGCCGGCAAGAGCACCGTCTCGGCGCTCCTCGCCGACCGCCTGACCCCGAGCGTCCACCTGCACAGTGACGACTTCTGGCGCTACATCAAGCAGGGCCGGCTCCCGGCCTACCTGCCCGAGGCCCACCGGCAGAACCAGGTGGTCCTGGAGGTCCTGGTCGCGGCGGCGTTCGGCTACGCCGCCGGCGGCTACCACGTGGTGTACGACGGCGTCGTGGGCCCCTGGTTCATCGACCTCTTCCGCACCGCGGCCAAGGAGCGGGCCGTGCCGCTGAGTTACGTCATCCTGCGCCCGGACGAGCACACCACGCTGGACCGGGCGACCGGCCGCACCGGCGACGACGCCCTGACCGACCCCGCCCCGGTCCGGTCGATGCACGCCCAGTTCAGCGACCTGGGCGCCTACGAGGCGAACGTCCTGGACTCCGGCCGACTGACGGCGGAGGTGACCGCCGACCGCGTCCTGGAGGGCCTCGCGAGGGGCGCCTACCTCCTCGACCCCGACAGCCCGGTCCACAGCTCCTGACGATCGGGTCGGTCCCATCGGGGGGCAGCAGGACTCCGGCGCCATTATCGTCCGAACGACGATAAGTGTTATCGTCCATCTGACGTTAATGCTGAAGGCCGCCTGCCCCAGGAGGACGCCGTGGACGAACAACGGCCCTGCAACACCGTTTTCACCCCGGGCTGTGAGCGGGTGCTCGAAGGCCCTGACTGGTACCACCCGGAGGAGTGGATCGAGGACTACGGCCGGCGAACCGGGCCGAGCCTCCGGGACGACCTGCCGGAACACCTCCTGCGCACGCTCGCGGAGAGCCCGGCCTCCGACGTCCGCGTCGCGGTGCTGGCCCACCCCGATGTGCCGTCCGACCTGGTGGACCGGATGCTCGGCGATCCGGACTGGGACGTGCGGCGCAGTGCCATCGGCCGGACCCGGGACGCCGTAGCCCTACGGGCGGCGGCCCGCGACGAGTGGACCGTCCGCGTCGCCGTGGCCACCAACCCCCATACCCCCGCCGAGCTCCTGAACGAGCTCGCCCGCGACCGGGACCAGCAGGTGCGCGTCTCCGCCGTCTGCAATCCGTCGGCGCCGCCCGAGCTGGTCACTGCCGCCGCCCGTAAGCGGTTCGACCCCGTCGTCCGCCGGTGGGCCCTGTGGGCGACGACCAGCCGGCGGCTGATGCGGGCCGCGGCGACGTCCGCCGACACGGAGAACCGTCGCTGGCTGGCCGGCAACCGGAACCTCCCGCCCGACGTGCTCACGGCCCTCGCCGAAGACCCGTCACGCGACGTCCGCTACGCGGTGGCCACCAACCCGGCCTGCCCGCCGGACCTCCGGAATCGGCTTGAGGCCACGCTCGATCGCAGGGCGGGAGGCAACTGAGTCAGGGGTCCGGCGTCCAGTGGATTTCGGTGGTGGCCGGGTGCGGCTGCTTGTGTGATGGGATGTGCGCACGGGTCGGGGGAAGGGCGGGCGTGATGAGCGGGCACGGGATGCACGAGACCGATCTCGCGCCGCGATCGCTGCGGACGCGCGCCCTCGTGGCGGAAACCGGTCGGGCCCGGGAGCTTCTGGCTGCCGGCGAGTGGCGTCCTGCCGTTGCGGACGCCGAAGCGGCCGCGGCCGTGCTGGCCCGCCTACAAGCCCCGCTCCCGGCCCGGCGCGGGGCCGCGCGCACGCTGGTGGCCGCGGACCGCGACCGGCGGCTCCAGCGCCTGCTGCGCACGACCCTCCACCACCTGGACGCGGGCGCCGTCAGCCCGCCCGCAGCCGCCCTCCTGGCCGCCGTCGCCCGAGCGTTCCTGCCCTGGTACGCCACCCCGAACCCGCCGGCCCCGGCAGCGGCCCGGGCGTACGGGACGCCGGCCGGCCCGGCCGCACCGCCGACGGAGGCCGGTGAGGCCCTGATCCCCGAACTGGCCTCCCTGTTCGCCCTGCTGGCCTCGACGAGGCGGCCCGGGACTCCACCGATCACGCCCCCGGTCGAGCCCTGGCGGGCCCGGTACGCGGGCCGCTTCCGCCGTTACGGCAGATCGGCCCCCGGGGTGTGGACCGCGGAGACCGTCGCCTGTCCGGCCTGCGGAGGCACGGCCGGGCCGTGGGCGGTGGCCTGCGACTGGCGCCTGATCGCGCTGGGCTGCCCGTGCGGCGAGACGACCCGTGAACACGGCCTCGCCCTCTCCGAAGTCTGGCTTCTCCTGCCGGACTCGTGATCAGCCGCATGGGAGAACACAGAGCGGCGCGGGAAGTCGGCCACACCGACTTCCCGCGCTCAACCGGGGCTGCCCAGGCCTCAGCCCGTGATCGGCCTCAGGGCGGTGGTCATCATCGCCGCCATGCCCGAGCCGCCGTTGTAGGAGCCGACGGTGGCGTCGTTCAGGGCGTTGACGATGTCGTCACCGGCGACCTGGTTGCCGTTGCCGACGATCACGGTGTCCCAGTTGCCGCCCGCCGCCTGGGCGGCGTCCATGGCGCCGCCGGCCACGCCGCTGGAGCCGTTGTGCGAGCCGACGGTGGCGTCGTGGCCCGCGTTGATGATGTCGTAGCCCGCGACCTGGTTGCCGTTGCCGACCACCACCGTTCCGTGGTTGCCGCCGGAGACGACCTCGGCGCTCGCGACGGTCGGTACGGCGGCGATGCCGGCGGCGGCGAGTGCGGCCAGCGCCCAGGTGGTGTGACGGTGCATGATGATTCTCCGATCTGTCAGAAAATATCCCTTTTGAGGGGCGAGGGTGACAGTAGGCGCCGCTCCTGCCGGGGCGGGCGATGGTCCGCCGGTCGTGGTGTGTCGGACGGGGCGGGCGGGAC
The DNA here is from genome assembly GCF_042887925.1 of Kitasatospora sp. NPDC057904. NCBI lineage: Bacteria > Bacillati > Actinomycetota > Actinomycetes > Kitasatosporales > Streptomycetaceae > Kitasatospora > Kitasatospora sp. NPDC057904. The sequence goes on from NZ_JBHVOL010000006.1 coordinate 360,851, forward strand.
CGGTCGGGTGAATCGCGTGGTGAAGGGCCCCGCGCGCGGGGGCTACGATCGGGGCTCCCTCCGACCGGCGATCTGGAGCTCACCGATGCGCGTGGACCGACTTCGCGGGCGGGCCCGGCTGACCCGGTCGGCCCGGCTGTCGCGGGCATCCGTGGCAGCCGCGGCGGTCGTCGCCCTGGCCGCCACTGCCGCCGCCTGCGGGCCGAACAACGACGCCTACGTGGCCCTGCAGAACGTGATGAAGTCCCACATCACCACCCAGGACCACCGGCCGGTCGGTTCGGTCTCCTGCACCCCGCACGTCCACGGCACCGTGCGCGGGGAGACCGTTCACCTGCGCTGCCAGGTCGAGTTCGCCGACGGGACGTCGTACACCGCCGACGCGGCCATCCACGACCAGAACTCCGGCGGTACGCACAACCGGCCCGACACCTACTCCTGGGACAGCCCGCCGCCCGAGTGACGCCGAGCGTCGGCGCCGATCACCAGCACGAGCTTCCCCCGCAGGCCGCCGCTCTCGCCGGCCCGGTGCGCGTCCGCGATGTCGGCGAGCGCGAAGGTCCGAACGGCGGGGAGGGCGAAGCGCCCGGCCTCGATCAGCGGGCCGATCGAGCGGATGGCGTGGAGGGCGCGGCCATCGTCGCCCCGGCTGAACCGGACGCCATGCTCCCGTGCGCCGGCGAAGTCGGCGATCGTCACGACCTGCCCGGGGCCGCCCGTCAGCGTGATGAGGTCGGGCAGTCCGCGCCCGGCGGCGTCGAGCGCGAGGTCGACTCCGTCGGGGGCGACCGCCCGGACCCGTTCGACGAGCCCGGGTCCGTAGACGACGGGCTCGGCCCCGAGGCCGCGCAGGTAGTCCTGCCGCGCGGGGCCGGCGGTCCCGATCACGCGCGCACCGCGCGCCACGGCGAGCTGGACGGCGGCGCTGCCGATCGTTCCCGAGGCGCCGTGGACCAGCAGGACGTGTCCGTCCGCGACGCCCAGCTGGTCGAGCACCCGCGTGGCCGTCTCGGCGGCGGCGGGCAGTGCGGCGGCGGCCGGGAAGTCGAGCGGTCGCGGGATCGGCGCGTAGCAGGAGAGCACCGCGAGTTCGGCCTGGGCCGCGCCGGACGTGCAGAGGCCGAAGACGCGGTCGCCGATCGCGAAGTCCTCGACGCCTTCGCCGAGTTCGTCGACGATGCCCGCCGCCTCGTGGCCGAGGGTCTGGGGGAGTGCCTGGTCCATCTCGCCCCGGCGCTTCTTCCAGTCGCTGGCGTTGATGCCGGCCGCGCGGACGGCGATGCGGATCTCGCCGGGGCCCGGATGCGGGTCGGGCAGGTCGACGATCTCCAGGACCTCGGGGCCGCCGAAGCGGCTGAACTGTGCTGCCTTCATGGTGTTTTCCCTTGCGTCAGTGGGTGCGTCCTCAGCCGTGCGCCTGCTGCGCGTGCCGGGGCAGCAGCCCCACCAGCGCGAAGACGATCAGGTTCAGGCCGGCGGTGATGGCGAGGACGAGTTCGGCGGCGTCGATGCTGGAGTGCGGCGAGCCGTGCCCGGCGCGGGCGAAGAACACCGTGCCGAGGGCGGCCACGCCGATCGCGCCGGCGAACTGCTGGACGGCGTTGAGGGTGCCCGCGCCCGTGCCGACCTCCTCGGTCGTGGCGTCGCCGAGGATGTAGTCGACGAGCGGGACGAAGACCATGCCGGAGCCGAATCCGGTGAGCAGGAGCGCGGGCGCCAGCTTCCAGACGGAGAGGTCGGTGCCCCAGTGGGCGGTGGACCACCACAGCGCCAGCAGGCCCGCGACCGCGATCGCCAGGCCCAGGTGCAGGGCGGTGCGCCCGAGCCGCACGGCCAGCGACCGGCCGGCGAGGAGGACGGCCAGGGCGGTGCCGAGGGCCCACGGGATCAGCGTGAGGCCGGTGTGCAGCGGCGACCAGCCCAGGCCCTGCTGCAGCAGCAGGTTGACGGTCAGGACGAACGCGCTCAGCGCGGCGTAGAAACCGCCCGAGACCATCAGGCCGACGACGAAGCCGCGCTTGCGGAACAGCGAGGGCGTGATGACCGGGTGCGCGCTGTGCCGCTCGAAGCGCGCGAACAGGGCGAACAGGACCGCCGCGCCCGCCATCATGGCGTAGCTCCAGGCGGGCCAGCCGTGCTCGCGGCCCTGGATGAGCGGGACGATCAGCAGTGCCGACGCGGCGGTGAGCAGCCCGACGCCGACCGGGTCGAGGCGGGCGGAGCGGTCCTCGCCGCCGTGCGCGGGCAGCACGCGCCAGGCGATCGCGAGGGCGGCGACGCCGAAGGGGATGTTGATCAGGAAGATCGGGCGCCACTCGCTGCCGAAGAGGTTCAGGTGGAGCAGCCACCCGGCGAGGATCGGGCCGGCGACGGTGGCCAGGCCCATGAGGGGGCCGATGGGCGTCAGGGCCTTGCGCAGCTGGTGGGGCGGGAAGACGATCTTCACCAGGGCCATGCCCTGCGGGATCATGACCGATCCGCACAGGCCCTGGAGCGTGCGGGCGGTGATCAGGAGGGCCGGGTTCGGGGCCAGTCCGCAGGCGAGCGAGGCCAGGGTGAAGCCGGTCAGGCCGAGCAGGAACAGCCGCCGGCGGCCCAGCAGGTCGCCGAGCCGTCCGGACGTGACGAGGCCGAGGGCGAAGGCCGCGGTGTAGGCGCTGAGCACCCACTGGAGCGTGGACTCGCTGCCGCCGAGGTCGGCGCGGATGGAGGGGCCGGCGAGGTTGGCGATGCTGGCGTCGATGAGGTCCATGACGTCGGCGAGGAAGACGACGACCACGACGAGCCACGCGGTGCGCGGGGGCAGCACGGTGCTGCCGGTGGTCGCGGGGGATCGGGAAGTGAGCTGGTCAGTAGACACGAACACCGTTCTACAGCAGATCGCTGTTCTGTTCAATACGAACATCGTTCTTAGTGGCGTGGAACACCGTTCGCAGGTTGGTTAGACTGCTCGCATGGCACCCACCCCGCAGGAGCGACGCGCAGCGCGGCACCAGCTCGGCACCGACACGGACGCGCCGGGCGTCCGGCGCGGGCCGTCCGCCGGACGCAAGAAGCCGATCACGGTCGAGGCGATCATCAGCACGGCGTTCGCGATGATCGAGGAGGAGGGCTTCGAGGCCCTCACCATGCGGCGCCTCGCGACGGCCCTGGAGACCGGGCCGTCCTCGCTCTACGCGCACGTGGTGAACAAGGACGACCTGGACGAGCTGCTCATCGGCCGCCTGTGCGCCCGGATCGACCTCCCGGAGCCGGACCCGGCCCGGTGGCGGCAGCAGGTCACCGACGTCTGCACCCAGCTCCGCGACCAGTACCTGCGCTACCCCGGCATCTCCCGGGCCGCCTTCGCCGCCGCCCCCTCGGACCTCGACACCCTCCGGGTCGGCGAGGGCCTGCTCGCCATCCTCCTCGCCGGCGGCATCCCCCCGCAGGCCGCCGCCTGGGCCATGGACTCGCTGATGCTCTACGTGAACGCGTACAGCCTTGAGCTCTCCATGGCCGGCAAGCGCCACGAACGCGGCGACGGCGAGTGGGTCGTCGAACGCGACGAACTCCTGCGCCGCTTCGCCGCCCTCCCCGACGCCTACCCCCAGACCCGGCGCTACGCCGAGGAGTTGACGGCCGGCACCACCCACGACCGCTTCGACTTCACGCTCGGCCTGATGCTCGACGGCATCGAGAGCGCGCGGTCCCGCCAGTAGGACGAACGGCGCGCAATGCGGCCGCCCGGCCGCGAGCAGGACCCCTACCAGCCCCACTCCACCGGGCCGACCGGCTGCAACCCGGCCTGCCGGGCCAGCCATTCGGCGCGCTCCACGTCGCCCTGCCGGAAGTGGACGAAGACCGTGTGGTCCTCGGCGGGCACGTCACGGAAAACGTCCCGGCTGTTGAGCGCGATCTGGACGTAGGCGTCCTTGTTGCGGACCGCCAGGCCGAGCTCCGGAACGGCCGGCCAGCTGAAGCAGTCCCAGTCGATCGAACCCGGACCGGACCCGACCACCCCGAAGAACGACTCCTCGATCGACCCGACCGGCAGCCGTTCGAGGATCAGCGAGACGGGGAGCAGCGCCGCCACGTTCGGGTCCCCCGCCACGACCATGCGTCGGACGTCGTCGTTGGACTCCGGCCGGTACGGGTCGGCAGGGGCGATCGTGGCCGTCGGGAAGGCGGCCGCCATGCGCTGCACCTCTTCGAGTGTGAGCGCTTCCGTCTCCGCGCTGACGTTGAACGAGTCCATGGGGATCGCGAGGTTCAGCAGCCGCTTGACGGCACGGTAGGCGGTCGGCAGATCGGGGGTCCGCAGGACGGGCAGGGCGTTCGAATTGCTCACGCCGGGCAGTCTGGCAGACCGGGTGCCCCGTGATCACGTGGGTTTGCGCCCCGCGCCGGCGCCGGAGCAGCCCGTCGAGGTCGCGGCAGTGGGCGGCGGACGCTACTGCGTCGGCTCCACCGCTATGTCGCTGAACACCGCCTGGGCGTCCTCCGTGTAGGCGCCGATGCTGCCGCCCGGGTACGGGCGTTCCTCGTCGTCGTAGGAGACCAGGCCCTTGCCGTCGACGCTCACGTCCAGGTGGGCACCGCGCTGGACCACCTTGACGTCGGACCAGTCGCCGACGGGGAACTCCTCGGCGGCCGTCGCCAGGAAGCGCTGGCCGCCGGGGTAGGCGGGGTCGCGCTTGCCGAGCTCCCAGCCGTTGGGCTTGAGGATGAGGTAGTAGAAGTGGTCCGGGTCGGTGTACGCCCACACCAGCCACGGCACCTCCCAGGGGTTGGGCGTGGGTGTGCGCAGCTGGGCGACGGTGCGCATGCGGGCCTGGAGGCTCATGTCCCCGTACTGCCGCGTGGAGACGATCAGTCCGGCGTGGGTCTCGTCCGGCTGCCGCGCCGGCTTGGGGGAGAGGGCCAGGCCGTTCGTGAAGCCGGTGTTCGCGCCGTGGCCGTCGAAGACCGACCGCCAGGGGCCGTGGACCGAACCGTCGGTCCACGGCCGCACCGGCTCCCCGTACTCGTCCCCCCAGATGGCGCTCACCGCGAAGGCGAGCCCCGCCACCGCGGCGGCGGAGAGGAGGACGACGGTGAGGAGCCGGTGAACTCTCGTCATGCCGTCGAGTATGACTCCGGACCCTTGGGCTGGGGGACGGCGAGGGGGGCCGGTGCGGGCGCCGGGTCGGCGTCGACGCCGAAGTCCTCGGCGAGTTGGGCCAGGATCCGGGCGGTGGCGTGCCCGTCGCCGAAGGGGTTGCCGGCCCTCGCCATGCGCCGGTACGCGTCGTCGTCGTCCAGCAGGCGCATGGCGGCGTCCAGGATGACGTGCGGTTCCGTGCCCACGAGTTGGGCCGCGCCGGCCTCCACGGCCTCGGGCCGCTCGGTGGTGGTGCGCAGCACGAGGGCGGGCTTGCCGAGGGTGGGGGCCTCCTCCTGGATGCCGCCGGAGTCGGTCAGGACGAGGTCGCAGCCGGCCAGGGTGGCGGAGAAGTCGACGTAGTCGAGTGGTTCGACGATGCGGATGGCGGTGTGGCCGGACAGTTCGGGCAGGAGGGCCTCGCGGACGGCGGGGCTCTTGTGGAGCGGCAGCACGAGTTCGACGTCGCCGCGGTCGGCGAGCCGGCGCAGGGCCTTGCCCATGGCGCGCATCTTGTCGCCCTGGTTCTCACGGCGGTGCAGGGTGACCAGGACGCGGCGCCGGCCGTTGCTCTCGAAGTGGTCGCGGCCGGCGCCCTGGTCGAGCACCCACAGCAGGTTGTCGATGACGGTGTTGCCGGTGACGAACACCTCCGCCTCCGGGACGCCTTCGGCGGTGAGGTGTCCGGCGGCGCGGGGGGTGGGCGCGAAGTGCCAGCGGGCGATGCGCCCGATGAGGCGGCGGTTGAGCTCCTCGGGGAAGGGGTTGTCCAGCACCCCGGTGCGCAGCCCGGCCTCGACGTGGGCGACGGGGACGTGCTCGTAGAAGGCGGCGAGGGCGCCGGTGAGCGCGGAGGTGGTGTCGCCCTGGACGACGACGAGGTCCGGGCGTTCGGCGTGGACGACCTCGCCCAGGCCTTCGACCAGACGGGCCGTCAGCTTGGACAGCTCCTGCCGCTCTCTCATCACGTCGAGCTCGAACTTGGCTTCGACCTGCAGCAGTTCGAGCATCTGCTGGAGCATCTCGCGGTGCTGGCCGGTGGAGACGACGAGGGGCTCGAAGTGCGGGGAGGCGGCCATGGCGCGGACGACCGGCGCGAGCTTGATCGCCTCCGGGCGGGTGCCGAGGACGAGCATGGCGCGGACGGGTGTGGTGTTCGCGTTCGGGGACATGAGTCTCCAGAGAGGGTGCCTGCCGAGGGGCAGGGAGGGTTTTCCGCACAGGGTTTTTCCGCACGTGCGCGGAGGGTCGTGCGTGCGCACGTGCGTGGACGGTGCTGAAGGAGACGGGCGTGCGTGTGTCGGGTGCGCGTCAGGTGCGTGCGGTCTTGAGCCAGGTCTGCTTGCCGGTGAGCATGCGCCACAGGCCCCACCATCCGGCGGCGAACCAGATGTAGCCGTAGACGACGAACACGTGGGAGAGCAGGACCGCGCGGACGAGCCCGAGCCCGCGCTCGCGCCGGAAGTAGACCCAGCCGTAGGCGTACGCCGCGGTGAACGACAGGACGTACGGGCCGATGATCCACATCGGCGACACCAACGGGTGCCCGGCCTCGACGGAGCCGAGGAGGACGCCGCCCGTGGCGATGACGAAGGACAGCGGGAGCAGGGAGGTGAGCAGGATCAGGACGGGGCTGGAGAGGTGGTACAGCAGGTCGATCGCGGGCTTCGTGGGCACCTCGCGCAGGATCAGCGGCACCAGCCGGGCCGACTGCAGGTGGCCCTGGAACCAGCGGGAGCGCTGGCGCACCAGCCGTCGCACGTCGAGCACGGCCTGTTGGGAGACGGCGGCGGTGGTGCAGTGGTGGTTGGTCCAGCCGCCGGCGATGAGGCGCACCCCGAGGTCGAGGTCCTCGGTCAGGGAGTCGCTCCACGGCCCCGAGCCGTCCTCCCCGCAGAGGGTGTCGAGCGCGGAGAGTCGCATGAACTGCCCGTTGCCGCCCATGCCGACGCTGCCGAAGTAGCGGCGGGCGGACTGGAAGATGTCGCCGTAGATGACGAACTCCATGTCCTGGAGGCGGGCGAGCAGGCCCTGCTGACGGTTGTACATGCGCACGCCGATCTGGGTGGCGCCGGTGCGCGGGTCGTCGAAGTAGGGGTCGACGGCCTGGACGACGTGCGGGTCGAGGCGGCCGTCGGCGTCGACGACGCAGACGATCACCTCGCCCGGGTCGCGGCCGTCCAGGATGCCGGACTCCCGCAGGTGGCGGATGCCGGCGTTGAGGGCGGCGCCCTTGCCCTTGCGGGCGTTCGGCAGGTGCCGCTGCAGCAGCTTGACCCGGTCGGGGTCGGCGGCGCGGGCGATCTCCGCGGTGCGGTCGTCGGACGCGTCGTCGATGACCAGTGCCATGAAGTCGGCCGCCGGCAGTGAGGTGATCCGGGCCAGGCTCTCCGCGAGCACCTTCTCCTCGTTGAGACAGGCGAGGAGGAAGACGTAGAGACGCTCGGCCTGCGGACCGCGGTCGTTGCGGACCCTGCGCCTGGAGAGGACGAAGAGGGTGGCGTTGTAGCAGCCCGCCATCACGATGATGGCGACGCTCGACCAGAGAAGGACCTCCGTGATCACGGGCGATCACCGGAGCTCCGGAACGCGAACCAGAATTTGACGAGAAGGAGAATGGTGGCTGTCGAACAGTAGAGCAGGAACCCGGCACCGGCCGCTTCCTGCAGTCCCCTGGCGAAGGGTACGCCCGGCAGAACTTCTGGGGCCGCCATCAGTCCGGCCAAGGGCAGGACTATCCCCAGAACGGGTTTTCCGTACATGAGATCCCCCCGGATTTCAGCCCGCCCGTCGGTCCGGGGCGTGCGGTCGGAGGCTATCAGATGACAAGCAGGCTTAAGCACGTGATCACGAAAGGCTGCGAATCGGAATATTAAATTCCGTGAAACGGCGGTGAACCGGCCCGATCGGGCGTTCGGTAGGCCGATGATCGTTTCATTACCGCAGGCCGAGGGCCGATGATTGGCCGAATGTGGTGCCATCGGAGGGCGTGCGTTCCGCGTCGTGGACGCCGGCTCCTCCGTGCGAAGTCGACCGTCGAAAAGTGCACGGGCCGGACCGAGAAATGCTGTTGACACTCCTTGCGCCCGGCGTGAGAATCGGCAAAATGCCGGGGCTTCACCGCCGTGCCTTGCCATGTCTTCACCAGATTCACCGGGGGGTGCCTGGGGTGCGGGACCGGCGAAACCCATGAATCAGGGGGGACGACAATGAGCAAGGCGAGAGGGAGAATCCCGGTTGCCCGGGTCCCGCTCATTCTGACCGTGATCACCGCCCTGCTGGGCGGCGTCGGACTTTCCACCGGTGCCGAGGCGACGGGCGGCGCCGGGAATCCGGCCGTTCCGTCCGGCGGGCTGCTCGCCGCCGCCGCGTCCGGTCCGGCCACCGGGGCCGGTTCCGCGGACCTGGCCGCCTGGAGCGCCGCCCAGCGGGTGAACGACCTCAAGCGCCGGGCGCACCGGCTCCCCGTCATTCCGGCGGCGGCCCCCGCTGCCGCGGCCGCGCGCCCGTCCGTCCAGGCCCCGACCGCCGCGGCCGGTGCCTCGGCCCTCGTCCTCTACGACACCACCGGCCCCTACGGCTACCTCGGCGAGCTCTACGCCATGGCGACGGCCAACCTCGCCGGCCACTTCGGCACCGTCACCGCCAAGCCGGTCTCCGCGTACACCCCCGGCCTGGTGGAGCAGTACTCGGCCACCTTCTACGTCGGCTCGACGTACTACGGCGGCTCCATCCCGGACGACGTCCCGGCGGCGTTCTACCAGGACGTCATGACGACCGCCAAGCCGGTCGACTGGATCGGCGACAACGTCTGGAACATGGCCAACGCCGTCGGCATCGAGAACTTCAAGAAGAAGTACGGCTGGGACCCGACCAACTCCTACTTCTCGACCAACGGCAGCGTCGGGACAATCAACCAGGTCACGTACAAGGGCCAGACGCTGACCCGGAAGATCCCCGCGGGCGCGGACGGCGGCGTGCTGCACCCCGCCCTCTCCGGCGCCGGCTACCCGCAGGTCAACCAGCTCGCGCTGGCCACGGACGCCTCCACCGGGGCCGTCACGCCGTGGGCGATCCGCTCCGCCAACCTCACCTACGTCGGCGAGATCCCCTTCGCCTACGTGTCCGAGTCGGACCGCGTGGTCGCGTTCGAGGACCTCCTCTTCGACGCCCTCGCCCCGGCGACCACCGAGCGCCACCGCGCGTTCGTGCGCCTGGAGGACATCAGCCCGGGGTCGGACCCGACCGAACTGCGCACCATGGCCGACTACCTGGCCTCGCAGAACATCCCCTACGGGATCAACGTCATCCCCGTCTACACCGACCCCCGGGGCGTCTACAACAACGGCACGCCCCAGACCATCACCCTGGCCCAGGCCCCGGACGTCGTCGCCGCGCTCCAGTACATGCTCGCGCACGGCGCCGTCCTCATGAACCACGGCTACACGCACCAGTACGGCAACGTCAACAACCCCTACACCGGCGTCACGGCCGACGACTTCGAGTTCTTCCGCTCGCACGTCGACGCCGCCAACAACGTCGTCTACGACGGGCCGCCCGCCGAGGACTCCACCGCCTGGGCCCAGTCCCGGGTGACCGCGGCCCTCGCCGGCTTCGCCGCGGCCGGCCTGCCCAGGCCCGCCCTCTGGACCACCCCGCACTACGCCGCCTCGGCCGCCGACTACCGGGTCTTCGGCCAGAACTACACGGCCCGGCTGGAGCGTCCGCTGTACTTCGCCGGAACGCTGAGCGGCGCGCCCGTGAACCCCGGCCGCTACATCGGGCAGTTCTTCCCGTACGCGGTCAAGGACGTCTACGGTACGACCGTGCTCCCCGAGGACATCGGCAACTACGAGCCCGTGCCCGTCAACAACCACCCGGCACGGCTCCCGGCCGACCTGATCAACTCGGCCAGGGCCAACCTCGCCGTCCGCGACGGGGTGGCCAGTTTCTTCTACCACCCGTACTACCCCGTGGCGCCGCTCCAGCAGACGATCGACGGCATCAGGGCCCTCGGCTACACCTTCGTCGGCCCGATGGACCTGGCCAACTGAGCGGCCCGAACAGGTGAGGAGCTCTCAGCAGTGAACCCGGTGAAGAGGTCGGCCGCCGCCCTCGCGGCGCTGGCCGTCCTCTTCGTCGCCGCCGGATGCTCCGCGGAGTCCGGCGACGACGAGGACAAGCCCAAGCCCAGCCCCTCCTCGGCCGGTGCACCACCGACCGGCCGACCCGACGACGGGAAGACGAGCGAGATGCGCGGCATGACGCTCCCCTCGTGGAACACCGACGACTACGACAGCCCGCAGGCCGCGACCTACATCCAGCAGATCGCCGCCACCGGCACCCGGTGGGTGACCTTCACCCCCACCTGGTACCAGGACCGGGTCACCGACTCGGCCATGCGCACCACCGACGAGACCGCCGCCGACGACAGCCTGCGCAACATCATCCGCCTCGCCCACGACGCGGGCCTCAAGACGATGATCAAGCCCCACGTCGACCTGACCGAGGGCGGCGACCGCGCCGAGATCAGGCCGTCCGACCCGGACGCCTGGTTCACCGCCTACCAGGGCCTCATCACCCACTACGCCCAACTCGCCACCGACAACGGCGTCGACCAGCTCGCCGTCGGCACCGAACTCGCCGGCACCTCCCAGGACGGCGCGCACTGGAGCAGCGTCATCGCCGCCGTCCGCGACCGCTTCAAGGGCCCGCTGACGTACGCCGCCAACTACGACGAGTACAAGAAGGTCCCCTTCTGGAAGGACCTCGACGTCATCGGCATCGACGCCTACTGGCCGCTGACCGACAAGGCGACGACCGACCCGGCCCAGCTGCGCCAGGCGTGGCAGCCCATCGCCGACGAGCTCGCCGCGTTCTCCCAGAGCCGGCAGCGGAAGATCCTCTTCACCGAGGCCGGCTACGTCAGCCAGCGCGGCACGACGACCGCCCCCTACTCCTGGACCGTCAGCAAGCGCGACGGCGATGCCGAACAGGCCGCCGCCTACGAGGCGTTGCTCGCCACCTTCGACGGCAAGCCGTGGTGGGCCGGCGTCTGCTGGTGGATGTGGGACGACTGGCCCGACAGCGGCGAGACGAAGAAGAAGCTCGCGTACACGCCCCACGGGAAGCCGGCGGAGGACGTCCTGAAGAAGTGGTGGACGCAGGCCGGGTGACGCCGTCGCGCGGGTAGGGCGCCGGGGCGCGGCCGGAGCGCCGCGGGGGCGGGGGCGGCGCCGGGCGGGCAGAGTGGTCGCATGCAGGAGCACGAGGAGACGCCACAGGAACAGCGGGCCGGCTGGTTCGAGCTGTTCTTCGACCTGGTGTTCGTGGTCGTGGTGAGCGTCCTCGCCCAGGGGCTGCACGGCGACCCCGGGGCGAAGGAGTTCGGCACGTTCCTCGTGCTGTTCTTCCCGGCCTGGTGGGCGTGGGCGAACCTCACGGTGACGATCAACGTGGTCGGCTCGGACCGCCCCCGCGGCCAGGCCCTGCTCCTCGGGACGATGCCCGCGCTCGGGCTGATGGCCGCGGCGGCGCCGGAAGGGCTCGGATCGCGGGCGTGGGCGTACGCGCTGGGCGCGGCGTGGGTCCGGCTGGGGTTCTTCGCGATCTGGCTCGACCGGGCGCGGCGGCCCGGGAGCCCGCTGCCGGTCTGGCGGCCCGTCCTCTACTGCCTCCTGCCCGCGGTGCTCTGGGCCGTCTCCGCCGTCGTGCCGGGGCCGGGCAGGTTCGTCCTCTGGGGCGCGGCGACGGTGCTGGAGGTCGTGCTGCTGTCGGTGCGCGCCGGGATCAGCGCCGAGTTCTACGCCCGGCTGTCGGTCGAGCACCTCGTCGAGCGGATCAGCCTGTTCGTCGTCATCGTGCTCGGCGAGAGCGTCTACACCATCGGCGTCACCCTGTCCGCCCACTTCACCCGGGCGTCGGGGGCGACGGCGCTGCTCGCCTTCGTCGTGGTCGCCGAACTCGCGATGGTCTTCTTCGTCTGGGGCACGACGGAGGCGGCGCGCGGACTCGCCCACGTCCAGGCCGAACGGTCCGACCGGGCCATCCGCGACACGGTGATGTACCTCCCGTTCGTCCTGGTCTCCGGCGTGACCGTCATCGCCGCCGCCCTCGGCACCGCCGTGGCCGCGCCCACGCACCACCTGCCGGTGGGCGCCCGTTGGGCGTTGTGCGGCGGCGTCCTCGCCTTCTACACCGCCAACGCCGCCATCTCGCTGCGCTACGGCGACGGCCCGCGGACCGTCCTCGGCTGGTACCTGCCCGCCCTGCTCCTCACCCTGGCCGGCCTGGCACCCGCCTCGGTGTTCCTCCCCGCCTGGGCTGCGGTGGCCTGCGCGGCCCTGGTGGTGTTCGCCCTGGCCAAACTCGCCCGCCACCGCAGCGCCGCCCGACGGGGTTGACCGGCCGTCATCGTGACGGCGTCGCGAACTGACTGGCCGTCTTCCGTTTATGGGGATGTGGAGGCGGTGCGGAACGTTGATTCGTCGCGTTCCGTTCAAGCGCCGCTTGCTCCATCATGGAACGGTGTCCGGCGCGCCTACGCGCGTAGCACCGCCCCCCTGTACCCCCACTGCACGGAGGACTTGACCCATGCTCAGACGCCTCGACACCATCCGTCCCCTCGCCCTGGGGGCGGTCGTCCTGACCGTCCTCGCCGGATCGAGCGCCGTCCCCCACCGGGCCGCCGCGGCGACGACCACGGCGAACGCCACGACCGCCCCGGCCGCGGCCCCCGCCACCACCGCGCAGCACCGCGTCCTGTTCGACAACAGCAAGGCGGAGACCGCCGGCAACGCGGACTGGATCATCAGCACCAGCCAGCCGGACCCGCTCGCCGAGAACGCCAACCCGCAGTCGGAGACCGACTGGACCGGCGCCATCTCCGCCTGGGGCGTGGCCCTCCAGAAGACCGGCCAGTACAGCCTCAAGACGCTGCCGAGCGGCTCCACCATCACCTACGGCACCGGCGGCGCGCTGGACCTCGCCAACTTCGACGAGTTCGTCCTGCCCGAGCCGAACATCCGGCTCAGCGACTCCGAGAAGACCGCCGTCATGACCTTCGTCCAGAACGGCGGCGGCCTCTTCCTCATCTCCGACCACACCGGCAGCGACCGCAACAACGACGGCTGGGACTCCCCGGCCATCCTCAACGACCTGATGACCACCAACTCGGTCAACAGCAACGACCCGTTCGGGCTCTCGGTCGACCTGCTCAACATCCAGACCGACAACCCGCGGGCGATCAGCGACGCCGCCGACCCCGTCCTGCACGGCCCCTTCGGCACCGTCACCGGCAGCATCATCCGCAACGGCACCACCTTCACCCTCAAGCCCGCCGACAACCCCTCCGTCAAGGGCATCGTCTACCGCACCGGCTACTCCGGCACCACCGGCGCGTTCTTCGCCACCAGCAGCTTCGGCAAGGGCCGCGTCGCCATCTGGGGCGACAGCTCCGCCATCGACGACGGCACCGGCGAGCCCGGCAAGACCGTCTACAACGGCTGGAACGACCCGGCGGGCACCGACGCCGCGCTCGGTCTCAACGCCACCGCCTGGCTCGCCGGCAGCGGCAGCACCACCGGCAGCGTCACCCTCACCAACCCCGGTGCCCGCACCGCCACCGCGGGGACGGCCACCAGCGTCCAGCTGTCCGCCACCGACACGGCCGGCGGCACCCTGACCTACGCCGCCTCCGGCCTGCCCGCCGGCCTGGGCGTCAACGCCACGACCGGCCTGATCAGCGGCACGCCCACCACCGCCGGAAGCTACTCCGTGACGGCCACCGCGACCGACTCCACCGGCCCGTCCTCCTCCGTCACCTTCACCTGGACCGTCCAGCCCGCCGGCGGCGGCAGCGGCTGCACCGCCGCCCAACTGCTCGCCAACCCGGGCTTCGAGGCCGGTTCGACGGCCGGCTGGACCGAGACCAACACCAGCGGCACCAGCACCATCAACAGCGGCTCCAGCGAGCCGCCGCACTCCGGCACCTACGACGCCTGGCTCGACGGGTACGGCACCACCAACACCGACACCCTCGCCCAGACCGTGACCCTCCCGGCCGGCTGCAGCACCTACAACCTCAGCTTCTGGCTGCACATCGACACCGCCGCGAGCAGCACCACCGCCTTCGACAAGCTGACGGTGACCGCGAACGGCACCACCCTGGCGACCTACTCGAACGTCAACGCGGCCGCCGGCTACCAGCAGCACACCCTCGACCTGTCCGCGTACGCCGGGCAGAGCGTGACCCTCAAGTTCAGCGGCTCGGAGGACTACACCAAGCAGACCTCCTTCGTCCTCGACGACACCGCCGTCAACGTGGCGTGATCCGGCCCCGGTTGCCCTCCTTCATGAGAAGGAGGGCAACCGGCATGAGAGTCCGCGACATTGACGGCGGCTCAACACCGCCACTGCTAGCCTCGGCCCATGTCTGCGGAGCAATTCCTGACGCTGGACCCGGCCTCGGCCGACTTCGTCGTCGACGTCTCCAACGTCGTCCGCGACGACGCCCTCCTGAGCGCCCGGAAGGCCGACCTGGAGCGGCTCACCGCACTCTGCCGCGCGCTGGCCTCCCACGTGGGCGACCACACCCTGCAGATCTACGCCGTCGTCGACGACTCGCTGCTCACCGACTCCTACCTCACCCGGGCCGAGCGGGCGCAGCTGCACGACTGGGTCGAGGCCGGTCTGATGGAGCCGCGAACGGTCGCGGACGACCGGCTGATAGAGATCGCCGACCTCTCCGGCGTCTCGGTCGTGAGCGACGACGGCTTCGTCGAGTTCCACCGGCGCTACCCGTGGATCTCCGGCAACCGCGACCGCTTCGTGAAGCCCGTCCCCCTGCCCGGCGGCCGGGTCGGGATCGCCCGGCGGGTCATGCCCGTACCGGAGGACTGGCAGATCACGCGCAAGGAGGAGGAACGCCTGCTGCTCTCCGCCGGGATGCTCGACCGGCGCACCGGCAGCGGCCCGCGCCGCGAGTTCCTCGAACGGCTCTGGCGCTGCCCGGAGCGCGGCTGCCGGCTCTTCGAGGGCGGGCGCCGGACGGGCGCGGGGCAGGCGCTGCCGCGGCACGACCGCGGCCGGGCGGTCTGCCCGACGCACCGGCTGCCGCTGATCGACCGCGGGCCGCGCCCGAGCCAGGTCGAGGTCAAGATCCACGTGAACGACGAGGTGCAGACGCGCGTCGTTGTCGTGGCCGGCCACGACGTCGTCGTGGGACGCGACCCGGTGGCCCGCAAGGGGCAGCGGGCCGTCCTGATCGGCCCGTGGCTCACCGGCGCGGCCACCCACCTCGTCAGCCGCTCGCACGTCCGGCTGGCCTGCCACGACGGCGTCCTGGAAGCGCACGACACGAGCACCAACGGCTGCCGGGTCCGCTCGGCCGACGGCGCGGAGCGCGAGGTCCGGCCCGGGCGGACGTGGCAGCTGCGGCGCGGGCAGCGGCTGCTGCTGCACGAGTCCGTGTGGGTCGAGATCAGCGGCCGGACCTTCGTCTTCGAGGGCGAGACGCCGCTCCCGAAGGCGCCCGCGCGCAGCGAACCCTCGGGGCCGACGATGCTCGGGCAGATCCTTCCGAAGCAGGACCACCGCAAGGGCAGGCGCCCGACGCGCTGAGGACCGGTGGTCACCGGGTGGTCACCCGGGGTGGTCGTGGGCGGTCGGGGCGTTCCGGCGGGATCATGGGAGGGTGATCCCGAGCGGGGTGCGCCGATGAACGTGATCACCGACTGGCTGCGCGGACTGTCCGGACCGGTGGTGTACGCCGTCGTCGCGACGCTGGTCTTCGCCGAGGACGCGATCTTCGTGGGATTCGTCGGCTTCGTCGTCCCCGGCGAGACCTCCGCGATCCTCGGCGGCCTCCTCGCCCACCAGGGCAAGGTCTCGCTCGCGTGGATCACGGTCGCCGTCGTCGGCGCCGCCATCCTCGGCGACTCCGTCGGCTACGAGATCGGCCGCCGCTTCGGGCCGTCCCTCCTGCACACGCGCGCGCTGCGCCGCCACGAGGAACGGATCGACAGGGCGCGGGACTTCATGAGCCGACGCGGTTCGGCCGCCGTCTTCTTCGGCCGGTTCATCGCCTTCCTCCGCACGATGGTGCCCGCACTGGCGGGCACCTCCCGCATGCCCTACCGCCGCTTCCTGTTCTACAACGCCGTCGGCGGCATCGCCTGGGGCGTCGGCTGCACCCTCCTCGGCTACTTCGCCGGCGCCGCCTACCGCCGGGTCGAGGGCGTCGCGGGCCGCGTCGCGGCGATCGCGCTGGCCGCCCTCGTCGTCATCGCCATCGTCGCGTGGCACCTCCGCAGGCGCCGAGCGCGGCGCCGCGAGGAGAAGTCCTGAGGCTGCTCCCGCTCCTGGGGGCGCACCGGCGGAATCCCGCTCGTCCCGGACGGGTTCGTGTGGCCGACGTGCCGCGAGTGCGGTGGGGCCGCGTTCCTCTGGCAGCGGTGATCCTCCGGGTTCCGGAGCTGACATTCTAGGTGTTCCGACCCGTGCGGTCGTCCCGCGGGCGGAGCCAGGTCCTCTTCGAGAAGAGGCGCAGCGCCGCTGCGAAGGGGTGTTCGGCCTCGATCCGGGCGGCCTGCTCGGCCGCGCCGGGGTGGCCGCGTTCGTCGGCCCAGCCGTACCACTCGATGGCCGCCCGGTACGAGCCGTTGCGTTCCAGCGCGCGGGCGCCGTCCAGGATCGCCCCCAGGTTGCCGGCCTCGCCGGCTCGGTGGAGCCAGTCGAGCGCGGTCCGGTGGTCCTGGGCGGTGCCCGACTCCAGGTGGAGGCGGGCCAGCTTCCGCATCGCCCCGGTGTCGTTCGCCGCGGCCGCCTGTTCCAGCCAGTGGCGGGTGCGGGCGGGGTCGAGGGTGGCCATGATCGACGCGGCGGCGCGGTCGCCGGCCTCGGCCAGGGCGCGGTAGCGCTTGACGGCCGCCCTTCTGAGCCGCTTGCGCTCCTCGCTCGTGGTGGCGGTCTCGTGCAGTGCCAGTGAGAGGCGGGCGACCTCGCGAGGTGCGGTGGGGTCACCCTGCTGCTCGGCCGCCAGGAAGCAGGTGAGTGCGTGTGCCGGATGGCCGTTGAGCTCGTGGAACTGCGCCTGCTCCCGGGCGGAGAGCGAGGTGGAGGGGATCTGCACCTTCGCGGGGGCCTTCGCCGGCGCCTTGGCGGGCGCTTTTGCGGGTCCCTTGGCCGGCGTGGACGTCTTGGCGGCGGCGGCCTTCTTGGCGGGCTTCTTCGCGGGTGTCTGCACCGGTGCCTTGGCAGGCGCCTTTGCCGCCGCGCCCGAGGGCCCGGGGGTGCGCTCCAGCCCCGTGCGCAGCCGTTCCACTTCCTTGCCGGCCGCAGGGTGGCGCTTCTCGGCGGCGCGCCGGTACCAGGTGAGCGCCTGCTCGGCCCGGCCGGTCTGTTCGAGGAGCTCCGCGGCCAGCAGCATGCCGTGCGCGTGGTCGGCCTGGGCGGCCTTCAGGTACCAGTGCAGCGCCTCGGGGACGCGCGTCTCCTTGTGGTACCAGCTCGCGAGGTCGAACGCCGTGGCGCCCTCGTTGCCCGGTGGTGCGTCCTGGTAGGCGGTCAGGAGCGCGCGCTCGCGCCAGGAGACGCCGGTCTTGGGCCGGGTGCTCCTGAGCCGGGCCACGGCGTCGGTGGCCTGTTGGTTGGAGCCCTTGGCCGTGGCGCGCTCGAACCAGACCAGCGCCTCGGCCCGTCCGGCGCCGCCCGGTTCGGCCTCCGCCAGCGTGCCCAGGCGCATCATGGACTGGGACTCGCCGGCCCGCGCGGCCGACCGGTACAGCGTGACGGCCTCGGGCCCGCGGTGCGGGAAGTACCGTTCGATCAGCTGCGCCGCCTCGCGGGCGGCGGTCGTGTTGCCCGCTCCGGCGGCCAGCAACAGCCAGTAGAGGGTGGCCTGCAGGTCGCCGGTCGCCCGAACGGCCAGCGCGACCTGGCGCATCGCGTTGGCGTTCCCGGCCTCGGCGGCGGCCCGCCACTTGGCCCCGGGCTCGCCGGCGTACGGCTTGGCGGGCTTCTCCTTCGGCGCTGCGGCTTGGGCGGCCGGGGGTTGCTTCGCCGCAGTCCCCTTCGCCGCCGGTTGCTTCACAGCGGGCTGCGTCGCAGCCGGTTGCTTCGCCGCCGTCGGCGGCTGGGTCGTCCCCTGCCGCTTTCCGCTGTCCGTCGGCGACGCCGCGAGGTCGCGGTCCTCGCGGTTCCAGCCGTCGGCGGTGGGGGACAGGCCGGGCGCGGTCGGCGGCACGGTCAGCGATTGCCGCGGACCCCCGGTCGCGGGCCGGCGGCGCAGCGGCTCGCGCAGCTCGTTCGCGACCTGCCAGCGGTCGACGATGGCGGCCAGCACGGCGGAGGGCAGCCAGCCGGTGACGTCCGGTTCGGCGGCCGGCAGCAGGGCGGCGAGCCGGTCCGTGGTCGGCCGGTTCTGCGGGAGGGGTTCCAGGCACGGGCGGACCACCTTGGCGACCGCCGCCGGGAGGCCGTCCAGCCGGGGCCGGCCGGCGAGGATGCCGGCCGTGATCTCCGATTCGGAGCCGGCTCCGAACGGATGGCGGTCGAGCGCCGCGTAGGCGAGGACCAGCCCGAGGGAGAACACGTCGCCTGGCCGTTCCACCGGCCGGTTCCTCAGCTGCTCGGGCGAGGAGAACGCACGGGTGCCGGGGTTGCCCGCCCCGGTGAGGGCGGTCCCGTCGGTGCGGGTGAGGTCGCGGGCGATGCCGAAGTCGATGACGCAGGGGCCGTGGCTGTCCAGCAGGACGTTCGAGAGGTTGAGGTCCCGGTGGACCAGGCCGACGGCGTGGATCCGGGTCAGCGCGTCGACCAGCCCGGCCGCGAGGACCTGCCAGGTGCGCCCCTTCAGCGGGCCGCCGCAGGAGCGGAGCGCCGACCGGAGGTCGATGCCGCGCATGTAGCGGGTGGCGAACCAGGGCTCGTCGGCGGTGGTGTCGGCGTCGACGACCCTGGCCGTGTGCCGGCCGCCGACCGCGCGGGCCGCCCGCACCTCCCGGACGAAGCGTTCGCGGTAGGTGCGCTGGTCGCTCGCCAGGCGGTCCGGCCGGATCACCTTGAGCGCGACCTCGCGCCCCGCCCAGTCGCCCGGCTCGATCCGGCGGGCGTAGTAGACCGTTCCGTAGCCGCCCTCACCGAGTCTGCCGTACAGCCGGTACGGGCCGATCCGCTCCGGATCGGTGTTCCAGAGGTGTTCCAACTCTTCTTCCTCGTCGCCTCTTTGACTGTTCCGCCGGCCTGGACCGGGTCCGCCGTCCGCTTCGGGTTCGCCGGCCGCTCCGGCTCAGCCCGGCCGGGTGGGCTCGTCCGCCGTGGGCGAGCGCCGGGGCGCCTTGGCCTGCACCGCCTCGGGGCGTTCCCCGGGCCACTGCTGGCCGCTGCGGCACAGGACGACGCCGGGGGCGATCAGGATCTCGTCGTCCGGGCCGAAGGGGCGGAACAGGGACTCCCGCGGGCGCTGCGGCGACTCCTCCCGCAGGCGCGGAAGGTCCGTCCAGGCGGTGGGCCGTGCGCCGGGCCGGGCGGTGCGGATCGCGCAGCCGGCCAGGCTGGTGTCGAGCACCTGGAGGGCGCCGCGGCGGGAGGTGAGGACGAGGTGCTCGCGGCTGATCGGTTTGCGGCGCTCCTCGGCGAGGTGGCACGGCTCGATGCGGTCGAGGTTGGCCCGGCCGAGGACGAACTCCACGCGTTCGTCCTGCACCAGGTTGTGCCAGGCCCGGCACTGCCCGTCCACCATGACCTTCAGCTGGACGCGGGGACGGCGCGGCCCGCTGTCGGTGAGCAGCGTGCCGTGCGTGCGGCAGACCACCCGCCGGCGCCGGAAGGCCGGGGCGGGGTGGCAGCCCGGCAGGGGGCAGCGCCAGGAGCGCTCCAGCACCTTGCGCCGCGGCCGGCCCTCGAAGAGCATCCCGTCGCCCCGCAGCCGGTCCTTCTCGCCCTCGCGGGAGATCTCCCGGTCGGAGTAGACCCGCATGTCGCGCGGGACGAGCCGGACCGGGCCGCCGTGCGGGCGCACCGGCTTGAGGAAGCGGTCGCGGTTGCCCTGGATCCACCGGTGCTCCGCCCGGTGCCCGATGAAGTTGTCGCCGCTGACGACCCTGATGCGGTACTCGTCGGCCTGTTCGAGCAGGTCGAGGTCGGCGGTGCCGACCGAGGCGATCAGCCCCCGGTCCCGCCACTCGCGCAGCAGGCGCGGCTCGTCCGGGTGCGGGTACTGCCCGTCGGACTCCGGCCGCATCAGGCTGTCGTCGGCGATCGCGTGGACGGTGACCCGGTCGTCGCCGGTGAACTCCCGCAGGGCGCGCAGGACCAGGCGCAGCCGCCCGAGCGCCCGGGGCGCCTCCCCGCCGAGCGCGGTCTCCCGCACGACGTTCGACAGGTCGATCAGGTAGTCGACGTCCTCGGCGCCGCCGCGCAGATGACGTTCCATCCGCCGGAACTGCGGCTGATCACTGGCCACTTCCACTCCCGCACGCTCCCGCGCCCCGACCGGTGGTACGAGGCTAGCCGGATCGGGCGCGCGGCAAGGGGCAGTTGGTCGATCCCGCCGGGTCTCACCACGGCCGGGCGGCTGCGCGACCCGCCGGCCCTACGGAAAGTCGTAACTCCCGGGGCCGGGTTCCTGCGGCGCGGGGAAGCCGGGGACGTGCGGCGGTCCCGAGCCGAAGCCGCTCGACGCGATGCCGATGCCGATGACGACGACGATCAGCCCGACGACCATGAACACCACTCCCATCGCGACCCGCGCGCCGGAGGCCGCCGCCTGTCCGGCCGGGTTGCGGTCGACCGCCATCGCCACGTGCGGTTCGAGGGGCAGGTAGCGCACCGGCACGTGGTCACCGACGACGCGCGGTACGCCCGACGTCTCCTCGATGCGGATGTCGCGGCCGTCCGCGGTGCGGAACCCGATGATCGTGTGCCGCACGTGGCGGCCCGGGTCGGACAGGTCCGAGCCCACCCGCCGCTCGACCGTCACGTACGTCTGCAGGCACCGCCCCTCGGCCGGCACTCCGTCCTGCAGGATCCGCGCCCGCCGGTTGGCCCCGCCGGCCACGCCGATCGCCGACGCCAGGCCCGCCCCGGCGAACACCAGTCCGACGATGACGAAGAACACTCCGATGAAATTGCCGCTCTCCGACACGTTCCATCCCCCCGTGGATGCCAGTCGAACGCATGAACTCCGGTGTCCAGGACGGACGTCGGGCGCCATCCGGTTCCCGCCCGAGGGAGCCGGTCGGCCGAAGCCGGTCAGCCGGAGCCGGTCAGTCGGGCCGGGAGTTCGCCGGCTCGCGGTCGGGGAAGGCGGCGAGGAGGGCGAGCCAGAGCTGGAAGCGGTCCTGCATGGACTGGAGGGAGCGGCCGGTGAGGCGTTCGATCCGGTCCAGGCGGTAGCGGACGGTGTTGCGGTGGACGTAGAGGCGGTCGGCGACCGCCTGGACCGAGCAGTCGGCGGCCAGGTAGGCGTGCAGGGTCGTGACGAGGTCGGCCTGGTTGGCCTCGTCGAAGCGGGTGAGCGGGCGCAGCACCTCGGTGGCGAGCTGCTTGAGCGGCAGATCGGGGCTGGAGAGCAGCAGGCGCGGCAGGTTGAGCGGGTCGCCGGTGTGGATGCCGGGGCCGCGGGTGAGGGCGGCCTGGGCCTCGAACCAGCTCCAGCGCAGGCCGTCGACGCCCCGGTAGCAGCCGCCGATCCCGACGGAGGCGCGGGTGTCGAGGCCGGAGAGGGCGGTGCCGAAGCGCCGGGCGAGGGCGTCGACGGGGGCGGACTGCGGGACCACCGCGACCAGGTACCGGTCGACGACTGCGGTGAGCACGGGTTCGGGGGAGTCGGGGCGCCCCGGCGCCGGTGACGTGAGCCAGGGCAGCCGGGCGAGCCGCCGGTCGGCCGCGGGCCCTCCGCCGTCCGGTCCGAGGCTGCCCAGGATGACCCGGTGGGCGGTCTTGGCGTCGAGCCCGAAGGCGGCGAGCCTGCGCTCGGCGGCGGCCGGGGCGATCACGTCCCGGACGATGTCCTCGACGACCTGGCCGGCCAGTTCCCGCCGCCCGGCCAGGTGGGCCTGTCGGCGGGCCAGTTCCAGGCCGACCAGCCGCACCGCGTACGGCAGCACGTCCGCGGCGTCGCCGGCCGACCGCAGGCAGAGGAACGCCGCGAGCATGCCGTCGACCTGGACCGGCAGCCGGACCGGGCCACCCGGCGACTCCGCGAAGTCCGGCCCGGCCGCCCGGACCTCCTCGATCAGTGCGTCGGACCGCTCCGGGGCGGCGGCGAGGACCGTCCCGTGCCGGTCGAGCACGGCGACCTCGGACCCGCACGCCCGCCGCAGCACCCGCAGCAGCGCGCCGAGGCCCTCGTCGCCCAGCAGCGCCTGGACCAGCAGGTCGTGCTGGTCGACGAGCCGCCGCTGCGCGCTGTGGTCCTCGGCCGCGATCCGCTCGGCGACCAGGCGGTTCACCGCGATGAACGGCGTCTCGTACGGGACTTCCAGGACGGCCAGGCCCAGCCGCCCGGCCTCGGCCACCGTCGCCCGCGGGACGGTCGGGTGGCTCAGCCCGGTGCCGAAGCCGACCGCCGACGCGCCGGCGGCGGCCACCCGCTGGACGAAGGCGGTCTGGGCGGCGGCGGTCCGCTGCCGCAGGCCCGTGGTGAGGAGCAGCTCGCCGCCCGTCATCCACGGCGTGGGATCGGCGAGTTCGGTCACCGCGACCCAGCGCACGACGCGTTCGGCCCCGGCCGGGCCGGTGCACAGCCGCAGGCCGAGGGCCTCTTCCCGAAGCAGTTCGCGCAGGGTCACCGACATGCGCCGGACTGTAGCGCCGCACAACTCGGCGGCGGAAGACCGTGCGGGCGTCCATAGCCGGATCGGGGGAATCCCCCTAGGTTTCCGAGCGCCGAGCCGTTCGTCCGTTGCATGACACCCACCCGAGCGCCATCCGGACGGCAGCGACGACGGGACACCGACCAGGAAGGCCGCAGGACTTGATGAGCGACGACCACGCGCCCCGACCGGCCCCGCCGCCCGCGGCGGTCCGGCTCGAAGCGCTCGCCAAGAGCTTCGACGGCCAGGTCCGCGCGGTCGACGGCGTGGACCTGGAGATCGGCGAGGGCGAGTTCTTCGCGATGCTCGGCCCGTCGGGCTCCGGGAAGACCACGGTGCTGCGCATGATCGCGGGCTTCGAGTCGCCGACCGCCGGCCGGGTCCTGCTGGGCGGGGCCGATGTCACCGGACTCGCCCCGTTCGACCGGGACGTCAACACGGTGTTCCAGGACTACGCCCTCTTCCCGCACATGACGGTCGAGCAGAACGTCGGCTACGGACTGATGGTCCGCCGGGTGCCCAAGGCCGAACGGGCGCGGCGGGTGCGCGCGGCGCTCGCGATGGTCCGGCTCGACGGCTTCGAGCGGCGCCGCCCGGCCCGGCTCTCGGGCGGCCAGCGCCAGCGGGTGGCGCTCGCCAGGGCGCTGGTGAACCGGCCGAAGGTGCTGCTGCTCGACGAGCCGCTCGGCGCCCTGGACCTGAAGCTGCGGCACGAGATGCAGGCGGAGCTCAAGCGGATCCAGCGCGAGGTCGGGATCACCTTCGTGTTCGTCACCCACGACCAGGACGAGGCCCTCACGATGAGCGACCGCGTCGCGGTGTTCAACGCGGGGCGGATCGAGCAGGTCGGCTCGCCCGCCGAGGTGTACGAGCACCCGGCCACCGCCTTCGTCGCGGGCTTCGTCGGCACCTCCAACCTGCTGGACGGCGCGGCGGCCGAGCAGGTCGTGGGCGAGGCGGGGCCGTTCAGCATCCGGCCGGAGAAGATCCGGATAGCGCACCCGGACGATCCCGCCGGGCCGGACGAGCTGTCGGCGACCGGGCGGGTGGCCGAGGTCGTCTACGCGGGCGGCCACACCCGGTTCCTGGTCGACCTGGAGGCGGGCGGGCGGCTGACCGCCGTCCGGCAGAACCTCGACGAGGGCTCGGCCGACGTCGTCCGCCACCGGGGCACGGACGTCGTGCTGGCCTGGCAGCGGAAGCACACCGTGCGCGTCGGCCGGTAGTCCACCCCGCAATTCCTCTCCCCTGAAGATCGGAGACACCCCATGCGCATCCCCTCGATCGCCCGCACCGCGACGACCGCCGCGACCGCCGCGGTCCTCCTGCTCGCGGGCTGCAGCAGCAACACCGCAACGACCGGCGCACACGGCCCGAACCCGCCGAAGCTCCCGATGCTCCAGTCCCTGGGCGCCGGCGAGGGCCAGGTCAACCTCGTCGCCTGGGCCGGCTACGCCGAGGACGGTGCGGACGACAAGAACGTCGACTGGGTCCACCCCTTCGAGCAGCAGACCGGCTGCAAGGTCAGCACGAAGACCGCCGGCACCTCCGACGAGATGGTCTCGCTGATGAAGACCGGCCAGTACGACGCCGTCTCGGCCTCCGGCGACGCGACGCTGCGCCTGATCGCCTCCGGCGACGTCGCCCCCGTCAACACGAGCCTCGTCCCGATCTACGCGGACATCTTCGAGGGACTCAAGAACCAGCCGTGGAACTCGGTGGGCGGCCAGATGTACGGCATCCCGCACGGCCGCGGCGCCAACCTACTGATGTACCGCACCGACAAGGTCTCGCCGGCGCCGGACTCGTGGAGCGTCGTCTTCGACGGCGCCTCGTCGTACGCGGGCCACGTGACCGCGTACGACTCCGCGATCTACATCGCCGACGCCGCGCTCTACCTGATGAAGACCAGGCCCGAACTCGGCATCAAGAACCCCTACGCCCTCGACCAGGCCCAACTCAAGGCAGCCGTCGACCTGTTGAAGACCCAGCACAAGTCCGTCGGCGAGTACTGGAACGACTACCAGAAGGCGGAGAACTCCTTCAAGACCGGCGACACCGTCGTCGGCACCACCTGGCAGGTGATCGCCAACCTCGCGCAGGCCGACAAGGCCCCGGTCCAGGCGGTGCTGCCGAAGGAGGGCGCGACCGGCTGGTCGGACACCTGGATGGTGTCGGCGAAGGCCGCGCACCCGAACTGCGCCTACCAGTGGATGAACTGGATCGTCTCGCCGAAGGCCAACGCCCAGGTCGCCGAATGGTTCGGCGAGGCCCCGGCCAACGCCAAGGCCTGCGACCAGACCGCGGACAAGAACTTCTGCACGACCTTCCACGCCACCGACGAGCCGTACTGGAAGAACGTCTACTACTGGACCACCCCGGTCAAGAACTGCCTGGACGGCCGCAGCACCCCCTGCACCGACTACGCCGCCTGGACCGCCGCCTGGACCGAGATCAAGGGCTGACCGGTGACGATCGACGTGGCCGCCCCGCCCCTGGCCCGACCCGGGCGGCGCGGCGGCCTGCGCCGGGCGGCGTCCGTCCTGCACCGGCACGCCGGCCTACGGCTCGCGCTGCTGCTGGCGGCGCCGATGGCCTGGCTCGTGCTCGCCTACCTGGGCTCGCTCGCCGTCCTGCTCCTCTCCGCCTTCTGGACGGTCGACGACTTCACCTCCGACGTCGTCCGGACCTGGAACACCGCCAACTTCACCACCGTCCTCACCGAGCCGGTCTACCGGGCGATCGCCCTGCGCACGCTCGGCATCGCCGCCGCCGTCACGGTGATCGACGCCGTGGTGGCGTTCCCGATGGCCTTCTACATGGCCCGGATCGCCCGCCCGCGCACCCGCAAGCTCCTGGTGGTCGCCGTCCTGACCCCGCTGTGGGCCAGCTACCTCGTCAAGGCGTACGCCTGGCGGGTCATCCTCGGCCAGGGCGGCGTGCTGGACTGGCTCGGCGCGCCGCTCGGGCTGTCCAGCCCCGGGTACGGCACGGCGGCGGTCGTCGTCGTCCTCGCGTACCTGTGGCTGCCGTACATGATCCTGCCGGTGTACGCGGGGCTGGAGAACCTGCCGGCCAACCTCCTCGACGCCTCCGCCGACCTCGGCGCCTCCGCCGGGCGGACGTTCCGCTCGGTAGTGCTGCCACAGGTCCTGCCGTCGGTGTTCGCCGGCTCCGTCTTCACCTTCTCGCTGAGCCTCGGCGACTACATCGCCGTGCGGATCGTCGGCGGGAAGACGCAGATGCTCGGCACCGCGATCGCCGACAACGTGACCCTCGACCTGCCGCTCGCCGCCGCGCTGTCCTGCGTGCCCGTGGTGATGATCGTCGGCTACCTGCTCGCCGTGCGCCGCACCGGCGCCCTGGACTCGCTGTAGGGGGCGAACACCAGTGATCCTCTCCCGCCGCGCCCGGATCGCGCTGCGCACGGCCATGATCGCCGGCCTCGCCGTCGTCTACCTGCCGCTGCTCCTGGTCCTGGTCAACTCGCTCAACAAGGACCGCTCCTTCGCCTGGCCGCCGACCGGACTCACCACCGAGTGGTGGGTCCGGGCCTGGCAGTCCGACGGCGCCCGCACCGCGCTCGTCACCTCCGTGCAGGCGGGCGCCGGGGCGACGCTGGTCGCGCTCGTCCTCGGCACCATGACCGCCTTCGCCGTCCAGCGCCACCGCTTCTTCGGCCGGCAGACGGTATCGTTCCTCGTGATCCTGCCGATCGCCCTGCCCGGCATCGTCACCGGCATCGCCCTCAACGCCGCCTTCCGCACGGTCCTCGGCCCGGCGGGCATCGGCTTCGGGCTGCTCACCGTCGTCATCGGGCACGCGACCTTCTGCATCGTCGTCGTGTTCAACAACGTCGTCGCCAGGCTGCGCCGCATGTCGCCCTCGGCCGAGGAGGCCTCCGCCGACCTCGGCGCGCATACCTTCCAGACCTTCCGTTACGTGACCTTCCCCGCCGTGCGGTCCGCCCTGCTGGCGGGCGCGCTCCTGGCGTTCGCGCTCTCCTTCGACGAGATCGTGGTGACCACCTTCACGGCCGGCCCCGGCGTCCGGACGCTCCCCGTGTGGATCTACGCCAACCTGGCCCGGCCCAACCAGGCGCCCGTCGTCAACGTCGTCGCCGCGGTCCTGGTCCTGCTCTCGGTCGTCCCGGTGTACCTCGCCCAACGCCTTTCCGCCGACACCCCTGGAGGCCGGTCGTGATCCCGTCGGAACGCACGGGGATGCGCTTCTCCGTCAACATCCCCAACTTCGGCGACTTCGCCGATCCCCGCAACGTCGCGACCGTGGCCGTGGCCGCCGAGGACACGGGCTGGGACGGGCTGTTCGTCTGGGACCACGTCCTGCACCGGCACCACCAGGGACGGCCGTTCGGCGACCCCTGGATGCTGCTGACCGCGGCCGCGCTCGCGACCACCCGGATCCGGATCGGCACCCTGCTGACACCGGTCCCGCGCTACCGCCCGCAGCAACTCGCCCGCCAGGTGGCCACCCTGGACCACCTCAGCGGCGGGCGGGTCGTCTTCGCCGCGGGCCTGGGCGGCCCGGTGGACGACGAGTACCGCAGCTTCGGCGACACCGCCGACCCGCGCGTCCTGGCCGAGCGGCTCGACGAAGGCCTGGACCTGCTGCGGCGCTTCTGGTCCGGCACCCCGGTGGACCACCGGGGCACGCACTACGAGGCCCGCGACGTGACGTTGCTGCCCGCCACCGTGCAGCGGCCCGGCCCGCCGGTCTGGATCGGCGGCTTCTGGCCGCGCCGGCCACCCATGCGCCGCGCGGCCCGCTTCGATGGCGCGGTCCCGCTCTTCGAACGCGCCCGGCACGGCCACGTGCCGGACGCGGCCGAGGTCCGGGACCTGATCGGCTACGTCCGCGGGCAGCGCACGGCCGAGCCCGACCGCCCGTTCGAGTTCGTGCTCGGCGGAGCCACGCCCCCGGACGCGGCCAGGGCCAGGGACCTGATCGGCCCCCTCCACGACGCCGGCGCCACCTGGTGGGACGAACGCCGGCTCCAGACCGGCCCCGACCTCGACCGCCTCACCCCGGTCCTGCGCCGCATCGAGGCCGGCCCGCCGGTGCTCTGACGACCCGCCCGCCGCCGGCTCGGGCCGCGCATGCGACCGTTCCCCTGCATCGTCAACCATGCCTGCAGTAGCCGGACGGGTTGGCGGCCGGCGGAAAGCACTGGTACGGCAAGTCCGCGGCGTGATGGCTCAGGAAGCGGCCGATGCACCGGTCCTGGCCGACGCGGCCGTGTGTTGCGCAGAAGGCGAGAGCCGCGGAACCGTCGCTGAAGGGACCCGGGTCGTAGACGACCCAGTACCCAGGGCGCAGTGAGGCGAAGTCGTCGCTCCGCAGGACCTGGGCCGTCGGTACGTCGGTCCTGACCTGTGCCAGCCGCTGGTCGCGAGTGGCGATGCCCGTGGAGACCGGTTCGGAGTAGAGCTGTGCGATCCAGCTGTCCGCGCCGCCTTCTCCTGCTTCGGCACCTGGTGTGGCGGATGCCGGCGCAGTTGCCGGAGCAGGAGAAGACGGGGGCCGGCTCGACGCTGGTTCCGGGGTCGGCGTGGGAGTCGGAACCGAGACTCCGACGGGTGATCCGGGGGATTGCGAGGCCGAGGAAGGGTGCGAGAAGGCGCCGCTGATGAAGGCCACTGCGATCGCCCCCATGGCCGCGATGATCGCCGCGGCAATCTGAACGGTGTGCTGCTTCAACCATGGGTCGGAAGAAGGAGAAGCCACGTCACGCCCCTGCGCCAGTCATCGGATCAGCTATCTGATGAACGGTCAGTCATCAGCGTTCAAAAGGTACATGACCGAGGGCGGCGATGCCCTGGGGCCGGGATTTTCGCAGCTCGACTCGCGGCGGTGCCGGAGCGGCCGGCCGGACGGGGCAGGCCGTAGTGGTCGCGCAGGGTGGTGCCGGTGTACTCGGTGCGGAACAGGCCGCGCTCGCGCAGGATCGGGACCACCCGCCGGGCGAACACCTCCAGACCCGAGGGCAGGACGGCGGGCATGATGTTGAACCCGTCCGCCGCGCCGTGGCGGAACCACTCCTCGATCGTGTCGGCGACCTGTTCGGCGGTCCCGGCGAACGTGCGGTGGCCGCGTCCGCCCCCGAGCCGGCCGATCAGTTGGCGGGCCGTCAGCCGCTCGCGCCGGGCGAGCTCCACGATCAGCGTGTAGCGGCTCTTGGCGCCCTCGATCAGGTCCTCGGCGGGCAGGTCGGCCGGGAGCTGCTCGTCCAACGGCAGTTGCTCCGGCTCCAGGCCGAGCAGGCCCGCGAGCTGCCGCCGGGCGAACTCGGGACGGATCAACCGGTCCAGCTCGGCCTCCAACTCCCGCGCCTCGGCCTCGGTGTCGCCGATCACCGGCACGATCCCGGGCAGGATCTTCAGGAGCTCGGGGTCCCGGCCGAAGCCCGCGGCGCGCCGCTTCACGTCGGCGTAGAACGCCCGGCCCTCGGCCAGCGTCGGCTGCGCGGTGAAGACCGCCTCCGCCCAGCGCGCCGCGAAGTCCTTGCCGCTCTCGCTGGAGCCGGCCTGCACCAGCAGCGGGTGCCCCTGCGGCGAGCGCGGCACGTTCAGCGCGCCCTCGACCCGGAAGTGGCGGCCGGCGAAGCCGATCGGGCGCACCCGGTCGTTCAGCGCGTGCACGCCGCGCTCCTTGTCGGCCACCACGGCGTCGTCCTGCCAGCTGTCCCAGAGCAGCGTCGACACCTCCAGGAACTCGGCCGCGCGCTCGTACCGATCGGCGTGCGCGGGCTGGGCGTCCAGGCCGAAGTTGCGGGCGGCGGCGTCACCGGCGGTGGTGACGATGTTCCAGCCCGCGCGCCCGCCCGAGACGTGGTCCAGCGAATTGAACCGGCGGGCCAGGTTGTACGGGTCGTTGTAACTGGTGGACGCGGTGGCGATCAGGCCGATCCGGCTGGTCGCGCCCGCCAGCGCCGCCAGCAGCAGCGTCGGCTCCAGCCGGCCGCTCGGCCGCTGGCCCACGTCGCCCCACAGCACCGGGGCGTCGGCCAGGAAGACCGAGTCGAAGGTGGCCGCCTCCGCGATCCGCGCCAGGTTCCGGTGGTGATCGAGGTCGACGTGGGCCAGCGGGTCGGACTCGGGAAGCCGCCAGGAGGCCTCGTGGTGGCCGGTGTCGAGGATGAACAGGTTGAGGTGCAGCTGGCGCTCGGCCGAGGTCATGGTTCGGTTCCGTTCCGTTCGGTCACAGGGTTGTTCGGGGTCACGACGGCAGCGGTCGGTCAGGGCGCCTCCCCGTCCGGCCCGGCCGGCACGCCCAGCTCCGCCAGCAGGGCGGCCCGCAGCCGCCCGAACTCCGGGTGACTGCGCGGCCGTTCCGCTGGCAGCCGGACCTCGTGGGCCTCACCCAGGCGCCCCTCGTCCAGGACCACGATCCGGTCGGCCAGCAGCACCGCCTCGTCCACGTCGTGGGTGACCAGCAGCACGGCCGGCCGGTGCCGCCGGCACAGCTCCCGCAGCAGGCCGTGCATCCGGATCCTGGTCAGCGCGTCGAGCGCGCCGAACGGCTCGTCCAGCAACAGCAGCTCGGGCTCCCGGACCAGGGCCCGGGCCAGGGCCGCCCGCTGCGCCTCGCCGCCCGACAGGGTGACCGGCCAGGCCCGGGCGTGCTGCTCCAGGCCCACTTCGGTCAGGGCGGCCAGGCCCCGGGAGCGGGCCGCGGCGCGCGGCCCCGGCAGCCCCAGCGCCACGTTGTCCAGTACGCGCTTCCAGGGCTGGAGGCGTGGCTCCTGGAAGACCACGGAGCGCCGCCGCGGTACCAGCAACCGGCCCCGGAAGTCGGGATCGAGGCCGGCCATGGCGCGCAGCAGGGTGCTTTTGCCGGAGCCGCTGCGGCCGAGCAGGGCCAGGAACTCCCCGCGCCGGATGTGCAGGTCGAGGCCGGCCAGCACCTGCCGGTCCCCGAAGGACCGGTGCAGGCCGCGGGCGAGGACCGCGGTGTCCTGGGCCGGGCTGGTGTCAGGGGTGCCAGGGGTGTCAGGGGCGCGAGTGGTGTTTGCGGTGCCCGTGGTGTCTGCGGTGGCCGTGGTCATGGTCCGACTCCTCTCAGCTTCCGTCGAATCCGCGTCGCCAGCGGAGCAGCCGGCGTTCCAGCAGGCGGACGACGGCGTCGGCGCCCAGGCCCAGCAGCCCGTAGATCAGCAGGCCGAGCACGATGATGTCGGTGCGGTACCAGGCCTGGGCCTGGTTCATCAGGTAGCCGATGCCGCTGGTGGCGTTGAGCTGTTCCGCGATGATGATCACCAGCCAGGAGCTGGTGAGCGCGAAGCGCAGGCCGACCAGGAAACCGGGGACGGCGCCGGGCAGCACCACGTGGCGGATCAGTGCGAGGCGGCCGAGCCCCAGCACCCGGGCCGACTCGACCAGTCGGCCCTCGACGCCGCGGATGCTGGCATAGGTGTTCAGGTACACCGGGAAGACGGTGGCGAACACCACCAGGGCGACCTTGGGCTCCTCGCCGACGCCGAACCAGATGATGACCAGCGGCAGCAGCCCGAGGACCGGCAGCGAGCGCAGCACCTGCACGGTGGAGTCGACCAGGTCCTCGCCCAGCCGGAACAGGCCGGCGGCCACCGCCAGGACCACGCCCAGGCTCACCCCGATCACCAGGCCCTGCGCGACCCGCAGCAGCGAGGCGAGCAGGTTGCTCGCGAGTTCCCCGCTGCGGGCCAGGTCCCAGCCGGCGGCGAGCACCTGGCCCGGGGTGGCGAGGACCCGGGGGTCGATCTCCCCGAGGCTGCCGAGCAGTTGCCACAGGGCCACCAGGATCAGCGGTCCGGCCAGGCGCCGTACGGGCCGCGGCAGCGGCAGACGGGCGCGGCGGGGCCGGCTCAGCCCGGCGGCGTCGACGAGCGGGGCGGTGTCGGCCGGTGGGGCGGCGGGCGGGGACGCGAGGGCGGCGGTCGCCATGGTGGGTCCTCCTTTCTTCGGATTCTCTTCGGGTTCTCTTCAGGCGGGCCGGGCTCAGAC
Source organism: Kitasatospora sp. NPDC057904 (assembly GCF_042887925.1). Lineage (NCBI taxonomy): Bacteria > Bacillati > Actinomycetota > Actinomycetes > Kitasatosporales > Streptomycetaceae > Kitasatospora > Kitasatospora sp. NPDC057904. The sequence goes on from NZ_JBHVOL010000006.1 coordinate 392,791, forward strand.
CGGGCTGACCACGCGGTCGGCGGTGAACGGGCGGCCGTGCACCAGCTCGGACTCCCGTCCGTCCGGCCCCACCGGTACGTCGCCGATCAGGGTGACCCGGTGCAGCGTGCGGGCCACGTCCAGGTGCTCCAGGTCGCGCGGGGCCAGGTGGGCGGTGGCCCGGTTGTCCCAGAAGGCCACGTGTCCGGGCTCCCAGCGGAATCGCACGGTGTACTCGGGGCGGGTGAGTTCGGCGTAGAGCAGGTCGAGCAGGCGCCGGCTCTCCGCGGCCGAGACGTCCACCAGGTGGCTGGTGAAGCCGGGGTTGACGAACAGCGCCCGCTCGCCGGTCTCCGGATGCACCCGCACCACCGGGTGCACGGCGACCAGCAGGTTGCCGTCGATCCGCTTGGCGTACTCGCTGCCCGCGCCGAACTCCCGTGCGCCGCCGTAGCGGTGCTCGGCGCGCAGGGTGTCCACGAACGCCCGCACCGGCGCGGACAGGCCCTGGTAGGCGGCCACCAGGTTCGTCCACTGGGTGTCGCCGCCGATGTCGGGGGCCACCTCGGCGCGCAGGATCGAGGCGGCCGGCGGGTTGACGGCGGCGGTGACGTCGGTGTGCCAGCCGTCGAAGTAGCTGTACTGGCGCCGGCGGTACTCGTCGCGGAAGCCGGCGCCGTAGCGCTCCTCGAAGCGGCGCGGGTCGATGGTGAAGATCTGCGGGTGGTCGACCGGCGGCGCGTCGTCGTGCGGGTGGGCGTGGGTCGGCTCGCCGAACTGGCGGGCGAAGGCGATCTGGGTGGCGTGGTCGAGCCGCTGGCCGCGGAAGAACAGGACCTTGTGGCGGTGCAGCGCCTGCCTGATCAGCTCCACGGACTCGGCCGGCAGCGGCTGGGACAGGTCGACGCCGTCGACGTCGGCACCGATGTGGCCGGCGACCGGGCGCACCGAGACGTTGCTCACGGGAACTCCTCTGCTGGGATTTCGACGGGGGTGGGAGGGCGATCAGTGTTGGCCGGCCGCGACGGCCGGGTTGAAGTCGCGCTGGACGTCGGCGGGGAACCCGCCGGAGACGTCCACCTTCTTCGGCACCTGGCCGTTGGCGAGGAAGAGGTCGGCCTGGCGCTGCTGGGCGGCGACCACCTGGTCGCTCAGCGGGGCGAACTCCGTCTCCCCGGAGGCCTGCCAGACGAGCTTGCCGACCTCCGGGGTCTGCTTGTTGACCTTGACGTAGTAGGCGTCGATCCAGGCGTCAGGGTGGGCCCGGTTCCAGCTGTTCGCCGTGACGATCCGGCCGACCAGGTCGACCAGGGCCTTGCGGCGGGCCGGATCGCCGAGAGACTTCTGCGCGGCGAGCCAGAAGGTGTAGCCGGAGGACACCTGCTGACCGTTGATCAGCGTGACCGCGTCGGAGTGCGCGCGGCCATAGGTGATCAGGTCCTGCGGCGAGGCGGTGGCGGCGTCGACGGTGCCGGACTCCAGCACGCCGCCGATGTTCTGCAGCGGCACGTCCACGGCCGTGACGTCGTGCTGCTTGAGGCCGACCGTGTCGAGGGCCTGGAGCAGGAAGCCCTGGTTGGCGGTGCCCTTGGAGTAGGCGACCTTGTGGCCCTTGAGGTCGGCCAGGGTACGGATCCCGGTGCCGGCCCGGGCCACCAGCGTGTAGCCGGGGCCCACGGTGTGGCTGACGCCGACCACGTCGACGGGGACTCCCGCGGCGGCGGCGTAGATGGCGGGGGTGTCTCCCATCACGCCGAGGTCGATCGCCCCGGCGGCGAACGCCTGGTTGACCAGCGGGCCGCTGTTGAACTGGTCGAAGACCACCCGGTAGCCGAGCCCCCGGGACTGGCCGGAGGTGTCGAGCAGCGTCTGCAGGTACTTGCCCTGGTCACCGACGTGCAGGGTGAGCTGCCCGGATCCGCCCCCGGCGGCGCTGTCGGCGCTCGCACTGGTGCCGCAGGCGGCGACCAGGGACAGCAGGGCGACCAGGGCCAGTGGCCGGGCACGGCGGACGGCGGGGGGAGTCATGGTGCTCCTAGGGAGGTGGGCGCGACGTGACGGGGAGCGCGGTCGGCGTGGGGTGAGCCGAGCGGTGAAGGTGGGCCGAGCGGTGAAGGTGGAGGGGGTGCGGGCCGGGCAGGACTCCCGGAACGGTCACGGGAGCATGCCGACGGCGTTCGAACGGCGGGACGGGCCCCGGGGGCTGGTGCCCCGGCGGCTCAGCGGCGGCTCAACAGCCCAGGCCGGCGAAGTGGTGCAGGCGGAAGGCGTTCACGGGCTGCCGGTCGGCGGCTGCCCGGATCGTCGCCCTGCGCTGTGCGTCCATGGCTGAAGTCTCCCGGGCGCTCGCGGCACCGGCAAGGATTTCTGACCGCCTGGAAGTAATGCCGTTCACCGGACGCTCCGTGCGGTGCGCAGCCCCAGCGGGTCCTGGTGGACGGCCGCCAGCACCGGGGCGGTGGCCGCGACGGCGAGCGTCTCGGTGCCGAAGGAGCCCGCGCGGACCACGGCCTCCCCGGCGCGGGGCCCGCGCGCCGCGACGGCGGTGTGCAGCGCGGGCAGCAGCTCCGGCAGGTGAATGGCGACGGCCTCGGTGAGCACCAGGGCCTGCGGGTTCATGAGGTCGAGCAGCAGGCTCACCACCCCGGCCAGCAGGCGCAGCCGGGTCCGGCACAGGTCCAGTGCGCGGGCGTCACCGGCTCGGGCCGCCGACAGCAGCAGCATCAGGTCGGGCCGGTCGATGACCCCCTCCGCCGCGGCCCGCGCGGCGAAGGCCCGGTCCGAGACGGTGGCCTGGAGGCAGCCGACGGCGCCGCACGGGCAGCGCGCGGTGGAGTCCGGCACCGGCAGGTGGGCGATGCCTCCTGCCCCGTTGCGAGGGCCGCGCAGCGGGGTGGCCCCGGCCACGATGGCGGCGTCCACCACGTTGCCGACGAACAGGTGCACCAGGTCGGCGCCGCGCGCCGTGCCGAACAGGCACTCCGCCTGGGCGAGCGCGTGGGCGTGGCCCTCCACGTGCACGGGCAGCCAGGTCGCCCGTTCCAGCTCCTGGCGCAGCGCCACCTCGTGCCAGCCGAGCGCCGCGTTCTCCACGACGGTCCCGCGCACCGGGTCCACCCAGCCCCCGGTGACCGCGCCGACGCCGAGCACCGATCGTCCGCCGGCGTGCCGGCGCAGGAAGCCGGGCAGCCGGGCGGCCACCCACCGCGCGTCGGCGCCCTGCGGTTTGGCGGTCCGCTCGTGGGCGACGACCCGCCCGCGCAGGTCGGTGAGCGCGAAGGTCAGCCACGGGCCGGCGATGTGCACCCCGGCGGCCACGTGCCGCCGGGTGTCGATCTCCAGCGCCCTGCGCGGGCGCCCAGGCCGGGCCGGCTCCCGGTCGGCCGCGGCTTCGCGCACCAGCCCCAGGGCCACCAGGTCCGCGCCGTGCCGCGACACGGTCGCCGGACTGAGCCCGGTACGCCGGCTGAGCTCCCCGCGCCCGAGGGGCCCGTGATCGAGCACGGCGCGTAGCACGGCGGCGGCCCCCTCCGGCTTGTCGGCGGCGGACGGCGGGGCGGGGTCGGCGACGAGTGCGAGCGTCATGGTGGTCCTCGGTCCGGTCGAGGTTCGGCAACGGCCTGTGGGGTGACTACCGGGGACGGCGACAGCTCGCGAAGGTCATGCCCCGATGGTGGCGAGCCCGTTTCAGCAGGTCAATGGACACCCGTAACAGCCCGATGGCAGTCCTGCGAACAGCCGCGCGGGTCGTCGGGGACGGACGCGCTGCGTCGACACCTTGGTGGGGTACCCTCTCGACGATGATCTTTGTACTCATCGTGATCACCAGCGTGGTGGCGGCGTGGTCGCTGGTCGCCGGGCGGTTGGAGCAGTGGCACGTGCGGGCCCCGCTGGTGTTGGTGCTGGCGGGGGTCCTCACCGGGGTGTTCACGCACAGTCACCTCGCGGCGACGATGGACTCCGAGGTCGCCCAGCACGTGGCCGAGGTGATCCTGGCCGTCCTGCTGTTCGTCGATGCCACCGAACTGCCGGGTGGGCGGCTGTTCGGCAACGACCCCGTGTCGGCGGTGCGGGCGCTGCTGGTGGCGATGCCGCTGAGCCTCGGTCTGATGGTGCTGCTCGGGTGGCTGCTGCTGCCCGCCATGCCGTGGGCGGTGCTGCTGCTCATCGCGTGCATCATCGTCCCGACCGACTTCGCCCCGGCCGAGACCCTCGTGCGCGATCCGCGGATCCCGGCGCGGGTGCGCGGTGTGCTGAACGTGGAGAGCGGCTACAACGACGGCATCGTGTCGCCGCTGTTCCTGTTCGCGCTGATCCTGGCCGGGACGCACTCCGAGGCGCGCACGCCCGCGGAGGCGCTGGGCACGACCGTGCCGGCGGCGGTGAAGGCCCTCCTGGCGGGCTTCCTGCTGGGGGCGCTGATCGCGTGGCTGATGAACCGGGCCGACGGCGCGCGCTGGATGACGGGGCAGTCGCGGCGGATCATGGTGCTCGTCTCGCCGCTGATCGCGTACACGGTGACGGTGTCGGTGGACGGGAACGGCTTCGTGGCCGCGTTCGTGTGCGGCATCGCCTTCCGGTTCATCCGGCAGGCGCCGGTCCGCCGGCACGGCGCCTCGGCTCCCGACGCCTCGGACTTCCAGCTGATCGAGGACACCAACTCGATCATGACGATGGGCATGTGGTTCTTCTTCGGCAACGCCGTGGTGCTGACGGTGAGCGAGGGCGTCGACTGGTCGATCGTCGTGGTCGCCGTGGCCGCGCTCACCGTGGTGCGGATCGTGCCGGTCCTGCTCGCGTTCCTCGGCTCGAAGTTCAGCTGGCGCGAACGGCTCATGGTCGGCGCGCTCGGTCCGCGCGGCACGACGTCCATCGTGTTCGGCCTGCTCGCCTTCAACGGCCTCCCGGAGGGGCCGCTCGCCGTCACCGCCCTGGACACCATGACGCTCACGGTGCTCGGCAGCATCCTGATCCACGGCGCCGGGTCGGTGGCCATCGCACGGCTCCTGAACGGCCGGTCCGCCGAGCCGGTCCCGACCGCCGCGGCCCCGGGGCACGAGGGGGCGGGGCACGAGGGGGCGGGGGCGCCGAGGGAGTGACGGCCGGCCGGGGCGGCGCGGGGTGCCGCGCGGTGCGGCGTGAGAGGCTCGCGTCATGGAACAGCGCGTACTCGGCCGCACCGGCCGTCCCGTCTCGATCGTCGGACTCGGTACCTGGCAGCTCGGCGCGGACTGGGGGGACGTCCGCGAGGAGGACGCCCTCGCCGTGCTGGACGCCTCCGTGGCGGCCGGTGTCACCCTCTTCGACACCGCCGACGTCTACGGCGACGGCCGCAGCGAGCAGTTGATCGGCCGCTACCTCAAGGGCCGCCCGGATGCCGGGGTGTTCGTGGCCACGAAGTTCGGCCGCCGGGTCGAGCAGCGGCCCGAGCACTACCACCTCGCCAACTTCCGCGCCTGGGCGGACCGTTCACGGGCCAACCTGGGCGTGGAGCGGCTCGACCTGGTGCAGCTGCACTGCCCGCCGACGCCCGTGTACTCCGCGGACGAGGTGTTCGACGCCCTGGACACCCTGGTGGCGGAGGAGCGGATCGCCGCGTACGGGGTCAGCGTGGAGACCTGCGCGGAGGCGCTGACGGCGATCGCACGCCCCGGTGTCGCGAGCGTGCAGATCATCCTGAACGCCTTCCGGCTCAAGCCGCTGGAGCGGGTGCTGCCGGCCGCCGAGGCCGCCGGGGTGGGGATCCTGGCCCGGGTGCCGCTGGCCTCCGGGCTGCTCTCCGGCCGCTACACCCGGCAGACCGTGTTCGCCGCCGACGACCACCGCACCTACAACCGGCACGGCGAGGCCTTCGACCAGGGCGAGACCTTCTCCGGAGTGGACTTCGCGACCGGCGTCGAGGCGGCGGCCGAATTCGCCGCACTCGCGCCCGAGGGTGCCACGGCGGCGCAGACGGCGCTCCGCTGGATCACCCAGCAGCCGGGGGTGACGACGGTGATCCCGGGCGCCCGTAACGTGGCGCAGGCGCGGGCCAACGCAGCCGCCGCTGACCTGGCGCCACTGCCGGAGGCCACCCTGGACGCCGTGCGGGAGCTGTACGACCGCCGGATCCGGCCCCAGGTGCACGACCGCTGGTGACGCCGGCCCGCCCTGGGGCCGCAGTGCCTCAGCCCGGCCGCGTCCGCACGGGCACCTCTAACAGCCGCTGCGCCGCAGAGGGTCCGCGCAGGTCAGGGGCACCGAAGGCGTCGCGAAGGGGGCCTCCCGGCGGGCCCGGCGGCACTCGATCCGGCGGCACAGTAGCGTTACGTTGATATGGCATGTACGCTGCGTGTCGCTGGTTGAACACCATGCGGGCCTGGTCGCCACTCCGTGGGGGGAGTCACGTCCAGGCCCGGTCGCCGGCCAGGCCTCGGTTGGGCTCGTGGGGGAGCTTCAGCCGAGGCCGTCGGTGGCTGTCATCGTTATGCCCGCCCTGACGGTGTTTCAGTCATGACAAGGCGCGAAGGTTTCGGCGAAGGGGAACTTTCTTGCGAGTGCCGTCGGCGCGGGCGCCCGAACCGCCCGGTCTCAGGGCTCCAGGCGGATGCGGACGCGCCGGTTCTGGCGGCCCTTGTTCTCCACCTTGGTGACGGTGATGCGGCCGATCTGGCCGGTGGAGGCGACGTGGGTGCCGCCGTCGGCCTGGGCGTCGAGGCCGACGATGTCGACCACGCGGACCTCGGGCACGTCCGGCGGCGCCTTGAACTGGGTGCGCACGAGGTCCGGGATGGCCTCGGCCTCCGCCTTGGGCAGGGTGCGGACCACGATCTTGCGGTCGGCCGAGATCTCCGCGTTGACGGCGTCCTCCAGGGCCTGCTTGAAGCCCGGCGGGACCTCGGGCAGGTTGAAGTCCATCCTGGCCTCGCCCGGCTCCATGTTGTTGCCCGTCACCAGGGCGCCGAAGTCCCGGAAGACGGTGCCGCACAGGACGTGCAGCCCGGAGTGGGTGCGCATCAGGGAACTGCGCCGCTGGTCGTCGAGGGCGCCGGTGACGGTGGTGCCCGCGGGCGGGACGGGGTCGCCCGGGGCCGGCAGCAGGTAGAGGTCGTCGCCCTTGCGGGTGCCGATGATCGAGGTCTGCACGCCCTGCCAGATCAGCACGCCGTGGTCCGGCGGCTGGCCGCCGCCGCCGGGGTAGAAGGCCGAGCGGTCCAGGACGATCCCGGCCTCGGGATCGGCCGGATCCGACCACAGGACCGTGCAGTCCCATTCCCTCAGCGTGACGTCTTCCCAGTCCAGCCGGTGCGTGCGGCCGTGGTGGTCGATTCCCATGGGCAGTTGGAGCCGCGGCAGCCCGACCGGGCCCGCGGCTCCTTCTCCTTTCCGGTGACACTGCGGTAGTTCTGCGGTACGCGTGGCGATCCCCGCGCGCGGACCTGCCCGAACTCGCCCGTACGGCCGCGCGTCGCCAGTCGCTCCGAGCATACGCGGTCCGTCGTCGAACACGTGACGCTACGTCAACTCACCAGCCGGAGCAGCGCGGCGGTCGCGGCGCCGAGCGCCACCACGAGGAGGAAGGGCGCCCGCAGGACCGCGGCCACCACCGCGACGCCGAAGCCGGCCGCGCGGGCGTCCAGGACGAGGTCGTGGCCGCGGCTGAAGGTCTGCACGGCGACCAGCGCCGCCAGCAGGGCGACGGGCAGCAGCGCCGAGATCTCCTGGACCCGCCGCCGCTTGAGCACCGACTCCGGCACGCACAGGCCGGCCAGCTTCAGCAGGTAGACGCCGAGGCTGCCGAGCAGGATCGCGGTCCACATCAGCGGCTCTCCTTGCGCAGCGCGAGGCCGGCGACGCCGGCGACCAGGCCGGCGAGCAGCACCGGCACCCCGACGGGCAGGAGCGGCACCCCGGCGAGCGCGACGGCGGCGGCCGCCACGGCCACCGCCCAGAACCGCCGTTCGCGCAGCCGGGGCATCAGCAGGGCGACGAACGCCGCGGGCGACGCGACGTCCAGGCCGAGCGCCTCCGGATCGGGCAGGACCTTCGCGCCGAGGGCGCCGGCGAGCGTGGCGATGTTCCAGCAGACGAAGACGGCCGCGCCGGTGGCGTAGAAGGCCAGCCGCGCCTCGCGCCGGGTCCCGCGTCCCATGGACATCGCCGAGCTCTCGTCGAGCACCAGCTGCGAGGTGGCCACCCGCCGCAGGCCGCCGACCTGGAGGAGGGCGGACAGGTTCAGCCCGTAGAGGCTGTTGCGCACGCCCAGCAGGGTCGCGGTCGCCGCGCCGGTGAGGGCCGCGCCGCCGGCGCCGAGGACGCCGATCACGGCGAACTGTGAGGCGCCGGAGAACATCAGGAGGGACAGCACGCAGCTCTGCAGGACCGAGAAGCCGGCGACGACGGCCAGGGCGCCGAAGGACAGGCCCAGGGCGCCGACCGCGAGCCCGACGCCCACCGCGTCCCGCAGCACGGCGGCTCTCTGCCGCGGCCAGCTGTCGGCGGTGGGTACCGGGCTCGCGGTGGATTGCGCTTTGGTCATGGATTCCGCTCTCGCAGCACGATCGTCAGTTCGTCGTGCGCCTTGGCGCACAACTCGGCGGCCGCGTCGGGGGTTTCGCCCTCGGCGATGACGTAGCCGAGCCGATGGTATGCGTTCTTCGCGGGCTCCACCCGCTGTTCCGGGCGAGCCGTGACGGTGACATGGCGGACGCCTTCGAGGGCCCGCGCCGCCTCGGTCCCGGAGACGTGCGAGAAGGTGCCCTCGCGCTCGGCGAGCAGGAAGCGGATGGCGGCGGCCCGGGCCGGGACGCGGTCCAGCCGGGGCGGGCGGCCGAGGGCGGCGCGGACCTGCTCCTCGAGCAGGCTGATCCCGGTGGAGAGCCGGACGAGCTCGGGGATCATCCCGCCCGCGAGGCGGCCGTTGACCTCGACGACGGCCGCGCCCTCCGGGGTGAGCCGGACCTCGGTGTGGGCGGCGCCGCTGGTCAGTCCGACCGCCCGGACGGCCCGCCGGGCGGCCCCGGTCAGGTCGTCCGCGACGTGCGGCGGCACGGCGGCCGGGAAGACGTGGCCGTGCTCGACGAAGTGCGGCGGGCCCGCCAGGTGCTTCTGCGTGATCCCGACGCAGTGCACCTCGCCCGCCCGGCTGAACGTCTCGACGCTGAACTCCGGCCCGTCCAGGTACTCCTCGACGAGCACCGTGCCGGCGGTGGCCTGCCCACGGACGTTGACCGTCTCGGCGAGGATCACCCGGCTCTGCGCGACCGCCTGTTCGGCTGTCGAACAGAGCAGCACGTTGTTGGAGCCGCTGTCGTCGGCGGGTTTGACCACGCAGGGCAGGCCGATCCGGGCCACCGCCTCCGGTACGTCCGCCGGGTCGGCCAGGACCGCGAACCGCGGCTGCCGGACGCCGGCCTGCGCCAGGCGGGCCCGGGTGACCGCCTTGTCGCGGCACGCGGTCATGCTCTCCACGGAGTTCCCTGGCAGGCCCAGGAGCGTGGTGAGTCCGGCCACCGCGGGGAGGTAGAAGTCGCTCGTGGTGGCGACCCCGGCGATCTCCTCCCGGCGCCAGGCGGCGCGGACGGTCTCGCGCAGTGCGGCGGCGGAGTTGGTGTCGCAGGTGACCACCTCGCAGCCGGTGCCGGCCACGTCCGGGTAGCGCTCGGGGGAGTTGGTGAGCAGGACCGGGGTGAGACCGAGGTCCCGGGTGAGCCGGAGGGCGAGCATGCCGGTGCCGGTGGTGTTCGACTCGACGAAGAGCAGGCGCTGGCGGTTCGTGGAGCGTTCGATCTCCTCGGTGCGGGACCAGTGCTCGGCGACCTGGCCCGGGGTGATCGTGAGGGGTTCGGTGGCGGGCACTTGTCGGTCCACCTGATGTTCGGTCCAGTAGTCGTCGTCGTAGATGGTGCGGGTGTAGCGGTCGCCGCGGTCGGGGAGGATGCCGACGATCTTCGTCCCCGGGGCGGCGCGGGCCGCCAGGTGGCGCAGCAACTGGTAGACGGACCCGGAGGTGTTGCCCGCGAAGATCTGCTGGTCGCGGGCGAGGTCGCGGGTCGCGGTGAAGGCTTCGAGGTCGTTGAGCCAGTGCACTTCGTCGATCAGCCGCCGGTCGAGGTTGCCCGGCAGGAGGCTGTTGCCGAGGCCGCTCTGCTTGCGTCCGGGCCGGTCGGGCTGGCCGAACAGGACGCTGCCGACGGAGTCCACCCCGACGACCCGCAGCTCGGGCAGGGTGGTCCGCAACTGCCGCGCCGTGCCGCAGAGCGAGCCGCCGCTGCCGACCGAGCCGACCAGCACGTCGAACCCGCCGAGGTCGTCGAGCAGTTCGGCGGCCAGGGCGCGGTAGCCGGCCGGGTTGTCGGGGTTGCCGTACTGGTCCGGCCAGAACGCGCCGGGGAGTTCGGTGCGCAGCCGGGCCAGGAGCTCCAGGCGGGCGCCCTGCCAGCCCGTCCCGGTCATGGCCTCGACGATGTGGACCTCGCACCCGAGGGAGCGCAGTTTGGCGAGGGTGATGTCGTCGATGCGCGGGTCGGTGACGATGTGGACGGGGTGGCCGAGCGCGCGGCCGACGAGGGCCACGCCGAGGGCCATCGTCCCCGAGGAGCTCTCGACGATCGCGGCGCCGTCGGGCAGGGCGCCGGTCCGTTTGGCGGTCAGGATGATGGTGCGGGCGACCCGGTCCTTCATCCCGTAGAGGTTCTGGCACTCCAGTTTGGCGAAGACCTCCACGCCGGCGGGCGCGTCGAGGCGCAGCCGGACGAGTGGGGTGTGGCCTATCGCGTCGACAACACTGTCAAAGAGCACAGTCTCCTCCGATGGAGCCGGCGTGGTGGACAGAGGGGTGCGGGGTGTCGTAATCGGCCTTGCCGAGCGTGCGGTGGACCTCGACCGTGCCCGGGAGGCGGGCGCAGCGGGCGAGGACCTGTTCGAGCCGCGGCGGGTCGGCGCCGTGTTCGCCGAGGAGGATGCCGAGGACGGTGCCGCTGTGGGCGACGACCAGGCCGAGGCCGTCGTGGTCGCGGCAGATCCGGTGCAGTTCCTCGAAGTCCGGGCGGGGAAGCCGGCGGGTGTGCAGTTCGGCGCTGCGGGTGGCGACCTCGCCGATCGTGGCGAGGTCGGCGGAGCTCACGGCAGTGCTCAGGGTGTCGAGCAGGTCGCGGTACTCGCGGCGTTCGCGCAGGGTCGGCGCGGTGACCGTCCGGTTGAAGCCGACGGTGTCGACCGTGCCGCCGGGGTCGTGGGCCACGACGGTGAGCGGGGGCAGGAAGCCGAGCCGCTCGCGCAGGCGCACCTCGCGGTGGTAGTAGCTGACGACGCCCGCGTACATGACGCCGTCGGACGGCTCGATCCCGCGCAGGAAGTACTCGATCTCCGGTTCGGCGAGGGTGATCCCCAGGCTGTCGGCCACGGCGCGGGCGGTGGCGACGAGGTCGGCCGAGGAGCTGGCCAGTCCCTTGCCCTCGGGTATCGCGGAGTCGAGCTCCAGGGTGCCGCCGCCGATGTACCCGTGGGCGCGCAGGATCCGGGTGGCGAGGTGCCGGGACTTGTGCTTCCAGGTGGGCCTGACCGTGATCTCGTCGGTGGTCGTGGTGGCCCGGAAGACCGCGGTCGACCAGGCGTCGATGGGCAGGGTCACCAGGAAGCGGCGCTGGCGTTCCAGCAGCATCCCCTGCAGCAGTTCCCCGAAGGTGCCGTTGGCGACCCCGATGCCCGCTTCCTTCCGTATGAACATGATGGTTTCCTCGTTGACCGTCATTGAGCGTCATCGGCCGTCATTGAGCGTCGGTGGCCGTCGGTGGATGTCCGTGATCGTCCGTCGCCGTGCGGCGCCGGGCGTTGCCGTGTCCCGCCGGCGGCTCAGCCGGACGTGAGGCCCAGCAGGCGGTCCGACTCTGCCCCGGCCTCGCGGATCCGGCGGCGCCGGGCGTCCCAGGCGGCCTGGATCCCGTCGTAGCGGTCGGACTGGTCGGCGAGCATCGTGCGGACCTCGTCCGGCCGGGTCGACCCGGCGGAGACCTTGCGCCGGATGCTCGCGTCGGTGTCGAAGGCGGTCGCGAGCAGGCGCTGCGGCTCGGTTATCTCGAAGCCGTGGTCCTTCGCGACCTGCCGCAGGAGGTCGGGCCGGACGTCCCGGGGGGACGCGCCCTGCTCGGCGGCGGCCAGGACGTAGCCGCCGGCCACCACCTGCGCCGTCCGCCACGGGACGCCCTCGTCGAGGGTGAGCAGGTTGGCGAGGGTGAACCCGCCGAGGTACTCGCGCTCGCAGGCCTCGCGCATGCGGTCGGCGCGGAACTCCAGGTTGTCCAGGACGGCGGTGGCGAGGGTGAACGCGCTGCGGGCGGTGCGGAACGCCGTCAGGACGTTGGCGCCGGCCTCCTTGGAGACCTCGACCGAGTTGGAGTACGGGGTGTTCCGCTGGCCCGTCAGGGTGTCCACGTGGAAGGCGGCGAGGTGGGCCGTCTTGCCGCGGATCCGTTCCAGGAGCGGGAAGTTCTTCTTCTGCGGCATCGCCGAGGAGATCCCGGCGTAGGCGTCCGGCAGGTCGATGAAGCCGTACTCGCTGCTGCCCCAGGAGATCAGGTCGGTGGTGAAGCGGCTCAGCACCACGCCGAACAGCGACAGTTCGCCGGTGATCCGCAGCGCCCAGTCCCGGGAGGCGACCGCCACGAGGGCGTGCGGGCGCGGGCCGGCGAAGCCGAGCAGCCGGGCGGCGCGGTCGCGGTCCCACGCGAGCTCCTGACCGGCCATCGCGCCCGCGCCCAGCGGACACAGGTCGATCTCGTCGTGGGCCGTGAGGAGCCGGCGGGCCGCCAGTAGCACCTCCTCGCCGACGGCGGCGAGGTAGTAGCCGGGGGTGATGACCTGCGCGGCCTGGGCGTGGGTGTACCCGGGCATGAGCAGCTCGGTGGTCTCCCCGGCCAGGCGGTGGGCGGAGCGGCCGAGGGCGAGCAGCGCGTCGGCGGTGAGCGCCAGCTGGTGCCGGGCGAACATCACCTGGGCGCAGGCCTGGAGGTCGTTGCGGCTGCGGTCGACGTGCCAGGCCGGGACGGGCGCGGGCAGTCGCCGGTCGACGTGCCGCTCCAGCGCGAACGCGATGTCCGACATGTTGCGCTCGGGATCGGCGGAGACCGTCGTCGCCGTGATGCCGTGCAGCGCCTTGCCGATCAGCTCGGCCTGCCCGGCGTCGATCAGGCCCATCCGCAGGTACTCCAGGGCGAGCACCTTCTCGATCGCCAGGTACCAGGGCAGGAGGTGCTCCAGCTCGAACTCGAACTGGGGGGCCAGGACTTCCTCGTGGAGCAGGCTGTGCGGGTTCGCGGTGATCCTTCCGGTCAGGGGAGCCGCCACGGGTCACCGACCTTTCTTCCGGATGGTGAAGGCCAGGCTCTCGTGCTCGTGGAAGTAGGGCCGGTAGCCGGCGTGCGGGGGCTCCATCCAGCGCAGCAGCTCCACCGCGGCGACCTCGTCGGCGAGCCCGGCGTCGGCGAGGTAGGCGTCGAGATCGGGGCGGTCGAAGAAGCGGCAGTAGAAGTCGGCGTGGTCCAGGTACTCCTTCGGCCGGACCTCCTTCATGCCGGGGTCGCCGACCTGACAGTCGTTCATCGTCCACATGTTCGCGACGACGTGCCCGCCGGGGCGGCAGATCCGGTACAGCTCCTGGAGTGCTTTGACGGGCTCGGTGAGGTGACCGAGGAGGTCCCAGCAGAAGATCCCGTCGACGGAGTCGTCGGGCAGCCCGGTGGCGAAGGCGTCGGTCACCTTGAAGACGACGTTGTCGGCGTTGGCCTTGGCCACCACCCGACGGGCGATCCCCATCGCGTTGCGGGAGGTGTCGCCGCCGAGGACGACGGTGGCCGCCTGGGCGAGCGGCGGCAGGTTGCGGCCGTCGCCGCACGGGAGGTCCAGGACGACGAAGGCGTCGTGGTCGGCGAACAGCTTGGCCGCGTTCACGACGTAGGGCACCGGCGGGTCGCCCCAGAGGTTGGTGTGGCCGTCCTCCAGCCGGTAGGCGTCGTTCCACTGGCCCTTGGCGAGTTCGTCCTGCGCGTTGGCGGCGCCGGGGCGGCCGGCGGCGGTGTCGGTGGTCACTGGGCGTTCCTCTCGTTGTCCAGGGCGAAGAGCTCCGCGACGCAGCGGTGGGCGTCGACGAAGGCGCGCGAGTATCCGGGGGTCGGAACGAGGTGGTTGTAGAAGGTGGCGCCCTCGCACAGGGGCCCGATCAGCCAGAGCCGCGGGTCGCTCACTCCGGCGGCGTCGACCGGGTGCAGCGAGGCGTCGACGTCGGCGCCCCGCACGGCGGTGCTCTCCGGGAGCAGGCGGCGGATCCGGCCGTCCTCGTGGAGGGAGCGGATCAGCGGGCTGGCGGAGGAGTCCACGGCGGGCCAGGGCGAGTTGCCCGCGCAGAGCCAGTCGACGTCCTCGCGGTGCGGGGTCGCCAGGCGGGTCGAGGCGATCGTCCACCGGCCGTCGTCGTCGTTCCAGTGCACCGACGGGGCCGCGCCGAACGGCGTGCGCACGACCCGCGCCTCGATGAGGGCGAGGAGTTCGGCGTGCCGCTCCTTCTGGGGGCCCACCACCGCACGGTTGAACAGCGGCACGGTGGTGCGCAGGAACCGGTCGAGGGAGGCGTTCGTCAGGCCGCCGAAGTTGACGGCGTCGCGCAGGGTGTCGCGGACCTCGCGGACGGCCTCCAGGGCTGCCTTCAGGGGGCTGTGGTCCAGTCCGCGGTCGGCCTCGACGAGATCGTGGCGAATCGTTTCCGTCAGCCAGTGCTGATAGCCGGCGCTGTCGTGCAGCTCCATGGCGGCCGAGTCGTCCCAGGCCTTCAACGGGTCGAAGGGGCCGTGCAGTTGGTCGAGCAGGTCGAGCGTCGCGGGGAGCTTGTCGGTGTCGGCCGCCGCGGTGAGCTCGGCGGCGAGCGCCGCCTCGGCGTCGGCGCCGCCCTCGACCAGGGCGCGGCACCGGTGGTAGGCGATCCGCATCTCGGTCAGCAGCAGCGGGAACAGGCAGTCGTCGAAGTCGAGGGGCCCGGCCTCGCGGAACTCGGCCACCGTCGCCCGGGTGAGGACGAGCGGCTGAAAGCGGCTGCTCATTCGCATGCGGTGCGGGCGGGCCCGGAACGGGACTCCGGAACGGGAATAGAGGAGCAATTCCGGTTCGGCCCCGCCGGGCCGGTAGCGCAGCCGTCGGCCGTCCGGGACGAATCGGCCGCCGCGGCCGACCGTCAATGCGGCGATGACGTCCATGGCCGACAGGCCGAATCCGGCGACCGCCACCGAATCCTCCGGCGGGATCACGGCGAGCTTGTCGGGGATCGGGTACGGGTCGCCGATGTGCCGGGCGGCGGCCGACGGGAATTCGGATGCGATCGGCGGGGAATTCTCCCGGTTGGGGACGTGGCCGACGGTCAGGAAGGCGTAATCGGTGCCGACCGTGGAACCGTCGGCGAGGCCGATCCGGACGCCGGAGCCGGGATCCGAGGCCAGCGAGGTCGCCCGGGAGCGGTGCACGGTCACGCTCAGCCAGGACGGGGCCCGCTCGCGCAGGCGGGCGAGGAACCACTGCAGGTACTCGCCCAGCAGCCGCCTGGGCAGGAAGTCGTTCGGCCGGACCGGACGGCCGGTGCGGCCCACCGTGTGCCCGTCCCCGGCGATCATCAGACCGCGTTCGGTCACCCACTCGTACAGGCTCGGGCCGGCCTCGCCCGCGTACGCCCCGACCGCGTCCCGGTCGGGGAACATCGATATCTCGCCGCACAAGGTATTCAGCAGTAAGTAGTCGGGCTGCGAGACCGAATGGAGTCCCTCGCCCTCGGATAAAGGGTCGATGATCTCCACGCGTAACCGGCCGGGTGGTGCGCCGTGCTTTCCGATCCTGGGCGCCAGGGTGACGATCCGTTCAAGGATGCTGCACCCGCGAGAACCCATGCCGATGATGGCGATTGAATACTCCGATGCCAAGTGAAACCCCCGGAGACATGAGAAGTCGATGAGATCGACGGCGGCCACGCTACGCGACCGACAACCCAAAGTCCATACTCCGATTATGACGTGGCCTTACCGGAGAGTCTGTGCTCGATCAGTGTGACGCAAGGTGCTTCGATCAATTCGTGTGCTGTGTGCTGTCCGGGAGGATCCTGAGGCGATTTCCGTGCCGGGGCGCACTCGCGTTCCGGCCCGTTTCCGCCAGCGCGTCGGATCACCGGAACGTTCGCGTCCGGTGGGTATCCTGCCGGGGACCGCCCGACACCGGAACGCGCCTGGAGCACGTGATGGCAGCGCTGGAGACCGGCACCCTGGACGTCCCCGGGGCACGCCTGCACCACGAGCTCAGAGGCACCGGACCACTGCTCCTGCTGGTGCCCGGCGGCGCCTCGGACGCGGCGGTGTTCGAACCACTGGCCGAACGACTCGCCACCCGCTACCGGGTGCTGAGCTACGACCCGCGCGGAATCTCCCGCAGCCCCCTCCACGGGCCGCCGGTCGACCAGCGGGTCGACGTCCAGGCGCAGGACGCGCTGCGGCTGCTCGACCGGCACGCCGTGGGCGACGAACCGGTGCTCGCCCTGGGGAGCTGCGCCGGCGCGCTCGTGGCCCTCGAACTGCTGCGGACGCACCCCGACCGCGTGGCCGCGGTGGTCGCCCACGAGCCCCCGGCGATGCGGCTGTTGCCGGACGGCGAGGCGCAGGTCGCGTTCTTCGAGGAGGTGCACGAGACCTACCGGCGGGACGGGGCCGCGGCGGCGATGCTGAGCCTCGCGGGCGCCTTCGGCGGACGGCCGGCGCCCGCGCTGCCCGAGGTGCGGGACAACAACGAGTTCTTCCTGGCCCACGTCATGCGCCCGACGACCGCGTTCCCCCTGGACGTCGCCGCGCTCGGCGGGCTCGCCGACCGGATCACGCCGGCCGGCGGCCTGGAGTCGTGCGGTTACCTGATCCACCGTCCGGTCGCCGCTCTCGCGGCCCTCCTCGGCCGCGACCTGGCGCTCTTCCCGGGCGGCCACGCCGGGTACGCCAAGCATCCCGAGGAGTTCGCCCGGCAGTTGGGCGCCGTGCTGGACGCACTCCCGGCCGGGTCCGCGGCGGTGCCGGCGGGTCTGGAGGGGGTGTCGTGAGACTCGTGATGGGGGCGCAGAACTGCGGGTTCGGGCCGGCGGCCGAACTCGTCGCGGTCTCGCGCGCGTTGAGCGGCCACGAGCGAATCTTCGTCGGGGACGGCGTGGCCGCCGAGTTCGCGCACTGCAATCCGGAGGCTTTCGACGAGATCCGC
The DNA here is from genome assembly GCF_042887925.1 of Kitasatospora sp. NPDC057904. Lineage (NCBI taxonomy): Bacteria > Bacillati > Actinomycetota > Actinomycetes > Kitasatosporales > Streptomycetaceae > Kitasatospora > Kitasatospora sp. NPDC057904. The sequence continues at coordinate 410,014 of NZ_JBHVOL010000006.1, forward strand.
TCGCCGGCCCCGCGCGACGCGGACCTGAGCCGGCTGCTGGCCGGCTGCGACCGCGTGGTGTCCGTGATGGACGCCGACCTCGTGCTGCACGGCGTGCTGGCGGACCGGCCGGTGGTCCTGCTGGACAGCCTGTTCGCGTTCTGGCGCCTGGAACGGCCGCTCGCGGAGATCCTGCGGCTCTGCGAGACGCTTCCGCGGTCCGGGTTCGCGGTGGCGGACCGGCACCTCGGTGAACTGTCCCCGCACGAGCGGGTGGTGGCCGCCCACCTGCTGGCCACTCACGGGCTGGTGCAGAACTTCCCCGGGGTGCGGCAGCGGATCGCGGAGTTCGCCGGGCTGGGGGTGGGGCGGGTGCCCCGGACGACCGGCGCGCTGGTGGATCACGACGGGCTGCGGGCGGCCGCGAGCGCGGAGCCGGCCGCGTCGGAGTACGACCTGTTGATCAACCTCGGCGGGTTCCGTAACTTCCTGCTCGACTTCGACGAGCACAACGACTACCTGCTGCTGATCGAGCGCTGGCTGCCCGACCTTCTGCGCGACTGGCCCCGGTTCCGCCGCGTCCTGGTCTGCGGCGGGCCGTTCGGCGGCCGGCGGGCGCGCACGGTGACGGTGGACGGACGGCGGGCGGACTGCCGGCTGGTGCCGCAGCGCGAGCTGCTCCGGCACGTCGCCTCCACCCCGGACTACCTGCTCACCCCCGGCCTGACCGCCCTCCACGAGGCGCTGGCGCTCGGCCGCCTCCCGCTCGCGCTGCCCGAGCAGCACTACGCGCACCTGTTCACCGTCCGCCGGCTGGAGCGGACGCTGTTCGCCAAGACCGCCGTCGGCCTGGCCGACCTGCTGCCCGACCGCCCGGTCCCGGAGGACGACTTCACGGGGACGGCGGCGCTGGTCGAGCTGGCCGGGCGGATCCGCCGCGACGACGGCCACTACGACCGGTTCCGCCGCTGCCTGAACGAGCGGATCGAACAGTACCTGGCGCTCGGGGCGGCGGAACGGCGCTCTGCCGTCGAGGAGTTGCGCGCGGCGATGGACGGACCGCCGCTGGGTGAGGTGCTCGCGGAGGTGCTGCGGTAAGCGGTGCCGCGGTAAGGCGTGCTGCGGTAAGGCGTGCCGGGTCGGAGGGCGGTGGCTCTTCCGTGACGCCCTCCATCTGATACAACTGTATCAACGGGGGGTGGGCATCGGGGGGAGCAGAGCATGCGGATGGCACTTGTCCGGGGCGCGGTCGTCGCCCAAGTCCTCTTCACCGCCGTGTGGTTGGTCGGCGGTCTGACGGAAGGCCAGGGCTATCGCAGCTCTGCGCACGGCATCAGCGACCTGGGCGCGCGGACGGCCGATCACGCGGGGCTCGTGCTCGCGGCGCAGGGCGTCGCGGGCGTCCTGACCATCGCGTTCGCCCTCTTCGCGCTGGGCCCGGCCCTGGCCGCCCCCGGCGGGCGGCGACCGGCGGGGGCCTGGCTCGTCGCCGCGTCGCCGCTGGGGCTGGACAACGTGTGGGACGTCCTCTTCCGCCTCGACTGCCGGGCCGCCGACCCCGGGTGCGTGCAGGGCCTCGGGTCCGGCTCGTGGCAGGCGACGGGGCACTTGGCGATCTCGTTCGTCGGCTTCCCGGTCATGGTGATCACCCCGTCCGTCCTGGCCGCCCACTTCCGCGCGAACCCGGCGTGGCAGGGCTGGTCCGGGGGCGCCCTGGCCTTCAGCCCGGTGATGTTCATCGGCGTGATCGCCTTCATCGGGCTGCACGGTCACGCCGGCGCCGGCTACGCGGAACGGGCCCTCGCCCTGGCGGCGTCGGCCGGGGTGGTCCTGCTGGCCCTCGGTACCCGGCGGGCCCTGGCCGGCGGGTGCGCCCGAGGTCCGGCCGTCAGATGACGTCGGCCAGGTCCCGCAGCAGCCGGGCCTTCGCCCGCGCGCCGACGATGCTGCGCACGGGCTCGCCGTTGCGGAAGAGCACCATCGTCGGCATGGAGAGGATCGAGTACGCGGCCTGGGACTCGGGGTTGGTGTCGACGTCCAACTGGACGACCTTGAGTTCCCCGGCCTTCTCCCGGGCGATCTCCGCGAGCACCGGCGCGACCATCCGGCACGGCGGGCACCAGTCGGAGGTGAACTTCACCAGGACGGGCACGTCGGCCGCGAGCACCTCGGCGGCGAAGCTCGCGTCCGTCACGGCCGGAATTTCCGTTCCCGTCATCTCAACTCTCCTTCGTCTGGGCATGGTTGGTGGAAAGCTCGCAGTGCGGTTCGGGCCCGCCCGGATGCTCGGCCTCGACCCGGAGCTCGGCGCGGGCCAGCTGGGCGGCGACCCGGTCGCGCACCTCGTGCAGCCGCGCCAGGCACTCGTCCAGCTCGGCGAGCCGGCCGCGGTAGACGTCCAGCGACGCGGGGCAGGAGTCGCCCTCCGGGTGCCCGGCCTGGAGGCACTCGACGAACGGGCGGGTCTGCTCCAGGTCGAAGCCGAAGTCCTGCAGCGTCCGGATCTGCCGCAGGAGCCGCAGGTCAGCCTCGTCGTACGCCCGGTACCCGTTGCCGTTGCGCCGGGCGGGCAGCAGCCCGCGCGACTCGTAGTACCGAAGGGTGCGGGTGGTCGTCCCCGCCTGTGCCGCCAGTTCGCCGATCCGCATGGAGAGAACGCTAGACCTTGACGCCGACGTCAACGCCAGCGGCGCCGTCCGGACCGGCGGGACGGGTGGGCCCGGGGTCCGTCGCGCGCTACGCTGCCCCGGCACTCGTGGACGGGGGAGAGGCGACGATGGCGCGGACGTACGAAGAGCCCTGGTACGCCACCGGGTTGAGGGCGGGGCTGGAGCTGGTCGGGTGGGTCGGGCTGCCGATCGCGCTGTGGCCGCACTCGGTGTTGCTGGCGATCGGGGTGGACGTCGTGCTGATCGGCGTGCCGGCCGTGCTGCAGACGCCCGGGGACAAGCCGGGGACGGTCGTGGCGGTGCCCGGGTGGGTCACGGTCCTGATGGTGCTCGCCGAGCTCGCGGGGGCCGTCGTCGCCGCCTGGCTGCTGTTCCCGGTGTGGGCGGCGGTGCTCGTCTCCGTCCTCGTGCTCGCCTGTTGCGGTACCGAGCTGCCCCGCTGGCGGTGGCTGTTGACGCTCAGCCCGCCCGGCGGGCGCGTTCGGTGACGTTGCGGGCCATGCGGCCGAAGACCGCCGAGTGGAACGGCGCGACCGACCACCAGTAGGCGTGTCCGGCCAGGCCGTGCGGGTGGAACAGCGCGCGCTGCCGGTAGCGGGTGCCGTGGTCCCCGTCCGGGGTGACGGAGAGCTCCAGCCAGGCCAGGCCGGGGAGCCGCATCTCGGCGCGCAGCCGGAGCAGGCGGCCCGGTTCGATCTCCTCGACCCGCCAGAAGTCGAGCGAGTCCCCGACCCGCAGGCGGGCCGGATCGCGGCGGCCCCGGCGCAGGCCGACGCCGCCGGCCAGGCGGTCGAGGAGGCCGCGCAGGGCCCAGGCGAGGGGGAGGGAGTACCAGCCGTTGTCGCCGCCGATGCCTTCGACCACGCGCCAGACGTCGGCCGGTGCGGCGGCGACCGTGCGTTCCCTGAGGTCCTGGTAGAGGCTGCCGCCGGCCCAGTCGGGGTCGGTGGGCAGCGGGTCGCTCGGGGCGCCGGGCAGGGAGGCGGAGGACCAGCGGGTGGCGACGTCGGCGTCCTTGATGCGGCGCAGGGCGAGCGCCACGGCCCGGTCGAAGCCGGTGAGGCCCTCCGGCGGGTCGGGCACCCACCGGGCGAGGTCGTGCTCGCCGCACACGACCTCGTGGCGCAGGGATTCGACGAGCGGCCGGGCGATGGAGCCCGGCACCGGGGTGACGAGGCCGACCCAGTGGCTGGAGAGCCCGGGAGTGAGTACGGGGACGGGGAAGATGACGCGTCGGCGCAGGCCCGCGATCCGGGCGTAGCGCCGCATCATCTCGCGGTAGGTGAGGACGTCGGGGCCGCCGATGTCGAAGGTCCGGTTGACCGACGGCGGCAGGAGCGCGGCGCCGGCCAGGTAGCGCAGGACGTCGCGGACGGCGATCGGCTGGATGCGGGTGGCGACCCAGCGCGGGGTGACCATCGCGGGCAGGCGCTCGGTGAGGTGGCGGAGGATCTCGAAGGAGGCGCTGCCGGAGCCGATGATGACGGCGGCGCGCAGTTCGGCCGTCGGCACGCCGCTGGCGCGCAGGATGCCGCCGACCTCGGCGCGGGAGCGCAGGTGCGGGGAGAGCCCGCTCTCGTCGACGCCGTCGGGGACGAGCCCGCCGAGGTAGACGATCCGGGAGACCCCCGCGGCCGCTGCGGCGGCCCCGAAGGCGTGGGCGGCCTCCCGGTCGGTGGCCTCGAACGAGGGGCCGGTGCCGAGGGAGTGGACGAGGTAGTAGGCGACGTCCACGCCGTCGAAGGCGCCGGTGAGGGTGGCGGGCCGGGTGACGTCGCCGACGGCGGTCTCGACCCGCGCCCGCCAGGGCTGGTCCCGCAGCCGTCCGGGGTCGCGCACCAGGCAGCGGACGGCGTGGCCGCGGGCGAGCAGCTCGGGGACGAGGCGGCCGCCGATGTAGCCGGTCGCGCCGGTCACCAGGCAGCGCGGCGGGGTGGGGGGCGGGTTGCTCATGTCGGGTCGCTCATGTCGGGTTGTTTATGCCGGGTTGTTCATGTCGGGGTCCTCGGAAGGCGTCGCGCGGTCTTCGGAGCCGGTGGCCCGGACGGATCGGCGGAGCCCGCCGGGCCACCCTGTCAGTCCAGGCCCCGGGCGTGCCGCAGCCGCGCGGTGAGCGTGTCGGGGTCGATGATCGGCGCCGGGTAGTCGGGGGCGAGGAGCCAGGGGCGGTGGATGGCGGCCCCCGGGAGGTGGGCGAGTTCGGGCACCCACCGGCGGACGTACGTCCCGTCCGGGTCGTAGCGGTCGGCCTGGCGCAGCGGGTTGAGGACCCGGTTGGGGCGGGTGTCGGTGCCGGTGCCCGCGACCCACTGCCAGTTGAGCTGGTTGTTGGCCACGTCGCCGTCGACGAGCAGGGAGAGGAAGTGGGCGGCGCCGATGCGCCAGTCCAGGTAGAGGCTCTTCGCGAGGAAGCTCGCCGTCAGCAGCCGGCCGCGGTTGTGCATCCAGCCCTCGTGGGCGAGCTGGCGCATCGCCGCGTCGATGATCGGGTAGCCGGTGCGGCCCCGGCGCCACGCCTCGGCCTCGCCGTCGTCGTGGTGCCAGTGGTCGTCCTTGGTGCGGTAGTCCCGCCGGGCGGCGTGGGGGCGGGCGGCGAGCACCTGGTGGTGGAAGTCGCGCCAGGCTAGCTGCCGGACGAAGGCCTGGGCTCCGTCGCCGCCGTGCTGCTGGGCGCGGACGGCGAGTTCGGTGGGGGACAGGCAGCCGAAGTGCAGGTAGGGGGAGAGACGGGACGTGGCGTCGGCGGCGAGGTCGTCGTGGATGTCGGCGTACGCGTCGATGTCCCAGCGGCGCCGGACCTCGCGGGCGGCCGTTTCGCCTCCGCGCGGCAGGGCGGGCGAGGCCGGGCGGGCGGTGGGCAGGTCCTCGCCGCCGATGCCGTCCGGCGTGTCGAGCTTCCGGGGCGCGCCCAGGACGGTCCGCCAGGGGGCCTCCTGCCAGACGCGGTGGTACGGGGTGAAGACCGCGTAGTGGTCGCGGTTCGCCGGGGTGAGCCGGCCCGCTCCGACGACCGTCAGCGAGGCGTCGTGGACGTGCAGGCGGTCGCCGAAGGCCTTGCGCAGCGCGGCCTCGCGCCGCCGGGCGTAGGCGCTGACCCCGGCGGCGAGGTGGACGGTGCCCGCGGCGGCCTCGGTCGCCACGCGCGCCGCCTGCTCGGCGGTGTCACCGCGGCGCAGCACGAGCCGGGAGCCGGTGCGCCGCAGCGAGGTGTCCAGGTCGGCGAGGCAGTCGGCGAGGAACGCCAGCCGGTTGGGGGCGGCGAAGCCGGCGGCCTCGACGGCCGGGTCGAGGACGAACAGCGGCACGACCTCGTCGCCCGCGGCGCGGGCGGCGTGCAGGACGGGGTTGTCGTGCAGGCGCAGGTCCTGGGTGAACAGGGCGATGGAGACGGTCACGGGTGGGGCCTCGCAGGTGGTGCGGTCGGGGTGCTCGGGTCCCGGCGCGGCGGCAGCGGCACGAACCCGCTGGTGCGGGCCGCGTACTCGGCCCAGCCGGGGCGTTCGGCGGCGAGCCGGCGCTCCAGCATCGGCTTCCCGCTGCCGAACGCCAGCAACCAGGTCATCAGGAGGGGGCTGAGGACGAACGCCCATCCGACGGGCGTGTCGGCGACGAGCAGGAAGACGCCCCACCAGACGCAGGCGTCGCCGAAGTAGTTGGGGTGGCGGGTGTAGCGCCACAGGCCGCGGTCCATGATCCGGCCCCGGTTGGCGGGGTCGGCCTTGAAGCGGGTGAGCTGCCGGTCGCCGACCGCCTCGAAGGCCAGGCCGACGCTCCACAGCCCGACCCCGGCCCAGGCGAGCGCGCCGGGCGGGGACGGCACGTACTGCGCCGCCTGGACGGGCAGCGAGACGAACCAGACGATCGCGGCCTGGAGCAGGTACACCTTGCGCAGCGCGTACCGGACGCGGGCCGGGCCCTCGGGCACGCGGGCGAGCATGCGGGCGTAGCGCCGGTCCTCCGGCAGGCCCCGGGCGCGCCACCACAGGTGGGCGGAGAGCCGGACGCCCCACACCGCGACGAGCACGGTGACGAGCACCCGCCGGCCGGGGTCGCCCTCACCGTCCGACAGGAGGTAGCCGACGAGCGCGAGTTCGGCGAAGGCCAGGCCCCACGCGACGTCGACCGCCCGGTGCCGACCGGTGCGCACCCCGACGACGAACGTCGCGAGCATGATCGCGAGGACGGCGGCGGCGGTGACGGCGAGGTTGAGCGCGAACGCGCCGCCGTCCGGGACGGCCCGGCTCACGAGGGCGCCCCGCGGGTGAGGAGGATCTGGTGGACGTCCAGGTAGCCGGCGCGGAACCCGGCCTCGGAGTGCGCGAGGTACAGCTCCCAGGTGCGCCGGAACACGTCGTCGAAGCCGAGCGCCGCGACCTGGCCGGCGTGCGCGGTGAACCGCTCGCGCCACAGCCGCAGCGTCTCGGCGTAGTGCGGCCCGTACGCGTCGGCCGCGCGCACGCGCAGGGCGGTGTGCCGGGCGGCGGTCTCGGAGACCGCCCGCAGGGACGGGATCAGGCCGCCCGGGAAGACGTACTTGAGGATCCACGTGTAGGTGCGGCTGCTCGCGGTCATCCGGTCGTGCGGCATGGTGATCGCCTGCAGGGCGACGCGTCCGCCGGGCGCGAGGACCCGGTCGAGCGTGCGGAAGTAGCCCGGCCAGAACGGCCGTCCGACGGCCTCGATCATCTCCGCGCTGACCACGGCGTCGTACGCGCCCTCGGCGGCGCGGTAGTCGCAGAGCCGCACCTCGGCCCGTCCCTCGTACCCGGCCTCGGCGATCCGGCGGCGGGCGAGGGCGAGCTGTTCCTCGGACAGCGTGAGGCTGACCACCCGGGCGCCGCGCGCGGCCGCCCGCAGCGCCAGTTCGCCCCAGCCGGTGCCGATCTCCAGCAGCCGGGTGCCGGGGCCGACGCCGGCGAGGTCGAGCAGCCGGTCGATCTTGCGGTGCTGGGCGGCGGGCAGGCCGTCCCAGGTCGCGAGCGGCGCCCGGCCGGGGCCGGTCGGGAAGAGCGCCGCCGAGTAGGTCATGGTCGGGTCGAGGAAGAGTGCGAACAGGTCGTTCGACAGGTCGTAGTGGCGCGGGATGTTGCGCCGGGCGCCGTCGACCGTGGACGACTCGGCGGCCGGCGGGCGCTGGACGTACAGCCGGCGCAGCCAGCGGGTGCCGGCCGGGACGAGGGTCTGCGGGGCGGCGGCGAGCGCGGTGAGCAGGGCGGTCAGGTCGGGGCTGTCCCAGTCGCCGGCCTGGTAGGCCTCGCCGAAGCCGATCAGGCCGCTCTCGCCGACGCGGTGGAGGAACGCCCGCGGGTGGTGCAGCCGCAGGACGGGGGCGCCGGGTGCGGCGGGGCGCAGGACGCTCCCGCCGGGGAGTTCGACGCGCAGGCCGCGGTGGGCGGCGACCCGGCGCAGCAGCCGGCCGGCGACGGCGGCGCGCAGCGGGGCGTGCGGTACGCGGGCGACGTCGGGCCAGCGGGCGGGGTCGACGGCCGGGGTCGGCGGGGCGGGTGGCGCCGACCGCGGGGCGGCCGGGGTGGTGGTCATGCGGAGGGCACCTCTTCCTCGCGTACGGGGTGCCCGGCGGAGGGCTGGGCGGTGTCGGGGACGGGCCGGGGGTGGACGGGTCGGGGGTGAACGGGCAGGCCGCGCAGCCACAGCCGGACGCCCTGGTAGCGGATGTGCAGGCTCACGGCCTGCGTGGCGAACGGGTGCCGCAGGGCGGCCCGCAGCAGGGCGGCGGGGCTCGCCGGGTGTGCGGTGCCGCGCACGGTGGCGGTGAAGACGCGCCCGCCGGGGCGCTCCAGGTGGACGGCGAGGCGGAGGTGCTCGCCCGGCTCCGGCAGGGACATCCGGTAGCCGCCGTCGACCGGGAAGAACGGCGAGACGTGGAACTCCTTCGGCGTCCCGGCCCGGCCCTCGGCGTCCGGGCGCAGCAGGTAGCGGTGGCGGCCGCCGTAGGTGTTGTGCACCTCGGCGACGGTGCAGAGCGGGCGCCCGGCCTCGTCGCGGCACCAGTACACGGTGAGGGGGTTGAACACGTGGCCGAGCGACCTGGCCTGAGTGAGCATCAGGACCTGGCCGCGACCCAGGTGCACACCCCGGGCGGCGAGGTGGTCCTGGAGGTCCTGCCGGATCGTCGCGTTCCCGTAGCCGGGGTCGAGGTGGTGGTCTCGGGGCCGGAAGGAGGCCAGTGCTCCCAGCGGCCAGGGGAGCCGGGGGAGCCGGTCGAGATCCACCAGCCACAGGTAGCCGCGGTGCCGGAAGGCGTGCCGCAGCGGGGCCGTGCGCACGTGGGCGGTGTGCGTCTCGTACAGCACGGCGCCCCAGGGGCCGGGCAGGCGGCGGACTTCGGCGGTCACGGCGCCTCCGCCCCGAGCAGGGACAGGGCCGCGCGGACACCCGAGCGGCAGCCGTCCTCGTGGAACCCCCAGCCGTGGTACGCGCCGGCGAACGCGGTCCTGGCGGTGGCGAGTTCGGGGAGGCGGCGCTGGGCGGCGACGGTCCCGGCGGTGTAGATCGGGTGCTCGTAGACCGTGCGGGAGACCACCAGGTCCTCGGGGACGGTGTCGTGCTCGTCCTCGTTGAGCGTGACCAGGTAGTCGTCGCCGGTGTCCAGCCGCAGCAGCCGGTTGAGGTGGTAGCTCACCCGCACCCGGTCGGCGGGGCCGTCGCACGCGGGCATCCGGTAGTTCCACGAGGCCCGGGCCCAGCCGGCCTCCGGCAGGAGGGAGGAATCGCGGTGCAGGACCGTCGGGTTGCGCGAGTACCGGAAGGCGCTGAGGACCTCCAGCTCGGCGTCGGTCGGGTCGGTGAGCAGCCGCAGCGCCTGGTCGGCGTGGGTGGCGATCACCACGGCGTCCGCCCGGGTGCGCCGTCCGTCCGCGGTGACGACCGTGACGCCGCCCGGGTGGCGGCGCACCGCCCGGACGGGGGCCGACCGGTGCACCGTGCCCTGCCGCTCGGCGAGCTTCCCGGCGATCCGCTCGACGTACGTCCGGGAGCCGCCGACGACCGTGCGCCAGGTCGGCGAGCCGTTCACGCTGAGGAGGCCGTGGTTGTCGAGGAACCTGAACAGGTAGCGCGCCGGGTAGTCGCCCGCGAGATCCGGCGCGCACGACCACACCGCCGAGACCACGGGCGTCATGAAGTGGCTCACGAAGTACGGCGAGAAGCCCTCGGCGGCGAGGAACTCGCGCAGGCTGGGGCCGTCGTCCCCGGGCCTCGCGAGCAGGCGGCGGGCCCGCCGGTGGAAGCGCGGCACCTCGGCCAGCATCCGCAGGTACCGGCCGCGCAGCGCGGCCCCGGGCCGGGCCAGCAGACCGGCCGGGCCGCGCGCACCGGCGTACTCCAGGCCGCACCCGTCGCAGTGCACGGAGAGGCTCATGCCGCTGACCTGGGTGCGCACACCGAGCTCGGCGAACAGCCGCACGAGGTGCGGGTAGGTGCGCTCGTTGTGCACCAGGAACCCGGTGTCCAGGGCCGCCGCGCGCCCGGCCGGCCCGACGGCCTCCTGCGTGTGCGCGTGCCCGCCGAGCCGCTCGTCCGCCTCGAACAGCTCGACCCGCACGCCCGCCCCGGACAGCTCGTACGCGGCGGTGAGCCCGGCCACGCCGGCGCCCACCACCGCCGCGTGGCGCACGGGCGGTCCGCTCCGGGGCCGCGGGACGGCTCCGGAGGTGGAGACGGTGTCGACTGTCGTCACGAAGGCCCCTCGGTTCGTCGGGGCCGCGGGTGCGGCCCGGGTGCTGTCTGCACCGAACCTTCGGAGCCGTCCATTCGGCGGATTGGTCGGGGCATCGGCCGACGGATCGGGCTGTGGCGCCGCCGGTGTGCCGCGGCCGGGCCTACGGGACGACCGCTTCCTCCAGCAGGTCGAGCGCGCCCGCCAGGGTGCGGGGGCTCGCGGTGCGGGCCGGCAGCCGGGAGCGGTCCCAGCCGGGACCGGCGACCAGCACCACCGCCCGGCCGCGGGAGCCGCGCGGCCCCCACGCACTGTCGGTCACCCGCCGCACCAGCTGCCGGTCGGCCGTCCGCCGGTCCTGCGACCAGAGCATCACCGCACCCGGGCCGATCCGCTGCACCGCGTCGAGCAGCGCCCGCGGCGGGACCGTCGACCCGAGCATCCGGAACGGCAGGGCGCGCGCGGTCAGCCCGGCCGCGGTGGCGTCCAGCGGCAGCGTGTGCCGCTCGGCGGGCATCGCGGCCAGCACGACCGGCGGCACCGCCCGGACCGCCGCGGGCTGGACGGCGGCATGCCGCAGCACCGAGGCCACGTGCCAGGACAACAGGTGCTCGACCTCGACGTACTGCTCGCCCTCGGCGGCCCACTTGCGGCCGGCGGCGCGCAGCGCGGGCATCATCACCTCCGTCCACGCGTCCACGACCCCCAGCGCGTGGACGGCGTCGCGCAGGATCCGGGCCACCGCCGGGGCGTCCAGCCGCACGGCCGCCCGGGCCAGGCCGCGGCACTCGGGGCGTACCGTCCCCACGCGCAGCGCCCGGCTTCCGCCGGGGCGTGCGGCCGCCGTCTCCTCGGGCTGGAGCGGCTCCGCACTCGCCGTCGCGAGGACCACCCGCGCGGCCTCGCCCGGCGGGACACCACGGGCCGTCAGCCGGCACATGGCCTCCAGCACCGCGATGTCGCGCGCGCTCCAGCGGCGGTGGTGCCCGGGCTCCCGGTCCGACGGGCCGATGCCGTAGCGGCGCTCCCACGAGCGGACCGTCGTCGGCGACACGCCCAGGCGCCGGGCCACGCTCCCGGTGGGCATCCCGGCGTCGGGCACGGGCGGTTCGGCCATCAGGTCCTCCGGGAACGGGGTGTCCGAGGCCCCCGGAGAGTCACCGGAGGTGCACCCATTGTCGTCCGGCCGGCGGTCCCGGCCGACGGCCTTCGGGCCGGCACTCATCCGAGGCCGACCGCAGGACCGGTGGCGAACGACGCCCGCAGCCGGATCAGCCCGTCCCGCATGCGCGTCTTGACCGTGCCCAGCGGCACGCGGAGCATCTGCGCGATCTCACGCTGCGAGTACCCGCCGTAGTACGCCAGCACCAGCGACTCGCGCTGCACCCGGCTCAGCCCCGCGAGCGCCGCCCGTACCCGCTCCACATCCAGCCCGTGTTCCACCAGGTCGACGACCGATTCGCCGACGGGCGGTTCGAGCGACGCGACGCGTGCCTCCCGGTCCGACGCGGCCTGCACCGACCTGACCCGGTCCACGGCGCGGCGGCGGGCGATCGTGAGCACCCACGCCATCACCGTGCCCCGCTCCGGCCGGTACCCGGCGGCGCCGCGCCACACCTCCAGCAGCACCTCCTGCGCCACCTCCTCGGCGTGCGCCGGATTGCGCAGCGTCCGGAGGGCGGTGCCGTAGACCGGTCCGGCGACGGCGTCGTACAGGCGGGCGAAGGCCTCCTCGCTCCCGCCCGCCACGGCCACGACGAGCCGGCGCAACTCCTCGGGCGCCACGTCGTTGATCCAGGGGAGGGGCTGCACATCGGGTCGCTGCTGCGTGCAGAGGGTCACACGGCAACGGTGCGGCCGGGCGGATGACCAGGGCTACTCGCAGCGTCTGTGCAGCGTTTTGCCCGCGCGGGCTTCCTACATCCGGGCTTTGAGCACGTCGAACTCGCAGCCCGGCGCGGACGGGTCGAAGCCGTGCTCGACCAGCCAGCGACTCGCCAGCAGGCTCCGCAACGACCACCACGCGCGGATCACGTCGGCGTCCACGTCGGCGCCGTAGCCGGCGAGGACGTCGCCGAGGTGCTCCTCGTGGCCGAGCGTCAGGACGGCGAGGTCGAACAGGGCGTCGCCCCGGGCGGCTTCGGACCAGTCGATGATGCCGGTGACCTCGTCGCCGTCGACGAACACGTGACCGGTCTGCAGGTCGCCGTGCGTGAACACCGGGGTCCACGGCCGCAGCGCGGCCTCGGCGACCCGCCGGTTGCGGGTGACGAGGTCGGCGGGCAGGACGGCGTTCGCCACGAGCCACGCGCACTCGCGGTCGAGGTCCGCCGCCAACTCGTCCACTCCCCGGGCGGACCACGGCGGCAACGGTGCGTCGTGCAACCTCCGTGCGGCGGCGCCGGCGGCCGCCCACGCCGCCGGTGACGCGGTCGACGGTTCGCCGAGCCGGCCGAGCGCCCGCCCCGGCAGCGCCGCGATCGCGAGCACGGGCGGCTCGTGCCACAGCACCTCCGGCGTCGGCACCGGCGCCAGGGCCATCGCCTCGACCTCGACGTCCATGCGCGCCCGGTCGGCGTCCACCTTCAGGAACACGTCGCCGACGCGCAGGGTCGCGCGCTCGGAATGGGCGACGACTACCTCGACCTCATCCATGGCGAGCAGTATCCCGGGAGGGCCGTGGATGTCGCAGGGAATATCCGACCGGCCGACTCCGGACGGCTCGTCGTGTCAACCGCGCCACACCTGACGGAATGTCACGGTCGCGTCCCTGTCATGTCCTGATGATTGTGACGCCACGCGTGCCACCGAATGCCGTCGGACGACCGTCCTGTGAGGTGTCCACGCAGTCAGCACGAACCGCCATCGGGGAGCCACCATGTCCGTCCGCAACCGCCGCCCGCTGCTCGTCCCCGCCGTCCTCGTCGTCGGGGCCGGACTCGCCCTGACCGCCTGCGGGCCCGACAACGCCGACCCGGTCGCCGGCCCGACGGTCACCGCGGCGCCCACCAAGGGAGCCGTCACGCCCCCGACGGGCGCCGCGTCGCGCCCCGCCACGCACACGCCTCCCACCGGGGGCACCGGCGCCGCCACCGACCCGTGCGACATCCAGCACCTCTCGATCCACGTGACGGCACGCGCCGGGGCGCCCAACCAGTGGGTCATCGACGTCCGCAACACCGGCGCGAGCGCCTGCACCCTGAGCTCGTCCCCGGGGGTCGACCTGGGCAACTCCGCCGCGCGCGACCAGAGCAAGAACATCAAGCCGGTGCTCGCCAGCGGCACTTCGCGCTTCCCGGTCCCGGCCGGCAAGAACGCCTACGCCGTGATCGACCTCGACCCGAGCGGCGCCACCACCGGCACCGCCCCCGGCATCAACGAACTCAACGTCCTGGCCGACGAGGAGGGCACCAACATGCCCCTCGCGAACACCCAGAACTTCCCGCTCCCCGACGGCGTCCGCGTCCTGAACCCCCGCATGGGCCTCTACCGGGCCACCACGGCGGAGGCGGTCGCCTCCATGACGGCGGCACCCAAGTAGCACCGGCACGGTCCCAGGCGCGGCGCCCGTCACGTCGCGGCGCGGCGCGCCCGGGCCCAGGCAGTAGCACGATGATCGGATGGCAATGGACGTGTAAATTGCTGCATCGGTGTGACAGCCGGAGGCACTTCAAGCGCCGATCAGTGGTAAAGGACGGGACGTGGCCGCAGATGGCAGGCTCCGCATCGACGGCATCCGGCCCTGGCCCGGCGCCCCCGACCCCTCGGGCGTGCCCCTGATCGGCCGGGAGCGCGAACTGGCCGTGCTGGCCTCGTTCGTGACCGCGCCCGAGGGCCGGGCCCTGGTGCTGCGGGGCGAGGCGGGCGTGGGCAAGAGCGCCCTGGTCGGCCACGCGGCCGGGCTGGCCGGCCGGGAAGGGCACGCACTGATCCGGGTCACGGGGGTCGAGGCGGAGTCCGAGCTGCCGTTCGCCGGGCTGCACCAGTGCCTCTACCCCGTGCTGGACCGCACCGCCCGCCTCGGCGCGCGGCAACGGGCGCTCCTCGACGTCGTGTTCGGGCACGGCACGGGCGAGCCGCCGTCCGTCATGGCCCTCGGCATCGCCGTGCTCGACCTGCTGTCCCCGGCCAGCGCCGAACGGCCACTGATGCTGCTGATCGACGACGGGCACTGGCTGGACGACGCCAGCGCCGAGGTGTGCGGCTTCGTCGCCCGCCGGCTGGCGGCCGGCCCGGTGAAGATGCTGATCGCCCTGCGGGCCGACGAGCGTTCCCGCTTCGACGACGCCCGCCTCCCGGAACTGCCGGTGGCGCCGCTGTCCGACGAGGCCGCCGAGCGCCTCCTGGAGCTGCACCGTCCACGGCTCGACGCGCGCGCCCGCCGCACCGTCCTCGACCACGCCCAGGGCAACCCGCTGGCGCTGTACGAGCTCCCGCCCGGCCCGGCCGCGCCGCACCCCGGCGGCGGTCTGCCGGGCGGCGCCGGTCTCCCGCTGCCCCGGCGCCTCCAACTCCTCTACGCCGCACGGATCGAGCGCCTGGAGCCCGGCACCCGTGCCGAACTGCTGCGGGGCGCCCTCGACGGCACCGCCGGCCGGCAGCGCGGCGGCGACCACGGCACGCGGTACCGGATGCGCGGCGTCGAGGAGGCCGCCGCCTCCGGTCTGCTCGACGTCGACGCGGCCGGCGGCGACTTCGTCTTCCGCCACCCGCTGGTGCGTTCCGCCGTCGTCCAGCTGGCGACGCCCGAGCAGTGCCGCGCCGCGCACGCCGAACTGGCCCGGGTGCACCGGGCGGACGTCGAGCGGTACGCCGGCCACCTGGCCGCGGCGGCCGTCGACCCCGACGAGTCCGTGGCGGCGGCGCTGGAAGCGGCGGCCGGCTCCGCGACCCGGCGCGGCGGCGCGGCGGCCGCCGTCAGCTGGCTGACCCGCGCGGCCGAGCTGAGCGAGGACCCCGCGCAGCGCTCCCGGCGGCTCGGCGACGCCGCCTACACCGCCGGTCAGGCGGCGCTGCTGGACGAGGCCCAGCGGCTGCTCCACCGCTCGGAGCCGGAACCCGGCGCGGCCGAGCCGCTGGCCGCCGTGCTCACCTCCGCCCACGCCGACTTCGTCCAGTCCGGGGCGGTCCGGCCCGCCTTCCAGCGGCTCGCGGCGGCGGTCGAGCGCCGGGCGGACGGGGCGGCGCGGACCGGTGACGAGACCCTGAGCCGAAACGAGACCCTGAGCCGAAACGAGACCCTGAGCCGAAACGAGACCCTGACCCGCAACGAGACGCTGACCCGTGACGAGACCCTGGCCCGCGCGGCGGACGCCCTGGTGACGATGGCCCACTACGCGGGCGACCCCGCCCTGTGGCAGCGGACGGACCGCATCCTCGACGCCCTCGGCGACCTGGTCCACCCCCTGACGGCGATGTACCACGACGCGAGCGCCGTGGCCCGCAGTGGGGTCGGCCTGCGGGCGCGCCTGGAGCAGGCGTTCGCCGATCCGGCGAACCTGGCCCCCTGGGACCTGGCGCGGCTGGGGGTCTGCGCGTCCCACGTCGACGTCCTGAACCAGTACCGCACCCAGCTGCGGGGCGCGGTCGAGCGCGAGCAGGAGGCCGGCGCCGTGTCGAGCGTCATGGTCCTGCTGCGGATGCTGATGCTGGACCGGATGTACTCCGGCGAGTGGGACGAGGCGCGCCGGCTGGCGCAGCGGGCGCTGGACCTGGCCACCGCGCACGGTCACGTCCTGCTCGCCTACCACGCCCGCGCCTGCCTCGGGCAGCTCGCCGCCCGGCAGGGGCGGCTCGACGAGGCGCGCGAGCTGCAGTCCGCCGTGGACGCCTGGGCGCGGCCGCGCGGCGTCGGCCTGCTCACCCAGATCACCGAGGCGATCGCCACCGGAGCGGCGCTCACCGAAGGCGACTTCGAGGCGGCCTACCTGTACGCCATCGGCATGACGCCGCCGGGCAGCTTCGACCGCCACGCCCACCAGATCGCCCCGCGGGCGCTGCTCGAACTGGCCGAGGCCGCGCTGTACAGCGGCCGCCGCGAGCAGGCGCGCCGGCACGCGCTCGCGGCGTGCGACGCGGGCCTGCCGGAGGCGTCCCCGCGGCTGGCCCTGTCCGCCTACGGCGCGCTCGCGATGACCGCGGACGACCTGACGGAGGCCGCGCGGACGTACGCGCGCGTCGAGGCGTACCCCGAGGCTCAGGACTTCCCCTTCGAACTGGCGCGGATCCGCCTGGCGCACGGCATCAGGCTGCGGCAGCTGAAGGCGCCCCGGGCGGCCCGGCAGGCCCCGCTGCTGCTGGCCGCCGAGGAGTTCGACCGGCTCGGCGCGACGGCGTGGGAGAACCGGGCCCGCGCCGAGCTGCGCGAAGCCGGCCTGCCCTCGGGCCCGGCGACCCCGGAACCCGCGGCCCTGACCTGGCAGGAGCGCCGGATCGCCGACCTCGCCGCGAGCGGGCTCACGAACAAGGAGATCGGCGAGCGGACCCGGCTGTCCCCGCGCACCGTCAGTTCGCACCTCTACCGCGTCTTCCCCAAACTGGGCATCACGACGAGGGCCGCGCTGCGCGACGCGCTGAGCCGGCTGCCGGAGGCCGACGGGACCAACGCGGCCGGGTGAGGCCGAACCTGTCCGGCCGTCAGCCCGCCGGGGGCGGTGGCGTCACCAGGCCGCGTCCGACGACCGCCAGGACGGCGTCCGTGGCGGACTCGACCTCCGCGGGCGGCAGCGTGCGCAGCGGTCCGTCGACCAGGAGTGCGCTGAGGCCGTGGACCGCGGACCACGCGGCGTACTGGGCACCGGGGCGGTGCCCGGCGGGCATCGCCCCGGCCTCGACCAGGTCGTCGAGTGCTGCGCCCAGGATCAGGTAGGGATCCGTCCCCGGGTCGGCTCGGACGTCTCGGTCTGCGGCTTCGGCGACTTCGGTGGATTCGGCGGTCGGCGGTTCCGGCTCGGTCACGCAGAGCCGCTTGCCGCCCGGTGAGGCTCCGGAGAACGCGGTGCGGAACCAGCCGGGTTCGGTCAGGGCGAAGTCGACGTAGGCGCGGCCGATGGCCTCCAGCCGGTCGGCGGCCCGGGTGGCCGGGTCCGGTGCGGTCGCCCGGGCCGCGCGCTCCAGCATGAGCCGGCCGAGATGGTGCATGCAGCGCTCGCCGACGGCCGCGATGAGGTCCTCGTGGTCGGCGAAGTGTCGGTAGGCGGCGTTGTGGGACACGCCGGCGGCCCGGCTCGCCGCCCTCAGCACCACGGCGTCCGGCCCTCCGGTGCGGGCCAGCGCGACCCCGGCCTCGATCAGGGCCTCCCGCAGTCCGCCGTGGTGGTAGCCCCGGCGGGGCGCGGGCTCGGCGGTGCCTGTGGCGGTCTCCACGGATTCCATGTTGACATTGTCCACTTTGAGTGGAATCGTCGCAAATGTGCCCACTGTCAACATGCTGCTCCGGCAGTACGGAGGCACCCCATGTCCCTCACGGTTCCCCGCCGTCGCGGCGCCGTCCTCTTCGCCGTCTGCCTGGCCGCCTTCGCGATCAACCTCGACACGACGATCGTCAACGTCGCCCTGCCGGACCTCAGCCGCCAGCTGCACGCCACCACGCGCGACCTGCAGTGGATCGTGGACGGCTACAACCTGGCCTTCGCCGCGCTCGTCCTGACCGCCGGCTCCCTCGGCGACCGCTTCGGGCGCAGGCCCGCCCTGCTCCTCGGCCTCGCCTCCTTCGGGCTCGCGAGCGCGCTGGGCGCGATGGCCGGCGGCCCCGGCGTGCTGATCGCCCTGCGCGTGCTGATGGGCGCGAGCGCCGCGGTCATCTTCCCGACCACGCTGTCGGTGATCACCAACACCTTCCCGGACCGGCGCGAGCGCGCGAAGGCCGTCGGCCTGTGGGGCGCGGTCACCGGCCTCGGCGTGGCCGTCGGCCCGGTCTGCGGCGGGCTGCTGCTCGCGCACTTCGCCTGGCCGTCCGTGTTCCTGGCCCTCGTCCCCGTCGCCCTGGTCGCCCTCGCGGCCGCGTGGGTCTGGGTGCCCGAGTCCAGCGCCCCGGCGGAGGCCCGGCTCGACCCCGCCGGTCTCGTGCTGTCCTCCGGCGCGATCGGCACCCTGGTCTACACGGTCATCGAGGCGCCGGTGCGCGGCTGGACGGCCCCCGCGACGATCGCCGGGTTCGCCGTCGCGGCCGCCCTGGCCGCGGCCTTCGTCGTGGTCGAGCGCGCCCGCCCCAGGCCCATGATCGACGTGACCCTGTTCCGCACGCCCGCGTTCGCCGCCGCCAGCGGCTGCGTCACCGTCGCGTTCTTCGCGCTCTTCGGATTCATCTTCCTGGTCACGCAGTACTTCCAGTTCGTCCGCGGGTACGGCACCCTGTCGACCGGCGTGCGGATCCTGCCCGTCGCCGCGACCCTCGCCCTGGGCTCGGTCGGCGGCGTCGCCCTCGCCACCCGCGCCGGCACCCGCGCCGTCGTGACGGCCGGGCTCCTGCTGCTGGCGTCGTCGTTCGGGTGGATCGCCGCCTCGCCGACGTTCAGCTCGTACACGAGCGTCGTCGGGCAGATGGTGCTCATGGGCTTCGGGCTCGGCCTGACCACGGCACCGGCCACCGAGTCGATCCTCAGCGTCCTGCCCCCGGCCAAGGCCGGAGTCGGCTCGGCCGTCAACGACGCCACCCGCGAGGCCGGCGGCACCCTGGGCGTCGCCGTCCTGGGCAGCGTCTTCACCTCGCTCTACGCGCACCACCTCGCGACCACGTCCTTCGGCGCCCTGCCACCGGCGACGGCTGCCGCCGCCCGGCAGTCGGTCGGCGCCGCACTCCGGATCGCCGCCCAGGCGCCCGCGGCGTCGCAGCGGAGCCTGCTCGACGCCGTCCGGCACTCGTTCATGACCGGCTTCCACGTGGCCGGCGTCGTGGCCGCGGCGGTCTGCCTGCTCGGCGTCCTGGCCGCACTCGCCCTGCCCGGCGGACCGCTGACCGCTCCGTCGCCGGCGGCCGGCCGCACGGCACCGGACGCACTGGCCCGCCCGGCGCTGTGACCGCCCGCGACTAAGGCGGGTTCACCGTCCCCGCTCGGCCCGGCGGACGTCCGGGTGGCTCCCGAGGTCTGCTGATCAGCAGTCACCATCGGCTGATCGTCCTATAGTTCTGTCGTTGAACCGGACGGAGGGGAGTCTGTCGATGGGGGACGTCATCACGGTGGATCTCGGCGAGGGCGCGTACGTCCACGCCGAGGTGACGGTGCTGGACCGGGCCGAGGCCGGCGGGGACGCCGGGGTGCGGGACACCGCCGCCAAGGCGCTCGCCGAGCTGCCGCAGCGGCTGGACGCGGTGCGCGAGGTGGTGAAGAGCGTCGGGCGGTGGGCCGCGGACAGCATCGGCGGGACCGGGGCGGCCGTTCCGGACACGCTGGAGGTCGAGTTCGGGCTCAAGCTCGCGGTCAAGTCCGGCGCCGTGATCGGGGTGCTGGCCGAGGCCGGCGGCGAGGCGTCGTTCACCGTCCGGATGAGCTGGGACACCGCCCGGGTCGCGGCGGCGCGGGCCGGCCGCGGGGCCGGGTTCGTGCCGCAGGGCGGCGACGAGCGGTGACCGGGCCGGCCGCGCGCGGTGCCGCGGTCGGGGTGAGGGACAGGGCGGCGTTCCTGGGCAGCGGGTTCCTGGTGGCGCCAGGGCTGGTGCTGACGGCCGCGCACGTGGCGCGCCGGGCCGTGGACGAGCCGGCCGCGGACGGGTGGTTCGGGCGGGCGCCGGTGGTCCGCCCGGCTCGGCGGTTCCCGGCCGATCCGGGGGAGGGGCGCTTCCACGCCTTTCCGGACCTCGCCCTGCTCACGCTCGCCGCGCCCTTCGAGTCGCCGTCACCGCTCGTCCTCGACACCGACATCCCGCCCCCGGGCACGGCCGTCCTCGTGGCCGGCTTCACCCCGTACACCCCGACGCCCGGGGTCCACGGGGACTCGCTGCTGCTCACCGTCGCCGGACCGGCGGCCGGGTACGTGCGGCTGACGGGGGACGAGGTCCGGGACGGGTTCAGCGGCGGCATGGTGATCCGGCTGGACTCCGGCGCCGTCTGCGGCGTGCTCAAGGGCAGCCGGGACTTCGACGGCGTGCGCGGCGGCTGGTTCACGCCGCTGTCGGCGCTGGCCGACGTGCTGCCCGCGGACGATCCGCTGCACGCGCGGCTCGCGGGACGGGTGGCGGAACGTCCGCTGCCCACTGCGCGCGCCCTGCTGCCCGTCCTGCTCCGCGTCCGCGGCATGGACGACCCGGACTTCCGCCTCCTCGTCGTGCGGACGGCGGAGGAGGGCCTGGCCGCCGGCCCGCTGCACGTCGCCCACCGCCCGCACACCACCGACCACCTGCTGGAGCTGGTGCAGGCCTGCCTGCGGCACCGCGACCCGGCCGCGGCGCTGGCCGCCGTGACGGACGCGCTGGAGCTCCTGCGCCTCGGCGACGCCGCCGTCGACGAGCTGCGTACCCTGACGAGCGACCCGGAGGGCGGTCCGTGAGGGAAATGCTCCACCGGCTCGCCAAACTGGGCGGCCACCACAGCCCGCCGGGAGCCCCTCCGGCGCCGGGCGGGCCGGGCGGCCGGACGCCGTGGTCGGCCAAGACGGACGCCGTGCTCCACGCGTTCCTGTGCGAGGTGCCCGACCTCGACCAGCCGGAGAGCCGCCACCTGCTCCTGGCCGACCTGCGGGACCGGCTCGGGCCGTCCGCGCCGTTCGTCGTACCGGACGGCCCGCAGGCGCGGGACCACCTCCTGCAACTGGTCCGCGCCTGCCGCCAGTGGCACGAACCGTTCCACGCGCTCAGCGAACTCGCCGAGTCCCTGCGGACCTTGCGCCCCGGCACCGCCGCCGTCGGATGGCTGGACGCCGCCGTCGACGCCGTCGTCAAGCCCAGACTGCTGGACCCGCAGGCGCAGCTCGTCCTCCTGTGGACGCTGCGCTCGCTGAACCCCCGGCCGAGGCCGGCCCGGGTCCTGCACCTCGTGGAGTCGGCGTGCGAGCCCGGCGAGACCCACCCGGTCCGGCCGCAGGACGGCCTGCCGGAGGCGGTGAGCCGCCTCAACCAGGCCCGGCTGGACGACGGCCCCCCGCTGCTGCTGCGCTTCCTCGTCCGCCTCGCCGCGGCGTGCCCCGGGCCGGAGGCCGTCCTGCTGACCGACCTCGTCAAGCGCCACGCCCATGAACTCGGCCTGACCGAAGGCGACTTGGCCGCCCCGACGCGGCAGAACCGGGAGGCGGCGGGCCCCGCCCAGCACCACCCGCTGGTCCTGCAGATCACCTTGGACGACGTCTCGCCGGTCGGCTCCGACACCGAGCCCGTCTACGAGTTCGAGGCCGCCCTCTACAGCACCGACGAGCAGCCCTGGCGCCTGATCTCCAAACGGGCGGGCGACGAACCCCTGCCCCGCTCCGCGCTGGAGCAGCACGGCAGCCGGCACCTGACCACCTGGGGCGACCTGGCCGCCGCGGCGGCGAACGCCGACGGCCTACGGGTGGAGTTCCTGCTGCCCTGGTCCCTGCTCGGCCACCCCGCCGAACTCTGGCCGATGGACGAGGACGGCTACCGCGTCGGCATGCACTTCCCGGTCGTGGTGCGCTCGCTGGACCGGATCAGGTCCGCGTTCTGGCACACCGCGTGGAAGAACAAGTGGCGGGCCCTGGAGGCCACGGTGGAGAGCAGCGGCCCCGGCACCGTCGCCGACCTGCCCGGCTGGATCGTCCACCCGGACGGCACCGCCCCGATCGACGCCGAGCTCACCGGGCGCGCCCTGCACCTCGGCGACACCAAGGGCGACGTCCGGCGCTGGCTGGACAGCCGGCCGCAGACCGCGATCCTCGCGCTGTCCTTCCCGTACGCCTACCACCCGAAGCGGCGCGGGGTCGGACACCAGGCCGTCAAGGACGCCGTGCGCGAGGGCATCCCGGTCATGATCTGGCGGCGCGACGACACCGGCAGCCCGGCCGAGATCAACATGCTGTTGGCCGAGCTGTCCGCCACCCAGCTGCCCGCCCTGGCCACCCACGTCCAGCGCCGCCGCCGGGCGGCCAGGGAGGACGACGGGAGCGACCTCGGCCACCACCTCACCCTGCTCTGGGACGAGCCCGGGCACGCCGCCTGGCTCGCCCCGGCCCCGTTCCGCGCCCCCGTTCCCGTCCCCACCCCGGTCTCCGCCCCCGTCTCCTCGACCGCTCCGTCGCCGGAAGGACCACACGCATGACCACCGCCCCGGACGACACCGGCGGCCCGGACTGGTGGATCTACAGGTCCACCGGCTCCCCGCACGACGGCATCCGCGACCTCCCCGACGCCCCGCCCTGGCGCTCCTTCCGCCGCGAGGACGACGTCGCCGACCTGCCCGCGCCGCCCGAGATGGCCGAGGCCGTGGCCGCCCGCAAACTCGGCCGCGCCCACCAGGCCGCCGCCTACCAGGCCGACGAGAAGGAGATCCACCTCGTCAACATGGCCCTGCACCTGCGCCGCCCGCTGCTCGTCACCGGCCCGCCCGGAGTCGGCAAGTCCACGCTCGCCCACAGCGTCGCGCACGAGCTGCGCCTCGGCCCCGTGCTGCACTGGCCCATCACCAGCCGCTCCACCCTCCAGGAGGGCCAGTACCACTACGACGCGATCGGCCGCCTCCAGGACACCGGACTGCGCCCCGCCGACGCCGACGGCCGCTCCCGGCCCGCCCCCGGCATCGGCCCCTACCTGCGGCTCGGCCCGCTCGGCACCGCGCTGCTGCCCTGGGACCGGCCGCGCGTCCTGCTCGTCGACGAGATCGACAAGGCCGACCTCGACCTGCCGAACGACCTGCTCACCGTCTTCGAGGAGGGCGAGTTCGTCATCCCCGAACTCAGCCGCCTCGACGACGAGGAGGCCCGCGTCATGACCGCCGACGACGAGGGCTGGGCCCCGCTGCACCGCGGCCGGGTCCGCTGCACGGAGTTCCCGCTGGTCGTCCTCACCAGCAACGAGGAACGCGAGTTCCCGCCCGCCTTCCTCCGCCGCTGCCTGCGCCTGGAGATCCCCCGCCCGGGCCCCGACAAGCTGGCCCGCATGGTCGCCGCCCACCTCGCCGGCCCGACCGCCGTCCCCGCCGCGGTGCGCGAGCAGCTGATCGCCCGCTTCCTCGCCAAGCAGCACGAGGAGGGCGCCGACCTCGCCAACGACCAGCTGCTCAACGCCCTCCTGATGGCCTCCCGCGGCCTGTGGGACGACGAAGCCGGACGGCGCCTGGTCGACCGCGACCTCCTGCGCTCGCTAGAGGAGCGCTGACCCCACCGTGCCCGCCACCCCGGTGCCCGCCACCCGCGTCCCCCCGGAGCTCCTGCGCCAGCTCGGCCGCCTCCTGACCGCCGACGGCGCCGAGCCGGCGGGCAGCACCGACCCGCGCGACCTGGCCGACGTGCTCTGGCTCGCGCGGGCCTGCGGGCTGCGCCCGGACGCCCCGCCGGACGCGCCGCAGGACCGCCCGATCCCGGGGCTGGCGCTCCCGCCGCTGCCCGCCGTCGACCCGGCCGCGGACGAGCAGGCCACCGCGGCGTGGAGCGCGGCGCTGCGGGCCGCGGTGGACCGGGCGGCGGCCGAGAGCGGTACGACGCCGCAACCCGTTCCGCAGGGTCCGCCCACTCCCCGACCCGCCGAGCCCGAGCCGGTGATCCCCCTCCACCTGCCGCCCGCGCCCGGCCCGCCCGCCGCGAGCGCCGCACCCGCCGCGACCGTGCGCAGCCCCGCCCGACCCGCACTCACCGGCACCCTCGCCCTCTCCCGCGCCCTGCGCCCGCTGCGCCGCACCGTCCGCTCCACCCGCGAACTCGTCCTCGACGAGGAAGCCACCGTCTCCGCCTCCGGCCAGGCCGGGCTGCTCCTCCCGGTCTGGCGCGGCGCCCCCGAACGCTGGCTCGACGTCGACCTCGTCATCGACGGCGGCCCGACCATGGCCGTGTGGTCCGCCCTCGGCGACGACCTCGGCGCACTGCTGCGCCGCCACGGCGCGTTCCACCGCGTACGCGTGTGGTCCGTCCACAACCGCGACGGGGCGCCCGCCCTCGCACCGCGCGGCGCGACCGCGCAGGGACGGGAGTTCGGCCTGACCGCCGACCCGCGCGGACGCCGCGTGATCCTGCTGCTCACGGACGGCGTCGGCCCGCTCTGGCACAGCGGCGCGCTGCCCGCGGCCATGCGCGGGTGGAGCCGGCACGCCCCGGTCACCGTCCTCCAGGTGCTGCCGCGCCGCCACTGGCACCGCACGGCCCTACGGCCCGTCCCGGCCCGCGCCCGCCTCCGGCCGGGGGAGCGGCCGACGGTCGTCCACGCGCCCGAGGACGACGGGTGGGGCGCCCCCGGGACGGCCTGGGCCGGCGTCCTGGAACTGCGGGCGGACTGGCTCGCCCCCTGGGCGCGCATGCTGTCCGGACGGGCGTCGGACTGGACGCCGGCCCTGGCCGTGCCGCTGGACGGGCACGTGACCGGCTCCGACCCGTCGCCGCCCGCCGACGAACCGCCCGCCCACCTGCTCGCCCGCTTCCGGCGGGAGGCCTCCCCGACGGCGTACGAACTCGCCGGCCTCCTGGCCGCGGCGCCCCTCAGCCTGCCGGTCATGCGGCACGTGCAGGCGGCGATGCTCCGCGACTCCTCCGCCATGCACCTCGCCGAGATCTACCTGTCCGGCCTGCTCGAACGGCGCTCCCCGGTACGGCCCGGCGAGGACCCGGAGACGGTGCTGTACGACTTCCGCCCGGGCGTGCGGGAGCGGCTGCTCGGCACGCTGACGCGCAGCGAGTCCGCCCAGGTCCTGCGCGTGCTGGCCGGGGTCTCCCAGTCGGTGGCGGGTGCGTTCGGCGGCACGCTCGACTTCCGCGCCCTGGCGGCGCTCGCCGACGCCGGCTCGGGCACCGGAGCCGGACTGCCGGCGGAGAGCGTCCCGTTCGCCGAGGTGGCGGTGGAGGTGCTCCGCGGCCTCGGCGGCGCCGACCGGGCACTGGCGGAACGGCTGGCGGTGAGCCTGCCGGCGGTGGCGCGGGCGGCGGCGGTGGCACGGGCGGCGGTGGAGCCCCAGGCGGAAGCGACGCCGAAGAAGCGGGCCCGGAAGCGGGAACCGGACGCGTCGCCCATGGTGATCCCCGGGGCGGCGATGGAATTCGCCGCGTGGTTCCCCGACCTGAACGGTGCGGACGAACCCCGCCCGGAACGGCGCTGGTGGCAGCGGCGCAGGCCGGCGGGCGGGGAGACCGCCGTGCCCCCTCCCGACGCGACCCGGCCGGCCTGGAACAACCTTCCACCCGACCTGCCCGACGTGACGGGCTGGGAGAGCCGGCTCGTCCAGGTCGAGCGCATCCTGCATCCCGGCGGCTCCGCGGGGGGAGCCCGCCGTACGGTCCGGCCGGCCGGCCGTTCGCTCTGCGTGCTGCAAGGCCCGAAGCACACCGGCAAGACCTCCGTGGCGCTCGCCTACGCGCACCTCCACCTCGCCGACTACACGATGGTGTGGTGGGTGGACGGCCGCAGTCGCGACACGGTCGCGCGGTCCCTCGACAGCCTGGCCGCCGTGCACGGCGCGCCGCCGGGAAGCGACGTCACGACCGAGCGGAACCGGTGGCTGACCGAGCACCCGGGCTGGCTGATCGTCATCGACGACCTCGGCAGGAACTTCCCCGAC
This sequence comes from Kitasatospora sp. NPDC057904, assembly GCF_042887925.1. Taxonomy (NCBI): domain Bacteria; kingdom Bacillati; phylum Actinomycetota; class Actinomycetes; order Kitasatosporales; family Streptomycetaceae; genus Kitasatospora; species Kitasatospora sp. NPDC057904. The sequence continues at coordinate 435,984 of NZ_JBHVOL010000006.1, forward strand.
CACGAGCGCTGGATGGCCGGTACGTCACCGCGCACGCTGCTGGGTGACTGCTGGCCGCCCGACGGCTACGGCAGCGTCCTGATCACCTCCCGCGTGGTGACCACCGAACGCGCCGTGCTGGACGGACACGTCCTCCAGTTCCCCGCCTACCAACGGCGGTCCGAGCCGCGCTCCGCGGCCTCCACGAAGGCGGCGGAGGACGACCTCGCCGCCCTGCCCGACGTGCTCTCCCGGGCCACCGACACCGCGGTGGCGCCGAGGGCCGGGGCCGGCCGGGAACCGGCCCGGCCGGCACCCGAACCACCGGTCGACTACGGTCCGCTGCTCGCCGGACTCGGCGGCGAGGCACTGGACGCCCTCGCGGTCTGCGCCTTCCTGGACCTCGCCGGAATATCCGTGGAACTGGTCAACCACGGCCTGCGCGCCTCCCACCGGAGGGGAGCGTCGCTCTCGCCCGACGCGTTGGAGCAGGTGTCCGCCGCGCGGTTGCTGCGGCTCGTTCCGGACGGCCGCGGTTCGCTGTCCTTCCACATGGCGGTCGGCCTGCAGCGCGCCGTCCGGGCGCGGATGACGTCCGACGAGCGGAAGGAGTGGGCGACCACCGCCCTCCGCGCCGTACTCGAAGGCTTCCCGTCCGACCCGACGCCCCGCGAGGGCTGGGCCGCCTGCACGGCTCTCCTCCCGCACGCCCACACGGTGCTCCAACACTCGGCACTGGAGGGCGACGTGGTGCAGCCCGCTGCCGAGCTCCTCTACCGGCTGGCGAGGTTCCGTGCGGCCCAGGGCGACTACGACGCCGCCGAGGCGTACCTGCGTCAGCGCCGGACGCTGGTCCGTGGAGCGCCGGGCACGTCGGTGTACGCGGTGGTGCTGATGGCCGGCGTCCTCTACGGTGCGGGCCGGTTCGACCAGGCCCTCGAAAGCGTCGAGGAGGCGCTCGCGCTGCCCGGGGGCGGGACCGTCCGCGCCCGCCGACTGGCCGCCGCCATCCACCGGGAGCGGTACCGACTGGACGCGTCCAGAAGCGAGTTGTCCGCGGCGGCCGAGACGATCAGGTCGGCCCGCACCCCGGCCGTGTCCGACCTCCTCGTCGAGGCGGAGGTGCACCGCGAACTCGGCCTCACCGAGTTGGAGGCCGGTGAGCTGGACGTGGCCGAGACCCACCTCGAACACGCCTGGACCGGGCTGCTCCGCTTCGGCTCGGACCTGCCGGCCGGCGCGGAGGTGCTGGAGGTGGCGATCCGTCAGGACCGCGCCCGGCTCTCCCTCCTCCAGGGCCGCCCCAGCCTCTCGGCCTGCGAAGTCCTGGCGGCGGCGATCCGCAAGGCCGGGACCGGTCAGGACGTCGAGGGGCTCGACGTGATCATGGCCGCCAGTGAGACGCTGGTGGACGTCATGCGCGAGTACCTCGACCAGCTGAAGTCCCGCTGGGAGGCCAGTCCGGAGACCTACCAGCAGCTCCGCGTCCGGCAGTTGGCGCAGATGGCGGCCGTCGCCGACGCGGTCCTGGCCTACCGCCGGGAACGCGCGGAGAAGCAGCCCCACCGCCTCGGCGCCTCGCTCGACATGTACGGCATGCTGCTGTCCGCCCTCGGGCGGCACGACGAGGCCGGGGCCGCACTCGACGAGGCGGCGGTCCTGCACCGCCGGGTCCACGGCGAGAGCCGCCCCCACCCCGCCCTGGGAGAGAACCGCTGGCGCCTGGCCCAGGTGCTGGCGGCGAAGGGGGACGGTGAGGAGGCTGCCCGCCTGGCCGGCAGCGCCCACGAGTACCTCCGTGAGTGCCTCGGCCCCGACCATCCCCGCCTGCGCCCGATCGCGCGCTTTACCGGCGGCGGATGAGGTATTCGGAAATTGACCGGGGGCAGTCATTCGGCGCTAGCAAAGAAACGTTTCTTCAGAAAAGTGGTCAGGAGGAATTCCTGATCGAGTATCAGAACGATATCGATGACTCCCGAGGGGCGCGCACATCCGCCGGAACCCTGACACTTGGCGCAGGGTTCCGGCGTCCTTTCGAGGAGTGGCAGAGTGAGCGACCCGCAGGGCGCATCCGCCAGGCCGAGGCCTGGGGCAGGTCGGTTCATGCCGACGGACGGCGCCGGTTCGGAACCGCAACCGATTCCTGTGCCCGGCATGCAAGAGCTCCGTGACGTATGAGGTTTCCGGGTTCGCCTTCCTGGACGCGGCCGTCGGAATTCCGGGCGACGCGCAGGGAGCGGCCGGGAAAATCGCCACCTTGAGGGGAACGGATGGCCGCCATGAAGGAAACCGCACTCAGGGCGCTGGGCAGAGCCGTGGTCGGCGCCGCAGTCCTGGCCCTGCTCGCGGCGTGCTCCGGCACGCCGCTCCCGGCACCGGCCGGCGGCCCCGGGGCGGCCGGAGGCGCGGCCGCGCCGAGCCCGGCCGGCGGGTCGGGCATCGAGGGCCTCGTCCTGCCCCGCGGCGGCCCGGCCGCGACCCCGACGGCCGCCGCGCTGCGCGGGCTGACCGCGGCGCAGATCCTCACCGAGGCCGGGACGAACTCGGACCAGGTCACCTCGTACCGGAAGAAGACGGTCGAACACGCGCTGTCGTCCATCGGCAGCAACCCCGTCTCGTACGCCGAGGGGGTCTGGGACGTCCACGTCACGCCCGTCGGCTGCGCGGGCACGCTGACGGCGACGCCCGCCCCGAACGGCGGCGCGGCGGCCGTGCCGGAGGTGGTGGAGGCCGTCCTGATCGGGGCCGACGAATGGGTCAGGTCCAACGCCGCCGGCGCCCGGGACTGGACCCCGGACCTGCCGGCGGACCGGGTCGGCACCTGGGTCAAGCAGACGTCGGACGCGCCCACGAGCCCGCTGGACGCCGACGTGTGCGATGCCGGCGGCGACGGGTCGAAGACGGACCTGAGCGACGTCGGCACGGTGACCGCGGGTCCCGCCGTGACCGTCGACGGCCAGGCCTGTCTGACCTTCGCCGAGGCGGAGAGCGGGGCCGTCTTCGCGGTCACCGACACCGACCACCCGTACGTCGTCGCCGCGCAGCTCGCGGTGCTGCCGGGACAGCCCGGGCCGGCCGGCACCGCCCCCGCCGGGGTCCGGCCCGCCATGACGACCGTGGTCAGCGAGATCGGTTCGGCGTACCCGATCGCCGCGCCGCCCGCCGACCAGGTCTACGGCGGCTGATCACTGCGGGCGCCGCCGGGGCCGGGGCCGGGAGTCGGGGCCCCGGCGGCGGCGCGCCGGCCGCGGCTTCTCCTCCGGGCGTGTCGGAGACCGCCGCAGTGGGAAAACGGCTCGTTGCCACCCGTTGTCCAGGGGGCGGGAAGGAGGCGGCGATGCACGGGCGTGCGCTCTCGGCGCAGGAGCGGCAGGTGCTCGCGGAGATCGAGGCGGGGCTGCGGGCGACGGACGGGCGGCTGCACCGTCGGCTCAGCACGATGAGGCCCCGGATGTCGCCGTGGTTCCCGGGGGTGGCCCGGGTGGCCGGGCGGGTGCCCATGACGGCGCTGATGGTGTTGGTGGCGCTGTCGTTCATCGTCCTGCGCGCGAGCCTGCAGGCCCCTTCGGCCGTCGACCTCACGGCCGTCGGCCTCGTGTGGGCGGCGGTGCTCGTCCTGCTGTCCGCACGCGTCGTCGCCGGCCGTCGCAGGCGGCGGGGGCGCTGACGGGCCGGCGCGTCAGCGCTCGGGAACCCGCCGACGACGGGTGGAGCGGAGGCCGCTGACGACGGGTCGTTCCGGCCGCCGCGAATCCCGCGCGTGTTCGGCCGCCTCACCCGATCCGGCGAACCGGGCGGTGCGGTGCGCCGAGTCGTTCGCGGGGGGCTGGATACTCCGGGATCACGTGCGTGCCCACCACATCGTGCCGGAGGGGCCGCCGCACGCCTCCACCCCCGTCCGGAAGGACCTCCGTCCATGCACCCGATCCCCGGCCCCGGCCGCCCCGACGTCGAGCAGGCCGCCGCCAGGTCGACCACCGCGACCACCGTCATGCCGCCCCCTGCCTTCGTGCCCGATCCGGAGGAGGCCGGCGCCGACGGGTACACGTGGCCCGGGCTGGACGAGGAGTTCACCCGCGAGGTCGTCGCGATCGCGCGGAAGTCCGAGGGGCGCGAGCTGGCCGAGTCCCAGGTCTTCGAGATCGTGCGGGCGCAGCCGCAGGCGCAGGGGCTGCCGCTGCGCCTGCGTTCGCACCTGCGTCGCGAGCTGGACGCGTTCGTCGCCTCGTACCACCGGGTGATCGAGACGGTCGTGGCCGCCTGGGAGCACGACCGCGGACTGCGCGAGGTCGTGACGGTTCCGCAGGCCCTGCACGATCACGTGGCCGCCGCCCGCGACACGCGAGTGCACCTGCTGCGGATCGACCTGCTGCCCCAACCCGACGGCACGCTCCGGGTGCTGGAGACCAACGCCAACTGCCCCGGCGGCCTGCCCGGCGCCGGCCGGGGCCGCACGGCCTGGCGGCCGCTGCTGGACCGGCACGGCATCAGCCTGCCGCCCCCGCTGCCCGCCGACGACCCCGCCTGGCCGGGGAGTTGGCTGGTGCGCGTCGCCGAGCAGCACACCGGCACCCGCCCCGAGACCGTCGCCCTGCTCTGCCCGGACGGCAGTTACCGCGCCGACACCCGCGACTACGACACCGCCCTGACGGCGCTCGGGGTCCGCGTCCTCCACGCGGACCCGCGCGAACTCGTGGCCGACGGGCGCCACGGCGTCACCCTGCACGGGGAACCGGTGCGGCACGCGTTCGCCAAGGTCGGCATCCAGGACCTGCTGCGGATGGGCGACGGCGCGGCGCCGTACCTGGAGGCCGTGCGCGAGGGCGGCCTGTTCGTGCAGAACGGGCTGCGCGGACGCCTGATCGGCGACAACAAGCTGTGCCTCGCGGTGCTCTCGGACCCGCGCTTCGCGCACCTCTTCGATCCAGCCGACTACCGGCGGGTCCACCCCGCCGTCCCGTGGTCGCGCAACCTCGCGCACTGCGACGCCGCGACCCTCCGCGCCGTCGTTCGGGACCGCGAACGCTACGTCCTCAAGCGGCCGTTGGACACCCGCGGCCACGGTGTGGTGATCGGCCGGGAGACCGCCGAGAGGTCGGCCTGGGAGGCGGCCGTCGGCCTCGCGGGCGCCGAGGGGTGGCTCGTCCAGGAGTACGTGACCAGCCCCCACCTCCACGGTGTCGTGGACGGGCCGGCTCCCCGCCACGACGTGGCCCTGGGCGCGGTCGACGGCCGTCTCGTCTCCGCCTTCGCCCGCGCCAGCCACGGGGAGCGCCACAACGTCGCGGGCTCCGGGCGGCCGCACCCGGTGTACCTGTGACCCGGGCGCCGGGGCCTCCGCTCCGGCCGGTGCTCACCGGCGGGTGCTCACGCCTCCGCGAGGCGTCTGATCCCGTCCAGGGTCGTCCGCATGCCCTGCCGCAGCATGCCCAGCCTGAGCGCCATGATCTCCTCCTCGCGCCCGGGCTCGGCGGCGATGGCCCGGCTCAGGTACGAGCTGCCCGCGCCGAGGGTGACGGAGTGCCGGAGCCGGGTGCCGTCGCCCTCGGGTTCGAGGTCGAGCCGCCAGCGGGCCACCGGCCGGTCGAAGCCGCCCTTGAAGCCGCGGACGTCCCAGCCGAACGCCCGCTCCGGCCGGTGGTCGGCGATCCGCGAGACGGTCTCCCACTGCCCCAGGAGCTCGTTGCGGTTGCGGCCGACGAAGGTCGCGCCGACGGCCGGCCCGGTGGCGCCGTCGAGCCATTCGGCCTCGTACAGCTCCCCGCCGAACCTGGTCGGCACGGTGATGTCGCTGACCAGGGCCCAGACCCTCGCGGACGGCGCCGCGACGTACACGTCCAGTTCGACCGTCGGGCCGTCCACCAACCGCACCATCGTCGTCCTTCTTCCCCTGCCGCACCATTGCGACGTCGCCCACGATAGTGCCGCCGGGCGGCGCGGCTCTACCGATCGGTAACCGGTTTCGCGCGGACGGCCCGTCCCGCCGCCGTCCCCGGTTGGCTTGCGGGGCGGGCCCGTTGGGGTTCGAACTGCTTCCGCGCGTCGCTGCGAGGGCCCCGGGGACGGGTTGTCAGAGAGGCCTGCCAGGATGCTCCCATGCTCGTCACCCATCCTGACCTGGGCCTGGCCCGACCCCTGCCTCCACCCGCGCTGAGCGGGGAGTTCGAGGTGCACCTCACCGTGGAGCCGGGCGCCGTCGACGCGCTCGCCGAGTGGGCCGCGGCCAACGGCCTGACGTACACGCACATCCTGCTCGCCCGCGGCGCCGCCGTGTCGCAGCCTATGCTCAACCTCCGCGCCTCCGGCACGCTCGACGAGGTCGCCGCCGCGGCGGCCCGCACGGCGCGGCGCCTGACCGACGCGGGCTTCGCCGTCCTGCGGGCCAAGGTCGAGGCCACGCCCTGGGCCGACGGCGTCCCCGCGACGGACGGCGAGGCCGCGCAGCACGGGCCCGGGCGGTACTTCGAGCACCACGTCAAGCTGCTGCTCGTCCCCGGCGAGGACACCGTCCGGCTGGCCGCGCTCGCCGTGCGGCACGGCGCGCACCTGTCGCGCAACGCCCGCCGGGTGCGCGCGGACGGGCTGCGGGAGCAGTTCGTCACGCAGCGCTGCCGCCTGGTGGGGCTGGCCACGGCCGGGCGGCGGCTGGACGCGCTGCTGGGCGAGCTGGCGGTCGACGGGCGCGAGGTCGTCTCGGTGGAGCGGGAGTTCGTCGCCGTGGACAGCGACGAGGCGCTGGACAGCGGCTGGATCACTCAAGAGCAGTGCACCGAGGGCCGGAGCACTGGTGGAAGGGCCGCCGGGGGCCGGGTCGCCCCGCGGCGCGCGGAAGGAGCAGCACGATGACCGAGGACCGCACCGCGACGTGGGAGGACCTGCCGTACGGGCCCTGGGAGGACGTGGTGCTGCCCAAGCAGCCGCCGTCCGAGGAGGTCCGCGCCGAGCAGGACCTGCCCAGGAGCCTCCGGCCGATCGACGACGAGACCGTCACCCAGCAGCCGGTCTTCGACCCCGCCCTGGCCGGCTACGCCCGCGCGCTGCGCCCCAGCGAGCCCGCCTTCGCCGACCCCGCGGTGGCCGCGCGCTGGCTGGCGGCCCGGCGCGAGGCGCTGAACACGGTGCTGTCCGCCGTCGCCCGCTCCGCCTGGGCCGAGCACCTGGTGCTGCGGGGCAGCGTGCTGCTGCGCGCCTGGTACGGCGAGGAGGCGCGCGAGCCGGGCGATCTGGACTTCGTGGTGCGGCCCGTGGAGTGGCAGCTGGAGGACGAGCGGACGGGCCGCATGCTCGACGAACTCGCCGCCTCCGCCGACGAGTCGTCGTCGTCCGGGGCGGGCGCGTGCGGCGTGCGCCTGCACGCGGACCGGGCGGTCGCCGACGAGATCTGGACGTACAGCCGCGTGCCGGGCCGGCGCCTGGTCCTGCCGTGGACGGCGCCGGGCGTGCCCGAGGGCACCGTCCAGCTGGACTTCGTCTTCACCGAGCACCTGCCGGCCGAGCCGCGGCAGGTCGAACTCCCCGGCGTCGACGGCCCGCTGGTCGCCGCCACGCCGGAGCTCTCGCTGGCCTGGAAGATCCTCTGGCTGATCTCGGACAACCACCCGCAGGGCAAGGACCTCCACGACGCGGTCCTGCTCGCCCGCACGGCCCGGGTCCCGTACGAGCTGCTGCGCGACGTCTTCCTGCGCTCGGAGGAGAACTGGGCGTGGTGGCCGGTGCTCCCGGACGCGATCGCCGAACTCGACGTCGACTGGGACGAGTTCGCGAAGGACCACCCCGCCTTCACCGAAGCGGTCGAGGCGTACCCGGCCGAACTGCTCGCCTCCCTCGCCCCCACCTTCGCCGGACGCGGCGAGTACGCCCTGCGCGCGCTGTGGATGGCTCCCGTGGTGGACGGCCTGCGGGAGCTCATGGCCCGCGAGGGCCTCGACGCGGTCCTCCGGCAGCTGAGCGAACGCCGCACCCGGCCGGAACGCCTCCTGATGGTGGCCTCCGAGTTGCTCGACGGCGACCTTGAGCGCGCCCACCTGGCCGTGATCGCCCACCTGGACGACCCGGCGGACCCGCGCCTCAAGAAGCTCCAGGAGACCTGCACCCGCCTCACCGCCGACCGAGCGGCCCCCACCGCTCCGTAAACCGGTGGCCGGCGCGGTGCGGTGCGGTGAATCGTCAGGGTGTTGACGCGTTGTATATCCGCCCCTGCGAGCGTTCGGACGCCCTGTCATACCTGAGCAAGGAGCGTCATCGGTGTTTCGAACGACCATGGTCCGCACGGCTGTCACCGGCGCGGCCGTTTCACTCTCGGTGCTGGGAGCCCTCGCCGTGGGCACGGGGGATCCCGTACGGCCGACCTCGCCGGCCCCGGCCTGCGACGGGTCCGCCGGCGTGCACTGCGCGGCGGGCCACATCATCTGGAACGGGACGGGGCTCCTTCCTTCTCCCGACCCGCAGCCGTAAGGGTTCCGGTGGCGGTCGCCAGTGCGGTGAGGAGCGGTTTCGCGTCGGCCGTCGCCCGAGGGCCAAGCCGGCCGAGCAGCAGGCGCGCGCTCGCCTCGTGACCCCGGGCCGCGCCGTGGTCGCCGCGGGCGGTCAGCGCGTGGGCCAGGACCAGGTGGGCGAGGGCGCGTTCGCGCTGTCGCCCACCTTCGTCCGCGAGGTCCAGGGCCCGCTGCGCCTGGTGGACGGCCTCGTCGGCCCGCCCGAGCAGGCGCAGGACGTCGGCCAGGCGGCTCCGGGCGGCCGACTCGCGGTCGAGGTCGCCGGTGAGGCTCGCGCCGTCGATGCAGGAGCGCAGGTGTGCCGCGGCGTCGTCGAGCCGCGCCGACTCCTGGTAGGCGAGGCCGAGGACGTAGTGCACGTAGGCGGTCATCGCGGGGTCGGCCGCCGCGCCCGGTGTCGCGAGGATGCCGCGGCAGGCCGATGCCGCCCCGGCGGCGTCACCGCTGCGGATCCGGGAGAGGGCCGCGTTCGCGCTGCTCGCCACCTCGCCGGAGCGGTGCCCGAGTTGTCGGGCGAGGGCGGCCGCCTCGTCGAAGGCCGTGATCGCCTCCTCGTGGCGGCCCTCGGCCTGGGCGATGAGGCCCTGATCGTTGAGGGCCTGCCGGAGGATGGCCCGGTCGCCCGCCTCCCGGCAGGCCCGGGCGGCCAGTCGGGCCTGGGCGTCGGCCTCGTCGAGCCGGGCGCGGGCCAGCAGGATCGTGCAGAGGAGGAAGCGCGACCGGCCCTCCGCCGTGCGGGCGTGGTCGCGGTCGTGGTCGCTGCACGCGACCGCCGCGTCGACGAGCAGGCGGGCCGCCTCCTCGGCCCGGCCGCCCAGGGCGCCGAGGCCGAGCGGGGTGAGGGCGATCAGCAGGTCGATGGCCGCGCGCAGGGCGGCCACCGGGAGCACGGGCACCGTCGCGACGGCGGCCGCGAGCGCCACCGCACCGGGGATCTCGGCCCGCGCCCATCGGCGGGCGTCCGCAGGGTCGGTGAAGCCCCGGACGGCGGCCGACGGCGGGCGCGGCGAGCCGAAGACGTCGGCGACCGGGTCTCCGGGCACCGCTAGCGCGAAGGCCGTACGGGCGCAGCCGAGCAGGAGCGCCAGCAGCCGCTCGTGGGCGGCGGCCCGTTCGTGCTCGCCGGTCCGCAGCGAGGTCCGGCGGGCGAAGGCGCGCACGAGGTCGTGGTACCGGTAGCGCCCGGCGCCGATCGACTCCAGCAGGGCCTGGTCGACCAGTGCCTCCGCGAGGCGCTCCGCCTGGTCCTCCGTCAGGCCGAGGACGGCGGCCGCGGCGGCCAGGCCGATGTCGGGTTCCACCCAGGCGAGCATCCTGAACGCCGTTGCCAGGGGCGGCGGAAGCAGCCGGTAGCCGACCGCGAAGACCTGCTCGATCTCGACGTCTCCCGTGCGGAGCGCACCGATCCCGTGATCGGCCAGGTGCCGCACGAGGTCGGCGATCGGCTGGTCGGGCTCGGCGGCGAGCCGGGCCGCCGCGATCCGTACGGCCAGAGGGAGCCGGCCGCAGGCCTCGACGAGCAGCGCGGCCTGGACGCTCTGCGCGGACCGGCGCGCCCTGCCGATCACCGCGTCGAGCAGCCCGAGCGCCTCGCGCTCGCTGAACACGTCCAGCGCGATGTGCAGCACCGACGGCACGCTGTTGAGCACCGCGCGGCTGGTGACGACGACCGCGCAGTCCGGCGATCCGGGCAGGAGCGGTTGGATCTGCGCGTCGTCGCGCGCGTTGTCGAGGAGGATGAGCAGCCGTCGTCCGGCGGTGGCGGTCCGGAAGAGGGCCGACCTGCCCGCGAGGTCCTTCGGGACGGCGGCCTCCCGGACGCCCAGCGCGGTGAGGAAGTCCGCGAGGATGTCCGACGCGCTCGCGGGCACCAGGTCGGCGCCGCGCAGGTCCGCGTACAGCCGGCCGTCCGGGAAGCCGGGGCGTACGGTGTGGGCGGCCCGTACGGCGAGGGCCGTCTTTCCGACGCCGCCCATGCCGGTGACGGTCACCAGCCGCAGGCCGGGGCCGGTCCGTTCGGTCAGTGCCCGTCCGATCCGGGCGATGTGCTCCTGCCGCCCGGTGAACTGGGCTGGGGGCGGAGGTAGTTGGTCCAGCTGAACGGGCCGGCTGGGTGCGGGAGCGGTCCTCGACCCGGCGGGGGAGTCCGCATCGAGTTCGTGGCACAGGGCCGAGAGCTCGGGCCCCGGTTCGAGGCCCAGGTGTTCCACGAGCCGTAATCGGAGCGCGTCGTAGACCGCGCGCGCCTCGGGCATCCGGCCCTGCCGCTGCAGCGCGAGGATGAGCAGCCCGTGCAGGCGCTCGCGGAACGGGTGGTCGGCGGCCAGCGCCTCCAGCTCCGGCAGGCAGCCGGAGGGGCCGTCGAGCGCCACGTCGAGGGCGAGCCGCTCCTCGCGCAGGGCGAGGCGCAACTGCGACAGCCGTTCGCGCTCGCGGCGCATGAGCGGCCCGGGCAGGCCGGCGAGCGGCTCGCCGCGCCACTGGGCCAGCGCCTCGGTCAGCATGTCCCGGGCATCCGCGGGCCGCTCGGCGGAACACTTCCCGGCCTGCTCCTTGAGGCGCCCGACCCGCCACAGGTCCACGCGGTCCGGTTCGACCGCCAGGCGGTACCCGCGCGCCTGGGACAGCAACACCCTCGGCGAGTCGCGGACGGGCTCCAGCAGGTTCCGCAACCGCCACACGTAGGTCCGCAGGGTGACGTCCGGCGCACCGGACGGCCGTTCGCCCCACAGCCCGGCGACCAGCTCCTCCACCGGGACGACCGTGTTCGGCCGCAGCAGCAGGGCGGCCAGCACGGACCGCTGCCGCGGGCCGCCCAGCGCCACGTCCGCACCGGCGCGCCGCACGCGGAGGTCGCCGAGCAGCGCGAAGCTCGGCCGATCCGGATCACTACCTGGCCGCACGGGCGGTCCCCACAATCTGACGCAGCGTCGGATGCTGCCCCGGGCGCCCATCCTCGCTGGCGCGGCGTCTGGTTCGCAAGGGAAGGATCGGTGCACAGGTGCCGGGTGCCGCCCGCGGGTTCCCGGGGACGTCCGTCCCCGGGAACCCGTGCGGGTCAGTACCGCTTGATGGCGGTGAGCCAGGCCTGGTTGCCCTGGGCGACGCCGGCGTAGCTGCCCTGCCACTGGCGGGCGGGGGCGCCGTCGTCGGTGCGCCAGTCGGCGATCTCCAGCAGCTTGGCGGAGTTGAAGTTGGCGATGCCGAGCTCGCCCCGGTCGCCGAGGGTGCCGACGTAGTTCCAGTGCTGGTTGCCGCCCCAGGAGCAGTCCCACTGGCGGGCCGGGGCGCCGTCGTCGGTGCGCCAGTCGGCGATCTCCAGGCACTTGCCGGAGTTCCGGTTCACCAGCTCGAAGCCACCGCTGTCGGGCACGTAGTCCCAGATCTGGTTGGCGCCGCCGGTGCAGTCCCACTGGCGGGCGGGGGCGCCGTTGTCGGTGCGCCAGTCGGCGATCTCCAGGCACTTGCCGGAGTTGACGTTGACCAGGGTGCTGGTCGTCGGGTTGCCGAAGCTGCCGCCGACGGCGGACGCGGGGGTGGCCGGCACGGCGGCGGCCAGCGTGAGGGCGGCACCGGCGGCGACTGCGGCCGTACGGGCGCGGGGGAGGGCGTTGCGGATGGTCAAGAAGGACCGGTCCCTTGCACGAGGAGCAGGAGCAGGGGAGGCGGGCGGACGCGCACGCGCCCCCGATCCGCGTCGGCCCGGCCCCGGTACGACACCGGTGTTCCGTTCCCCCTACGGTTCGGACGGGTGTCCGCACCGCCGACGCGCGTGAATCGTACGCGGGTGCGGGTGAACGTCGGGCCAAGAATCGATCAAGGATGGGAAAGTCCGGTCGGGCCGCGCAGACGTCAGGTCTTCGGGGGCTGCGACTGGGGGTGGGCGATCGGGACGGGCCGGCCGGTGACGGCGTCGGTCAATGGCCGTGTCCCGAGCGGTTGATGAAGCACGGTCTTGACCTGCGCGTATCCGCCGTCCTCGCAGCCGACGTCCGGGCCCGAGGCGTCCCGGCGGCTCAACAGCAGGGTGACCTGGTCCGCGGTCTCCCGTGCCACCAGGTCGGGCTTGTAGTCGCAACCGCCCCAGCCGACCTCCACGGTGATCGTGCGGTCGTCCGCCAGGACGGTCGGGTTCCACGCGTTGAGCCCGCCGCCGGCATTGATCCGGCCGAGGACCGAGGCGTCGCGTCTCGTGTACGGAAGCTCGTGGTGGGAGAACTGGTCCCACCACGTGTAGTAGCCCCCCGCCCCGAGCCCGATCAGCCCCACCACGGCCAGCCAGCGCTTGCGTGTCGTCGGTTCCACGTCCGCCCCTCCCCTTGTTGCGGATCATGGTGGTCCGGCCGTACGTACTCGCCGAGCGGTGGGCGGCACACCCCTGCCGCCGTCGCCCGTACGGCCGTACCCGACCGACCCCTTCGGTCCGGTGTCGGAGCTCGCCGTGGTGCCGTTGTTACTCTCCGGAGACCTGCCGCGCGGGGGAGCCGGTCACCGACCAGAAGCGAGGGAACGTGGACATGGCGAGCGTCGGCTCCGATCCGGCTCTGGCGGCCCCTGCCGCGCGGCTGGTCAGTGTGTGGCGGCAGCGCGACTTCCAGGTCCTGTGGTCGGCGCACACCGTGAGCGAGTTCGGGACGCGGATCACGTTCTTCGTCATTCCGGTGCTCGCGCTGACGACGCTCTCCGCGTCGACCGGCCAGCTCGGGCTCGTCTCGGCGATGGAGACCCTGCCGTTCCTCCTGGTCGGCCTGCCGGCGGGCGCGCTGCTCGACCGGTGGGACCGCCGGCGCGTGATGGTCGTGGCGGACGTCGGCCGGGCCGTGGCGATCGTCGTGCTGCCGGTCGGACACCTCGCGGGGGTGCTGAGTGTGCCGCTGCTCTGTGCGGTGGGGTTCGCCATCGGGCTGTGCACGGTGTTCTTCGACATCGCCGACCAGGCCTTCCTGCCGACGGTCGTGGCGCGGGAGCAGACCCCGGACGGCAACAGCAGGCTCGAATTCTCCCGCTCGACGGCGGAGTTGGCGGGGCCCAGCATCGGTGGTCTGCTGCTGCAGGTGGTCACCGCGCCGCTGGTCCTGGTCGTCAACTCCGTGAGTTACCTGGTGTCCGCGCTGCTGCTCTGCCTCATCCGGATTCCCCGGACGCAGGCGCCGCAGCCCGCGGTCAGGGCCTCGATGCGCAGCCAGATCGCCGAGGGACTGCGGTTCGTCTTCCGTCACCGGATCCTGCGGTCCCTGGCGCTGGCGACGGGCATCAGCAACCTCGTCGGGCTGGGCGGCGCGCTGGGGGCGGTCCTGACCGCGTACGCCCTGCGCGACCTCGGGCTGTCGCCGGGGGAGCTGGGGCTGGCCCTGAGCGTGGGCAACTGCGGTGCGCTGCTGGGGGCGGCGCTCAGCAGCCGGCTCATCAGGCTCGTCGGGCTCGGTCCGGTCCTGGTCGCGGCGAAGTCGATGTCGGGGATCGCCGTGCTCGTGCTCGCGACGGCGGCGCCGGCCCGCGCGGTGCTCACGCTGAGTGTCGCGACCGGCATCATGGCGTGCGGCATCACCGTCTACAACATCAGCCAGGTGAGCCTGCGCCAGGCCATCACGCCCACCGGCCTGCAGGGCCGGATGAACGCCTCCGTCCGGTTCGCCATCTGGGGCACCCGCCCGGTCGGGGCGCTGGCGGGCGGCTACCTCGGGTCCGTCCTCGGCACGCGCCTGACGCTGTGGACGATCGCCGGGATCGGCCTGCTCTCCTGCCTGCCCCTGATCGCGACGGAGGACGTGCGGACGCTGCGGGCTTTCCCGTCCCTGTTGCTCGACTGACCGGAGCCACGGCCATCCACGGTCAGGCGAGGTCTCCCGGCAGTTCTCCGGTGGCGGTGACCGCCCAAGCGGCCTCGATCATCCGGAAGATCTCGTCCACCACGGCCTCCGGGTCGGCGGCCTCGCGGGCCAGCGAAAAGGCGCCGATCACGAACCTCGCGATCGCCCGGCAGGCCGTCGCGGTCGGCGCCGGCCCGGGCTGCGGCCGGGACCGGGACTGGGCGGCGATGGCCGTTGCCAGCGAATCCGCATGACGCAGCCTCATCGACTCCTCGTACGCCCGCAGGGCGGGTGACTCGTCGATCATGCGCCAGATCGGGGCGGCGCCGTCCGCCGTGCAGTGCCGCACCATGGCGTGGATCTCGCGACGCAGCGCGGGGACGAGCGCCTCGTCGGGAGAGCGGTCGGTGACCGCCTTGGTGAGGCGCTGCTCGAAGTCCTCGTCCTGCTCGAACACCAGGGCCTCTTTCGAGGCGAAGTGGGAGAAGACCGTGGTGACGGCGACGTCGGCCTCGGCGGCGACCTCGCGGATGCCGACCGCGTCGTAGCCGCGGTCCAGGAAGAGCCGCAGGGCGGTGTCGGCGATCTTCTGACGGGTCGCGGCCTTCTTGCGCTCCCGGCGCCCGGTCTGCCCGGTCTGGGCAGTCGGCTCGGCTGGCTCGGTCATGTCGTGATGCTATCAGGCATGAAAATGAAACAGTTCCAAAAGCCTAACCGTTAGTGTTACGGTCGGCCGCATGAAGAACATGAAGAAGGTGAGCTTCGCCGAGTTCGGCGGCCCGGAGGTCCTGCACCTGGTGGACGCCGAGGAGCCCCACACGGGCCCCGGCCGGATACGCATCGCCGTGCGGGCGGCGGGCGTGAACCCCGTCGACTGGAGGATCCGCGAAGGTCAGGTCCTGGGGGCCCATCCGACCCGCCTGCCGTCCGGCGTCGGGCTGGACGCCGCCGGGGTGGTGGACGAGGTCGGCGAGGGCGTCGACGACGTCGAGGTCGGCGACCACGTGTTCGGCGAAGGGGTCGACACCTACGCCGAGTTCGCGGTCCTGTCCGCCTGGGCCCGGATGCCCGAAGGGCTGACGTTCGAGGAGGCGGCGGGCTACCCCTCCGTGGTCGAGACCGCGCTGCGCATCATCCGTGAGGTCGGCGTGCGGCCCGGGCAGACGCTGCTGGTCTGCGGCGCGTCCGGCGGAGTCGGATCGGCGGTGCTGCAGATCGCCCGCGACCGCGGCATCGCGGTCATCGGCACGGCCGGCGCCGCGAACCAGGACTACCTGCGCGGCCTGGGCGCCGCCGCCACGACGTACGGCCCGGGCTGGGTCGAGCGGGTGCGGCGGCTCGGCCGGGTCGACGCGGCCCTCGACCTGTCCGGCTCCGGCGTGATCCGCGAACTCGTCGAACTGACCGGGGACACGCGGAAGGTGGTCTCCATCGCCGACCTCACCGCACCCGGGCTCGGCGTCCGGTTCTCCGGCGTGGCCGGGAGCGTGCCCGACGCGCTCGCCGAGGCCGTCGACCTCATCTCACGGGGGCTGCTCCACATCCCGGTCGACAAGGCGTACACCCTCGCCGAGGCCGCCGCCGCGCACGCGGACAGCCGGGCCGGGCACACGCGCGGGCGCCGGGTCCTGGTCGTCCGAGGCGACTCGCGCGCTGTGTCCGTTCCCGCCGATTGAGTCGCTTGACTTCAAGTCGACTTCAGGTACGAGACTGCACGACATGCCGAAGAACACCGCAGTCATCAACGACCTGACCGACCCTCAGCACACCGACTCCCTCCCGCTGGCCGACACCGTGCTCGACGAGATCGCCGGCCGACTGGCCGGCGGGGCAACAGTGGTCGGCATCGGGGAGTCCACGCGCTTCTCCCGCGAGACCTTCGGGGTGCGGGACCAGCTGTTCCGTCGGCTCGTCCGGGACCACGGCTTCCGCGCGCTGGCCGTCCAGGACGACGCGGGCGCCGCCGCAGCCCTCGACGCGTACGTGAGCGGGGGAGAGGGCTCGGCCGCGTCCGCGCTGGCCGGGGCCTGGCGCCCGTGGCGCACCGCCGAGATGGTCGCCGCCCTGGAGTGGATCCGGGCGTTCAACCGGGACCGCGCGGACGATCCGGTCCGGATCTTCGGCGTGAAGCCGCTCCAGGCGGGGCCCGCCGACTACGACGCCGTCCTGGAGCACGTGCGGTTGGTGGCGCCGGAGCGGCTCGCGCAGGTGGCGGCTCACCTGGATCCCATCCGCACCGTCCACGAGATCGAGGAGCACGTGCAGCGGGCGCGCGGCGTCCACCCCGGCCGGCCGTTCGTCGAACACGCCCGTGACGCACTCGAGTTGGTCGATTCCACCCCCGGCGCCGACGACGCGGCCGCGAGGATGCGGCTGATCGTGGAGTACCACGAGCGCAGCGTCGCCGGGCGCGGCAACTACGCGGGCGAGGCCGAGGTGTGGGCCGAGGCCGTCGCCGAGGCCCAGGGCCGGACCGGTGCGCGCACCGTCTACTGGGACGGCATCGCGCACACCTCGGCGGGCGAGGCCGTGGTGGGCCTGGCGGCCGAGCGCGGCTCGCAGGCCGGCGTCGGCAGCCTGCTGCGCGAGCGCTACGGCCGGCGGTACGTCTCCGTGGCGATCGGCTTCCACCACGGGGACCTCGGCGTAGCCGTCGTGCCGGGCCCGGCCGCGGACTTCGTCGACGCGAGGCTCGGTGAGACGGGCCTGCCCGCGCGCTGGCTGGATCTGCGCGACGAGGACGTGCGCGGGCAGTGGGACGGACCGGCGAAGGCCCGCGTCGTCAGCGGTGTCTACACCCCGGAGCGCGACGCCGCCGAACACCTGGCCGTCGCCTCCCTGGCCGGGGCCTTCGACGTCCTCATCCACATCCGCGAGGTCTCCCCGGTGCACTGGCTGCCGTGAGCCCGGCCGGGACGGAGGGGGCCCTACCCGGCAGCCAGGATCCCGGCGACGGCGTCGATCACGGCGGGGTCGGTGAGGAAGTCGTTGTGCTTGAGGCACGACGTCTCGGTGTTGGTGGCGCCGTTCAGCGGGGTGCTCGCGTTGGGGAGGATCTGCTCGTCGCAGGGGGACCAGAAGGTCCAGTAGTGGACGCGGCCGGGTGTCTCGTCGTCCCGGTTCAGGTTGGTGACGACGTACGAGCCGGGCGTCATGTCGCGGCAGCCCTGGTCCCACGCGGCGCAGAGCCAGGCGAGGCCGGTGCCGTGGTTGGGACCGGCCAGGGAGATCCAGTGCGCGACCGTGCGTGCGCCGTCGCCGAACTCGACGTACCAGCGGCTCGGCAGGCTGCCCAGACTGTGCGCGACGATGTCGACCCTGGCCGCGCCGGTCTTCTGGAGCACCTGGTCGACGTAGGCGGAGAGCCGGCCGGCCAGGACCTCGTTCGTGGACTGAGAGGTGTCGTACGACCAGGCGAAGATCCGGTCGGCCGGGAAGCCCTTCGCCTCCAGGCCGGCGATCGTGGCCCGCCACACGCCCGGGTCCGCGTTGCGCCCGTGGACGAGGACGACCGGGGTCGCCGGGTCGGCGTGGGCCGACGGGGCGACCCCGGGTGCCGCGAGCAGGAGCACGGACACGGCGGCGGTGAGGGCGGTGGCGGCGCGGCGCATGGCGTGTCCTCCGGTGAACGTCGGCGGGGTGACACAACTCCAGTGCAGGCCAACGATGTTACGTCACAGTACGTCCGAGAGGAACGTCCTCAGCCGCGGGCTCTGCGGCGCGCCGAAGACCGCCTCGGGCGGGCCGGACTCGACCACGACGCCGCCGTCCATGAAGGCGACGCCGTCGGCGGCCTCGCGGGCGAAGCCCATCTCGTGCGTGACGACCACCATCGTCATGCCCGCGCGGCCGAGGTCCGCCATCAACGACAGGACGCCCTTGACCAGTTCCGGATCCAGCGCGGAGGTGGCCTCGTCGAAGAGCATGACCTGGGGATCCATCACCAGGGCGCGGGCGATGGCGACCCGCTGCTGCTGCCCGCCGGAGAGCCGGCCCGGGCGGGCGTCCGCCTTGTGGCGCAGCCCGACCAGGTCGAGCTGGCGGAGGGCGGCCTCGGTGGCGGCGTCGCGGGAGAGGCCCTTGAGCTTGCGCAGGGGGAGGGTCAGGTTGCGCAGGACGGTCATGTGCGGGAAGAGGTTGAACTGCTGGAACACCATGCCGACTTGGCGGCGCAGCCGGTCGGGGTCGCGGCGCAGCACGCTCTCGCCGTCCAGCAGGACGTCGCCGCGGTCGGGCTCGACCAGGCGGTTGACGGCGCGCAGCAGCGTCGACTTGCCGGAGCCGGACGGCCCGATCACGCAGAGGGTGTTCCCCCGGGGGACGTCCAGGTCGACGCCGCGCAGGACGGGGTTGCCGCCGAGGGACAGGTGGAGGTCGCGGGTGGCCAGGCTGACCGGGGAGAACGCGGGGGTGGGTCGCTCGTCAGGCACGGGTCGCTCCCTCGGGCGCGGTGGTCGACAGTGGCTCCCGCAGCGCTTCCCGGGCGGGTGCCCCGGCAGGTGTCTCGGCCGGCGCCGGTTCGGTGACCCGGCGGCCGTTCCGCAGACGGCGGTCGATCACGTTGACCAGGTGCGTCAGCGGCACGGTGAGCAGGAGGTAGAACAGCCCGGCGAGGACGAGCGCGGACTCGTTGCCCGTGGTGGCGGCGGCGTCCTGGCCGATCCGGAACAGGTCCCGCTGCCCGGCGGTGAGCCCGAGGAAGTAGATCAGGCTGGAGTCCTTGATGAGCGCGATGAGCTGGTTGACCCAGGCGGGCAGGACCCGCCTGATCCCGAGCGGGACGATGATCAGCCGCATCGCGGCGCTGTACCGGAAGCCGAGCGCGCGGGCGGCCTCCAGCTGGCCCGCCTCCACGCTCTGGATGCCCGAGCGGAAGATCTCGCCGAAGTAGGCGGCGGCGATCAGCGAGAGCGCGAGGATCCCCAGCGGGTACGGGTCGGGCCCCCAGATGCGAAGTCCCTGCGGGGCCAGCCCCACGCCGATCAGCAGGATGGTGACCGCGGCGGGGAGGCCGCGGAACACGTCGGTGTAGGCGCGGGCCGGCCACCGCAGCCAGCGGGTCCGGGAGATCCCGGCCACGGCCAGCAGCAGGCCGAGGACGGTGCCGATGACGGCCGAAGTCGCCGCGAGGATCAGCGTGTTGGGGACGCCGGTGGTGAGCAGGTCGGAGATCGCCTCGCGCATCGATCCCCAGTTGAAGAACGTCTCCGCCAGCGTGCCCAGCTGGTCCACGTCGATCTCCTGATTGGTGAGTAGGGCCGGATCGGCTGGGGGTCAGGGCGTCGCGGACGCGGTGGGGGCGGCCGGCGTCGACTGGCCCGCCGTCGCGCCACCGGACGCCGTCCCGCTGCCGGGGTGGAAGCCGTCCGGCACGGCGCGGCCCGGGTAGTACTGGTCCTGGAGGCGGTTCCAGGTGCCGTCCGCGATGACCTCGTCGAGGCCCTTGTCCAGGGCGGCGAGCAGCTGCGGCCGGTCCGGCGCGACGGCGAAGGCGGTCGGCGAGGGGCTGAGCTGCTTCTGGACGAGCACCACCTTGCCGCCGCTGTCGTTGGCGCTCTTCTCGCCGATCTCGGCGGGGGAGATCCAGGCCTCGGCGGTGCCGGTCTTCAGCTGGTTGAGCGCGCTGTTGTAGTCGGGGACGCGCACCGGGTTGAGGTTGCGCTTGGTGGCGTAGTCGTCCTGGACGGTCCCCTGCACGACGACGACCCGCTTGCCCGTCAGCTGGTCGAAGCTCGTGACGGACGAACCCGCGGGCACGTCGAGCCCGAAGTAGCCGAAGTCGTAGCCGTTCGTGAAGGCCACCGTCTTCTTGCGCGCCTCGGTGACGGTGATGGACGAACTGCCCACGTCGAACTTGTGGTTGGCGACCTGGGACAGCAGGGCCGAGAAGTCGGTCGAGGCGAACTGGACCTTCAGGCCGGCCTTGGCGGCGACGGCGGCGAAGAGGTCGTTGTCGAAGCCGGTGAACTTGCCGTCCTTGAGGTAGACGTTCGGCGGCGCGTCCGAGAGCGTGCCGACGTGGAGCGTCCCCGGCTCGGTGAGCTGGTACGGGTTGTCGGCGGACTTGGCGCCGGACGACGCGCTGCTGCTGCACGCGGTGAGGGGCACGAGGGAGACGAGGGCAGCGAGGGCGGCGACGAGGACCCGGCGCGGGCGCATGGTGGCTCCAGAAAGGCGGTGGCGGTGAAGGAGGCGACCGTCGGTGAGCGGTGCCGAGACGGCGGTCCCGGCCCGGTCGGGCCGGTCGCGGGCCTCACCGCGTCGGTCGAACGATTGACCTGATCAATATCCGCCATGATCGTTGCCGAGGTGTTGCGGCCGTATGAAAGCTCCCCGGGCCGCCCTCCGGGCACCCGTTGACGCCGTCGGCGCAGTCCGGCTAGCTTCCACGGCATGCAGCAGCGCTCCGTCGCCCTGACGACCCGCGGTCACATCGACCTCCTCCGGGTCTGTTCCGCTGCCTGTCGCTCCTGCTGAGAGCGCCCCGCCCGCCTGCCTCCACGGCCCGATCCGGCCGAGCCCATCGGCAGCCGTCGCGTGTAGTCGGCCCTCCCCGTCCGTGCACAGTCGAGGCGCGCTCCTGCCGTGCGCCGAACGACGACACCATCCCCGCTGCGCCCCCCCGAACCACTCCGGAGCATCCACCGTGAACGTTCACCTCCACTGGTTCCTGCCGACCGGCGGCGACGGCCGCGGCCTGGTCGACCGCCACGCCTACGCCAGCAACCTCGACGGTGCGGCGGCGAACGCCGTCCCCGGCCGGGCGGCCGCCGCCGTGCGCCGGCCCGACGTCGAGTACCTCGCGCAGATCGCCAAGGCCGCCGACCGGCTGGGCTTCGAGGCGGTGCTCACCCCGACCGGCACCTGGTGCGAGGACGCCTGGCTCACCACGGCCTTCCTCGCCCACGAGACCGAGCGCCTGAAGTTCCTCGTCGCCTTCCGCCCCGGCTTGATCTCACCCACCCTCGCCGCCCAGATGGCCGCCACCTACCAGCGGGCCACCCGCGGCCGGCTGTTGCTCAACGTCGTCACCGGCGGGGACGCCGACGAGCAGGCCCGTTTCGGCGACCACCTGGACCACGACGGCCGCTACGCCAGGACCGACGAGTTCCTCACCGTGGTGCGCGGCGCCTGGAGCGGGACGCCGTTCGACTTCGCGGGCGCCCACTACCGGGTGGCCGGCGCCCACGTGCCCGTGCCGCCGACGCCGGCCGTCCCGGTGTTCTTCGGCGGCTCCTCGCCCGCCGCGGGACCGGTCGCCGCCAGGCACGCCGACGTCTACCTGACGTGGGGCGAGCCGCCCGCGCAGGTCAAGGAGAAGATCGACTGGATCCGCGGACTCGCGGAGGCCGAGGGCCGGGAAATCCGCTTCGGCATCCGCCTGCACACCATCTCGCGCGACTCCTCCCGCCACGCCTGGCAGGAGGCCGAGCGGCTCCTGGACGACATCGGCGACGCCGAGGTCGCGCGGGCCCAACACCTGCTGGGCCGCAGCGAGTCGGTGGGCCAGCAGCGGATGCTGGCCCTCCACCGGGGCTCCCGTGCCGAGTTGGAGATCCACCCGAACCTGTGGGCCGGCGTCGGCCTGGTCCGGGGCGGCGCGGGCACCGCTCTCGTGGGCAGCCACGAACAGGTCGCCGACCGGATCGAGGAGTACCACGCCCTCGGCGTCGACCACTTCGTCCTCTCCGGGTACCCGCACCTGGAGGAGGCCTACTGGTTCGGTGAGGGCGTCCGCCCGGTGCTCCAGTCCCGCGGGCTGGTCGGACCCCTGCCCGGCCCGGTGTGACGCCGCTATCCCAGGACGGCCGCCGCCGCATCCTGCTCCTCTCCCGTATGTGCCGCGGGGAGAACGATCACGGGGGGGCATGAGTGCCCGCGCAGCCGGGGCGTCACAGCTCCCGGCGCATCAGGACGCACATCGTCTCGTGGCGGCGGACCGATCCGTCGGGCGCTTCCTCGTCCCAGGCGTCGGTCTCGCGCCCGTAAGCGACGTAGCCCAGGCGCTCGTACAGGGCGCGGGCCCGGGGATTGTCCTCCTCGACGCCGAGTTCGGCCCGGCGGAGGCCGCGGTCCCTGATGCGCTGTTCGGCGGCGCGGATCAGGAGCGTGCCCAGGCCGCGGGACTGGAGGGCGGGGAGCACCGCGAGCTGCCAGATCGTGCCGGCGCCCGCAGCGGCCCGGTAGTCGACGCCGCCGATGGCCACCGGGATGTCCACGGGTGTGCAGACGGCCAGGTAGTCGACGTCGCCCGCCGCCGCGCGCAGCAACTCCCGTTCCACGCTGCGGAGATGGAGGGCCGATCCGGACCAGGTGCACGCGGGCAGGTCCTCCGGGCGGAGGTCCCGCACGCTCACGGGCACGGCGATGGTCGACGCGGCGGCGGACAGGTCGCGGGGGAGCGGCTGGTGAGGACCCATGCGCGGAACCGTACTCCCGTCGATCCGCCGTCCGCAGGCCGGTTTCCCTTGACCTCAAGCCCACTTGAAGGGCGAGGGTGGTCGGCATGAGTGACGAAACGAGTACCGAGAACCCCGATATCAAAGCCATCGCCGACGTCGTCGCCACCGTCGAGCGCACCCAGCGGGCCAAGGACGTGGACGGTTTCCTGGCCCTCTTCCACCCCGACGCCCTGTGGACCACCGCGCACGGCAGGGTCCTGCTCGGGCGCGAGGCGATCGCCGGGTTCACCCGCGCCGTGCTGCCCGCCGACGACTGGGACGGGCAGGTGACGTACGAGGTGGCGCACGTGCGGTTCCTGCGCCCGGACGTCGCCGCCGTCAAGGTGCGCCAGGTTTACCGGTCGGCCGACGGCGATTCCGAGGGCAGCCCGCTCTACGTCATGACGCGCGGCACCGACGGACGGTGGCTCCTGCACGCCTGCCAGAACACCGCGGTTCACGCGGGGTAGGCGGCCGGGCGCGCCCCGGCCCCGCACGGGGGTCGGAGCCAGGGCGCGCCCGCTCGGTACGGAGGCTTCCTGCGGAGGTCACCGCGGCGGGTGCCACACATGGGTGGGCAGGGCGTCGGCCAGAGTGTTGAAGAAGCGCTGGTCGCGCCAGGCGTCCCGGTTGCCGATGACGAACAGGCGGCGGCGAGCGCGGCTGACCGCGACGTTGAGGAGATTGGGCCGGGAGGCGGCCCAGCCGCGTGCCCCGGGGTGCCGGGGGTCGGTGCCGAGCACCAGGATGACGACGTCCGACTCCTTGCCCTGCGTCGTGTGGACGGTGCCGACGCGCGTACGGTCCAACAGGCCGCGGGTGACGCGTTGCGCGCCGGCGACGACGTCGCGGAACGGGCTGATGACGAAGATGTCGTCGGCGGAGACCCCGCGGTCGAGCAGCTTCTCGACGATCTGCCGCAGGGCCCGCCCTTCCTCCGGGATCCAGTGGCCCTCGGCCTGCGGGGAGGCGACGTCGACCCACGAGCTGCCCGCGTACGGGAACGCCCCGCGATCAGGGGTGCCGTGGACCATCAGGCCGTCGTAGGCGATGGCATTGCTGACCGCGAACATCGGGTCGTCGCAACGGCGGTGGACGCGGAGCGGCGCGCCGACCCACACCTCGGTGGAGCCGTCCGGGAGTTCGGCGGGCAGCGTCGTGCCGTACCGGTTGGCGCGGTCGGCGACCCGCTGGACGGACGTGCGGCTCGGCGCCCACTCCTCGTCCACGCCGAAGTCGCGGCGCAGCGCCTGCTGGGCCGTCCAGGGCAGGACGACGACGGGCTCCAACTGGAGCGGGTCGCCCACGACCACGCTCCGCCGCGCCCGCCAGAGTCCTCCGACCGCCATCTGCGGGGTGGCCTGCCCGGCCTCGTCGATGAAGAGCCAGCCGAGGGACTCGCGGCCGAGGCCGGAGAAGACCCGGTCGAGCGAGGCGAACGTGGTCGACACCAGGGGAACGACCAGGAAGAGGCTCTGCCACGCGGCGCGGCGGGCCTCCTCGGGCACGGTCTTCGGAGCGGCTCCGGAGACCACGTCCATGGCGGCCCTGAGGTTGGCCCGCATCGTCTTCGCGGTGCACCGGAGGAAGGCCTTGTGGACCTCCATCGCCGCGAAGAACACCTCGGTCCTCGCGGCCGTGATCTCCTCGTCGGCCCACGGGGACGAGAGCTCGCGGCGCTCGGACTCGGCCAACAGCTCGGGGGAGGGCACACGATCGCCCCAGCGCGCGCGGGCCGTCGCGAGAGTGGCATCGAGGCGCTCGGCCCGCTCGACGGCGTCGGCATGCTCGGCGCGGTGGTGGTGCAGCGCGGTGTCGGCCAGGTGTGCGGCCGATCCCGCCCGCTGTTCGGCATCCCTGGCCCCGTCGGCGGCGAGGCGGGCGGCCTGCTCGCGCTCGGCGAGCGGCGCGTCGCCCGCGTGCCAGTCGCGAGCCGCCCGGCCGGCGGTGAAGAGGCTGACGGTGAACCCGGGGCGCCGCTCGAAGTGCGCCTGCCGCTCGCGCTCGCAGTCCTCCAGCCGACGCTGCGCCTCGGCGGCCGCCCGGGCGGCTCCGGCAAGGTCCTCTTGACGGTGTCGCAGGTCCTCGGCCGTGGTCCGGACGGCGCGGGCGGCGGCCTCGGCCGCGGCCCGCGCGGCGGGCAGACCGGACAGGGCCTCGGCGGCCTCCGCACGCTCGGCGCCGAGCCGTTCGACGGTGGCCAGCGCGCTGCGGAACCGGTCGACGGCCGCGCGCCACACGCCGCTCTGCGGGGAGGCGGCGTACTCGGCCATCAGGTGCTGCAGGCCGCGCCCGGTGTCGATCCAGCCGTCACGCCGTGTGGTCCGGCCGGCGGACGGGCGGGCGTCGGCCCGCGGGCCACTGCCGTTGCCGTTGCCGTTGTCGGGTCGGGCGTCGGACGCCTTCTCCTGGCCCCACCAGAAGCGGGAGACGAACTCGCCGCGGTTCCTCTTGCTGCCCAGTCTCGCCGCGATGGCACCCCAGGCGGGCTCGCCCTTGAGCAGGCGGGTGGCCTGCTCGGCGAAGTAGTCGGCCTGGGCGTGCCAGTCCTCGTGGACGGCCCCCAGCGAGGGGATCTCGGTGGAGATGTTCTCGACGGCGCCGTTGTTGGCGGAGGCGACGACCATCTCGAATCCCGTGAGCTCCGGACGCAGCTCCCTGACGGTGCGGGAGTACTCCCCGGACTTCCACTGGTGCGTCGTGTCGCTGAAGGCGGCCGACGGCAGCCGGAGCCGCGCCAGCCGCGTCGCGCGCTCCACGACGAGGTGGGCGACGATGTCGCGCAGCATCGTCGTCTTGCCGGTGCCGGGTGGGCCGTTCACGGCGAAGACGCCGGCGGAGTCGGTGAGTTCGCCCCCGACGAGGTTGACGGCGAACTGCTGGCTGAGCGCCAGCGGGTACTTCGTACTGGCCGGCCACCGGCCGGGCGGGGCCGCGGCGGGACGCACCCGGAGGAGCGCCTGCTCCGGCTGGTGGCGGAGGTCGATCCGGTGCTCGGGGCGGAAGGCCGCGGCGGGCGCGAGGTAGGTCCCCAGGGCCTGGCCGGGATCGTTCAGCGCCAGGTCGCGGGTGACGCGGTCGAGGTCGGCGGCGATGAAGCTGTTGAGGAAGTCCTGCTGGTCCACGTCGTCGGCGCGGTCGGACCGGACCTGCACGCTCCTGACCCGGACGGCGAACGGCGCCAGGTCCTTCGCCACGGACCAGTCGTCGGCGAGGTCGGAGGCGAAGCCGAGCAGGTCCGCCGCCGTGATGTGACGGGTGCCGACCGGGCTCTCCGACCCGTCCGCGCCGTCGTCCGGTCCATCGGTTCCCTCTGCGAGGAGGGCCCGCGCTGCGGTGAGCGCCTCCGCGGCCAGACCGCCTTCCGCCGCGAGCACCGGTACCGGGTCCTCGCCGAGTTCACCGGCCCGTGCGTGCCAGGACTGGGCCTCCCCGTCGAAACCGTCCAGCCAGCCCGGCCGTCCGGGCCCCGGGCGGCGGGCGCGTCCGGTCGCCCAGGCACAGGTGGAGAAGATCGGGGAGTCGAGGAGCAGCCGGCCCTCGTCGTTGACGGTCAGGGCGAACAGCGCGCTCTCGCCGGCCATGCGCCCGTCGTGGTCCTCGTCGTCCTCGCCGAAGACCTCCAGGAGGGCGTCCCGCACCGCGCTCAACGGGAAGACCCCGCCGTAGACGACGTGCTGCCACGTGAAGCCCGGTTCCAGCGGCAACCGGCGCAGCGGATGGCCGTCCTGCCAGGGCAGCGGCCGATCCGGTGAGACCTCGTACACCCGCTCGCGAAGGGACGCGGCCGGTACCTTCTGCGGGCTGAAGAGCTCCACCGCCCGCCAGTACCCGACCACCGCCGCCCTACGCCGACGCTCCGCCGTCATGGCATTCCCCCCGCAGCTCCTGGTTGCTCACCTGCTCATCGGCGACGATCAGCCTACGGAATGCCGGGGCACCGCGGGACACCTCGGGGTACGGCGGCAGTCCGCCCGTCGGCCCGGCGGTGACGAACGACGGCCGGCGGCCCGCACTATCGTGCCGACGTGACCGACACCGCGCAGCGTCCGCTGCTGTTCCTCGACGTCGACGGCCCGTCGTTACACCGGGATCGGCGGGAGGCCCGTGAGCGTCCGAGGGGCCTCATCGCGGGCGCGGAAGCCGAAGCTGATGAGCGTGATGGCCTCCCCGGCGCTGAGGGGGGTCCGGCCGTGCGGCGTGAGTGCGCCGTCGAACACGACGCAGTCGCCTGCGGCGAGCTCGCATTCGAGGTAGCCGTCGGCGTTGATGAACACGGTGGTGCTGACCCGGGACGCGCCGGTGGGACGATCGTGCTTGAGGCAGAGGAGCAGGTTGGCCTCGCCGAAGCCGAACTCGTCCAGGTGGAAGTCGAGGTGCTGTCCTTCCTCATAGGCGATGTAGACACCGGTGTGCGGCGGCTCGACGTCCAGGCCGGTGGACCGCGCGACGACTGTGGCGAGATCGACCTGTTCGGCGAAGTGGTTGGCGGCGTCACCGACGGCGGCATTCCACTTGCCGTTGTGGAGGTATCCGTTGGCGGCGACGGCCTTCTCGGCCTCCTCCGCCATCGCGGCGAGCAGCACCGACGGGAACGACTGGTCGCGCTGGTGGCTCAGGTGGCGCGGGTGTACCCGTTGGTGTGTGGTGAGCCCGGCCACGGCGTTCCGGAGCGCCGGGAGATCGAGTGCCCACTGGGACGACGTTCGTGCCGTGGTCCGGGACTGGAGCCAGGCGGTCCACTGGCGGCTCCATTGGCCGGGTGCGGCGGGACCGGCCGCCGCTGCGCCGGTCTGGCTGATCAGCAGCTCGACCCGGTCGAGTGCGGCCTGTGTGGACTCGACCAACTCGGTATCCCCTTTGGCGATCCGCAGCCGCAGCGCTTCTTGCAGGTGGCCCTGCGCGCCCGCGAGGTCTCCGCGCTCCATCAGGTGCTTGCCGGTGTGCTGGAGCGCGTAGTCGAGGAGTTCCGGGTGCTGGCCTCGGGCGGTGTTCAGGGCACTGCGGTAGAGCGCGTCCGCGCTCTGTGCGTCCCCGGCGTAGCGGTGCGCGTCGCCGAGGTTGAGCCCGGTGGCGACGACGGCCCTGCTGTTGCCGATCGTCGCGGCGATGTCGAGCGACTGCCGGAGGAACGTGCGGGCCTCGTCGTGGTTGCCCAGGCACATCTGAGCGATGCCGATCCATCTGGTCAGTACCCGGGTACGGGCGGGGTCGGTCCCCTCGGACAAGGACCGCAGTTCCTCGTGGAGTTGGCCGACAGCGGCGGTCAGCTCGTTCCGGTCGGTGGGGACCATCCGCAGGCTGTCGTCATGGGTGATGAGGTGATCCAGCACGTGACCTCCGTCGTTCGGGTGTGCTCAGCGTGGCACTACAGGTGGTCGGTCTGGTGGCGCAGGTCGGCCAGCAGCTCCCGCCCGTGCAGGGTGAAGTGCGCGGTGAGCAGTTCGAGTTCGCGCATGAGGTAGCGCACGGCCGGCAGTCCCTCGTCGTAGGCGCTCTGGAAGTTCGCGCGCTCGGCGCGAGTGAGGTCGTCGCGGCGCAGTTCGGTCTGGCGGAACCGGAGCAGCTGGTTGTAGACGCAGGTCGCGTGGAAGGCCCGGTCGATCTCCCAGTACTGGTTGCGGTCCTCTCCCTGACCGGCCCGCCACCTGATCTCGATCTTGGGAGAGGTCTTGGACGAGTAGCCGTCGGCGAAGACCTGGTGCTGGAGGACGTGGAAGCTGATCGACTGGTGGGTGCCCTCATGTAGCAGGTTCTCCGCCAGGTAGAGGTGGGAGGGCTGCTCGCTGACGGTGTTCGGCGGGATGTGGCGCGCCGCCTTGTCCGAGAACACGATGACGTACGGGAGCGCGGGGTCGCTGGAGCTCGTCAGTGAGGAGACTCGGGCACCGGGCTTGAGACCCACCCACAGCAGGCCCCGGACGAACTCGCGTACGCGGTCGAAACCTTCGGGGTGGACCAGCGAGAGGCGGTCCAGCGCTTGGACGAGGACCGTGCGGCGCTCGTCGGTGTGTTCGGCGATCCGGTAGTCCGCCAAGTTGATCTCGTTGGCGATCTCGGCGGGGAGTTCGGCGTGGAACCAGTCGAATGTAGCCCCGGCCACGGTGACGGGTTCGCTGCGCAGCGATCGGGCGTGCTCGGCATAGGGGGTGCCAGTTTTCACCAGGCGCTCCATCAGGGCGAACGGCAGCGCCGTCTCCGCACCCTCCTCGCGGAGCCGGATCAGGTCCGGGTCCTTGCGGTCGAGGTCGAAGAAGGAGCCGGCGTGGACGCGGTCAGCGATGGCGGACTTCAATGTGGACTCTCCTTGATCGGAGGTGTGTGCGGCCGAGAGCGGCGGGTCGGCGGGGGTGAGTACCCGTCGCCGACCCGCCTGTGCAGTCAACTAGGACTTGTCCGGTCGATCATGTGACTATCGCCCGGCTTGGTCGTTGTTCGGGGCATGGGGCGGGGTGATCTGACGGATGCCGAGTGGGAACGGCTGCGGCCGTTCCTGCCGGTCAGCAACAGGCGTTGTGGCCGGTGGCGGGACCACCGGCAGGTGATCGACGGGATCCTGCACCGGGTGCGGACCGGTGTGCACTGGCGCGACCTGCCCGAGCGGTTCGGGCCGTGGAAGACGGTCTACGAACGCCATCGGCTCTGGTCGGCCGACGGGACGTGGGAGCGTCTGCTCCAGCAAATCCAGGCGGAAGCGGATGCTGCCGGGGACATCGACTGGGACATCTCCGTCGATTCCACCGTCGTCCGGGCCCACCAGCACGCGGCCGGCGCCCGCACCGGTCCGCCACCAGCCCTTGGATCAAAGGGGGCTGGGCCGGGAGAACACCAGGACGAGACGCCGTGGCAGAGCCTCGTCGCCCGCCTGGCGGAGGTGGTGAGGGAGGCGAGGGCCTCGGCCGCTCGCGCGGCGGCTTCACCACCAAGGTCCACCTGAGCGCGGACGGCCGCTGCCGCCCGCTGTCCCTCGTCATCACACCGGGACAGCGGGCGGACTGCACGCAGTTCGAGCCCGTACTGGAGAAGATCCGGGTCCCGCGGATCGGACCGGGCAGGCCCCGCAGGAAGCCCGACAGCCTGGCCGCCGACAAGGCCTACAGCAACGGGCCGTGCCGCGACTACCTGCGCCGGCGCGGCATCCGGCACACGATCCCGGAGAAGACCGACAGCCGGGCCGCCCGCCTGCACAAGGGTTCACGCGGAGGGCGGCCGCCGGGCTTCGACCAGGAGCGGTACAGGAAGCGGAACACCGTCGAACGGGCCATCAACAAGCTCAAGCACGCCAGAGCGGTCGCCACCAGATACGACAAACGCGGCTACGTCTACCTCGGCACCGTCACCGCAGCCGCCCTCGCCATCTGGCTCCGCACATGATCGACCGGACGGAACCTA